>LCCP01000007.1 GCA_000997945.1 Parcubacteria group bacterium GW2011_GWC2_42_12 | reverse complement strand
TAACCATAGATTTATGTTTAATTGTAAATTATACCCGTATTTTATCTAAGTTATGGCAAAATATCAATCTTTTAAGCACCCAAAAATTAACTTAAACCACATCTGCCAAAGATATTCCATATCCCCTTGCTTGCCTCTTTCCCAAATACCCCAATAATCCAATTCAAATCCCGTATCGTAAACCGCCGCTACATAATTTTCCAATTTCCGTTCGTAGTCCTCGGTCTTTAAATCAACCCCTAGAACTTCTTTTATTTTCTTTGATAAGTTGGGCAGATCGGTATATTTAAAAACATTCGGTAATTTTAAGGTTTTACCTAAATTACCTAACTGTATCGCCGGCTTGTTATAAAACGCGGCTTCGGCTAAGGTAGTGCTATTATGGCTTATAACCAGGCTGGCTCTTTTTAAAACCTGCTCGCTAGAGATTCGATAATCAATTAATTTAACATTAACCGTCCTAGCCATTCTCTCAAGGTTAGCGGGCGAACGAAAACCTAGCATGGCCGGATGATCCTTCACCACTAAAGTATAATCATCGGGCAGGGACATGGCAACTTGCCTGGCGACTTCTATTTGATTAATGAAGTAAGGGGCAATAACATCGGTTGCCACTTCCGGCTGATACTGCCAAGGAAAATAGACAAATTTATTAACTTTAGCGAAGGAGTAATAATTTAAATTATTAGCAATTTTTTTATATCGCTCCTGACAATAATGATCCCGAAGAATAATTTTCGGCGGCCGATAATCAACGGTTATACCAATATTTTTCATGTGATTAATCGATCTTCTAAAATACCAAATAAAAATTTGATAATAAGGCGACAGCGTATGCCTTATTTTCCCTTTAATAGTTCTTTTATTATCTAATTCGTAAATTTCGGCATAAACCGGCCTTTTAAAAATTTGCCTGAAATCCTTAATGTAGATTCTGGCTCTCTCGCGATTGGCCGTTTCCGCCAAACCGTTATTGAGCGCGTCCACTCGGTCGTAAAAAGGACCGCTGCTCTCATTGTAATCATGAGTAAAAATACAATAATTTTTTATTTTACAGTCGGTAACCGTGGTCATAATCACTCCCCTTTTTTGCGCGTAAAGATTCAACATAATATGCGGCAAAGCCACAAAATTCGGCGCGATTATTATTTCCGGATTAAATTTATGAAATATCTCTTTAATATATTTATAGACCGCTTTAATGTAATCGATAATTTCTTCATCAGGCACATTCTGCTTATAGCTGTAATAAAATTCATCTTTATATGAATAAACATGATTTCTTAGAGACATAACAATCGGCCAAATAGAATCAACCCCCAGGTCTTCGCAGATAGCTTTTAACGAATAATCGTCTGCTGCCAAATATGCTTTAGGGTTTTCCATAATTTCATCGTCGTTGATGATCAACTCATATTTGACTTCAGCTTGGCTTAACACATACTCATGGAGACTTTTTTTAAATGTTAAGGCCGCCAGCTTACACCCTTCGGCTTGCAGTTTGGTCGCCAAAAAATGCCCAATAGTAACCCCCCAGCCCCGCTGCTGAAAAATTAAAATTCTTCTGCCTTTTAAGTCTTTCTTTTCTATCATATTAAAATTATTATTAATCTTTCAACTGTCTGATTACCTGAAAAGCCTCGGCGTATTTATAACCGACTTCCAGTCCGCGATATTGAGCTAAAATTCTAATACCCTCTTTTGACCTGGGATGAGGATATTTCTTTAATTCATCGCTGTAAATTTCCATGGCCTTAATTTTTTTATTAATAAATTTGCCAATGTCATTATATTCACTGGGGCAAAAAAGCTTATTTTTCTTTTTCACCTGCCACTCGGTTGATGACAAGGTCTCAAAAGCTAAAATTTTCTTAACAAAGAATTTCGGCTGCGGCCGGCAAACGGTTAAAACCGCCTGGAAAGTCAAGCGATGGTCAATATTTAAATCGTCGCCAAAATGCGTATAAACTATATTTGGCTTAATGATATAAATAACTTTCTCCACTTTCTTTACAATATCAAGTAGCGGCACGGAATCAAACTTATTGTCCGGCAAAGCCTCTACTATAACTTTTTCGACGCCTAATACTCTGGCTGCTTGTTTTGCCTGATCTCTTCTCTTTTTAATGTCAGTGACGCTAGCGCCCCGGGAAGTTACACCATCGCCTAAAAGCAAAATACTAACCCGGTCGCCAACGCCAATGTGTTTTAAGATTGTACCGCCGACACCAACAACTTCATCGTCAGGATGGGCGGCAACTACTAAAATTTTGTTCATAATTTTCAATTAAAATCTAAATTTTGTCTTGTAATATTGCCTGACATTAAAATTGCCAAGCTGTTTTCTCCGCAATTAAACAATAAATCTATAATGCTCATGTATGGCATAAATTCTCCATAAAGTTGCGGATAAATCGGATGCTTATAATCCTGAAAATAAATTTTTACGCCATTTTTTACAAAATTTTCTTCTTGGGCATAATCTTTGCCCAAAGCTCCAAAAATATAGCTATCGGCTCTCAATTTTTTGCACATGTCTAGCACCAATTCGGATTTATAGCTCTGAAAATTTAATTCCGAGGCCTTAAAATAATCAACTTTAATTCCCAGCTGCTCTAAAAACCATTTTAGCATTTCTTCATTGAGATCGACCAGGTACCGCCATTCTCTTTTATAAGTTTCCTCCAAAAAATTTGCGTATTTATTAAAATACGGAGCTTTCTTATAATTTAAATAAATTGATTTCCAATGTTTTTTACGCCAATCAATTGAATTATTAATCTCAATTTCTTTAATTTTCTTTTCCCGATAACCTTTTGTCAAAACCGGAACCGTCAGCCAAATCGCACCATTAGCGGTTTTAATTTTATTGCGGCTATTATAATCCTTAACCTGGTATTGAACATCATTAAAATAGCAAAAAGCGTCGCTCAACGCTATTTTATGGAATAAACCAAGCCAAGGTAAATAAACTGGTTGATGCGCCGTTAATATCATAAATTTTTATAATAAGCCAAAGTTTTCTTTACCCCCTTTTTAATTGAAATCTTGGGTGTTATTTTAAAACGATTTACCAATTTAGTATTGTCGGAATAAAAATTGCCGATTTCTCCTCCTCGAAGCGGCTTGTTCTCTCTTTTTAAGGGAAACTCGGCCGCCTCGCTAAAACAGTCAAAAACCTCATTAACCGTAATACCGCGACCGCAACCGACATTAAAAATTTCCCTGTCGCCGATTTTTAACATCTTCAAAGTTATGTCCGCGGCATCATCAACATAAATATAATCTCTAGTTTCAACCCCTTGGCCGTAAACTATTAATGGCTGACCCTTCATAATACGATCGGCAAAAATCGTTATTAGGCCAACCGTGCCACGGATGGTTTGACGCGGGCCGTAAACATTAGCATAACGCAGTATCGTATAATTCAAACCGTGATATTCGAAAAAATACTTAATATAATCTTCGGCGCATTTTTTCGCTATGCCATAAGAATAGATCGGCGCCAATTCATCAGTTTCTCTGGCCGGTAATTTCTCTGGCCGACCATACACCGCTACCGAAGAAGCATAAATAAATTTTTTTACCTTAAATTCAACACAACATTTTAATAAATTGATTACGCCTAAAACGCTAACGCCAACATCTTCAATCACATCCTCAAGCATGACGTTAAGATTGATGATAGCGGCTTCATCTATAACATAATCAATCTTATGTTTTACAAACACCTTTCTCAAATTTTCTTTATCTCTTATGTCCAATTCATAAAATCTGGCCGCTGAATTAAGATTTTCTCTCTTACCCGTGCTTAAATTATCAACTATTATAACCTCGTTTCCTAAAGCGATTAATTTATCCACTAAATAAGAACCGATGAAACCGGCGCCGCCGGCAACTAATATATTTTTTTTCATATTCATCGCTAGTTAATTGATTTTATGTCATTTCTATGTTTTTCCACCTGCCGAGCAATCAGTGTTTCTACTTCTTTAGTGGGAAAATCATCGATTTCTCGCTCTCGCCATTTTTTCTGAGCCAATTTAATATATGGCTCGATCAGTTGCCAATCTTCTCCGGGAAAATTTTTGCGCGAATTATCCTGGCGGAAACACAAACCAGTAATCCAATAAAGCGGCGATATCATTAAACCGAGATTGCCCCAGTCTTCCATCGTCGTCGGCGGGATAAATTTCGGATAACCCTCTACGCCGTCAACCGCGTCTTGATACATGGGCGTGCCCGGATAGGGCGCGTAATTAAAAATAGAAACTCGAGCGTTGGGATCATTATCAACCAGCCAATCAATCATGTCCAAAGTGTCATTAAGCATCACCCTGGTTTCTCTTGGCATATGCGCCATAAAACTATACATCACTGATATGCCAGAACCGCAAAATAATTTAGCCGCGTTTTTTATTTCCGCTATGCCTTCGCCTTTTCTAATGACATTTTTTAAAAAAAAATCATTGCCCGATTCGCAACCGACTTCTAAGGAAAAACAATTGGCTTCAGCCAGGGTCTCGACCAGCTCCGCAGTAATATAATTAGCGCGAATATTACTATCCCATTTTACCTCAATATCTCTCATGATCTTACCTATCTGCCTAATTCTCTCCACGCGATCCAATTTCATAATTTTGCCGCTTTCTTTATAAACACCATGCGCAATGTTCGGATCGGAAAAAGATATTTCCTTAAAACCAATATCCTGATGAATAATTTTTAACTCTCGATCCAAGTCTTTTATATTTTTTGGTTCCCAGGGAGAACTTAAAGCACAAAATCTGCAACCAAAAGGACATCCTCGAGAAGTAAAATATTGCATATCTGTCCGTTCGAAATGAACCTTGGTACGCTGATTATAAGGAAAAAGATCTTCGCCATAAACTCTGTTGGTCCAAACTTTATCAACGAATGGCTCGGCTAAAACCTCTTCCGGCAATAAACGGGCATGATGACCGCCTACGCCAGCGATTATCTCTGGGTTAACTTTTTTGGCCAATTTAAGAATTCTTGCCGCCTGGCCGGTTTGATAGCCGGTAAAAGCGCTGACGCCGATTTCTTTTGACCGTTTTACTAAATCAACCAGCATCTCTTCAGAATCAAACCGTTCATCAAAATATTCAACTTTCAGGCCCTGTTTTTCAAACATCGCGCCAGGAAATAAAATTGACAACGGTAAAAGTTTCACCGGAGAGTCTCTGGTGGTTTTAGGGTAAGCTAATAGAATATCTATCTTAGACATAAATTTTAGTTACAAAATTTTTGTCGCGCCTTTTGAGCGGCTTTTTTATAACAGCCTGCTTTAACGACAAAGGGGTTGCCGACAATCAACGAATAAGGCGGAATCTTACATGGCTTAGTAATAATCGTACCAGCGGCCACGACGCTGTGATGGCCGATCTCTACACCGCCGCCGATGAAACAATGCGAACCAATAAAAACATTATTTTCAATAACTATTTCTTTGCGCTCGATTTCTTCCGCCAAGCCGATAGTCCGATTGTGCGAATCGGCCACATTAATACTGACGAAAGAAGCAATATCGCAGTCGTCACCGATTTCAACCGACGAACCTTTGGCAGTGACTTCGGAGAGAAGACCGATATAAACATTTTTTCCGAATTTTGGCGTGCCACCGATATAAACTAAAGGGTGAAACGGATTGTCAGGCATTTTGATTAACTCGGAAATATTTATTTTTTTGTCCATATTATTTTAAATCATTATTAGTGAAAATATATCCTGGGCGGTAATCGTGGCGGGCGATTCTGCCAATTACTTTTGGTAGATACTTTGGCGGTAATCCCGTGCCCGGCCGCTTACACTCAAGGTCGCAAACACCTATCCTCTGCCCTCTTTTTATCTGCCTGGCCGCTACAAGACTACGACGAGCAATGGCTTTTATCTTACCTTCGGCCTTAGATAAAACTAAATCAGGCCTACCTATCATCTTCTCAGCTTCTCGAACTTGTTTAACTAATTGCGTTAACTCGGCGTGATCAGCGGCGAACCAATGATCCGGACCAGGTAAATTATGATCTAAAGTAAAATGTTTTTCGATCATGATCGCGCCGAGCATAGTAGCAGCAACCGCGGCGGTTGATCCTATTGTATGATCGGAAAAACCAACCAGACAACCCTTAAAAATATCTCGCAGAGTTTTGATTTGGGCTAGGTTTGCCTCTTTGGGCGGAGTCGGATAAAGCGACGTGCATTTTAAAATAATTATTTTATTATTGCCCTGGTTTTTTATTGTTTTAACCGCATCTTTTACTTCATTTAGGGTAGCCATGCCCGTAGAAATAACTATCGGTTTCTGCTTGCGCGCGACATAAGCGAGCATCGACAGATTAGTCAAATCATCGGACGGAACTTTAATCGCCGGCATATTTACTTCTCGACCGCACAAATAATCAACTGTTTTAAAACTATTGTCTTGCGGAGTGGAAAAAATAATTATACCAATCTTCTTGGCGTAAGTAAAAAGATCTCTCTGTTTTTTTCTATTTAATTCGTTCTTCTTAAACATCAGATACTGGGATTCTGTAACTTCCTTGTCTTGGCTTTTATAGGTATAGATTAAACTTTTATCGCCAACAAAATCTTCAGTAACAAACGATTGAATCTTAACGGCGTCAACTCCGGCTTTTTTAGCGGCAACCATCATTTTTTTGGCTCGAGCCACACTTCCATTATGATTGATACCTAATTCAGCAACTATAAAAACCGAATTATTTTCACCTATTTTTTTTCGACCGATTTTAATTTCCATATTATTTAAATTGATAAACTCCCCTCTTTATTTGCCCTGTTCCTTGATTCTCTAATTTTATTCTTTTCGTCATCGCCCTGCTTTTATAAACTCGATTAATAATCTTGCTCCAAATTTTTGGTTGATATTCTATAACGACGTCTTCGGCTGACTTTATTTCAAGTCTTGACAAATCAAACATTTTCTTAAGCGCCCGCAAATCGCCGGCGTATCTTATCATGGCGCGAAGGCGCGGCAAATGATATCTATTGGAGATTATAATAATATCCTTAAAATTACTGGCCATTATTATTTTTTGCAACTCCTTTAGCTGCTGATAAGTATTGCCTGACCTTTCTTCTTTGATTATATTTTTTGCCGGAATGCCAACTTTGATTAATTCGTCTTTTATTATGCTGGCCAAGGTAATTTTACCGGGCAACACCTTTTTAAGCTGGCCCTTGCCGCCCGAAGCAATAACTGCTTGGCACTGTTTATCCTTATATAAATAACCGGCGGCCTTAACCCTTAACCCGCCGCCGCAAATACCAAAATTATCTCCAATTTCGTAAAATGTAGTATGCCAGTGGCCGTGCTTATCTTCCGCCAGAGCTCCTCCAAAAACAGCTAAAATTTTTTGTCTTTTATTCATAGCTAAGTTAACTTTTTTTAAACAAATTCCAAGATTTTAACAAATCATGATTATGCTTGATATTTTTTAACATCATCTGAAAATTACCGCTGAGCAAAGAGACATAATGCAGATAGCTATCGGTAATTTTGCTGTTTTCAATCAAAAATTTAATAACCTCGAAATCTACTGGGTAATCAACAGTCATCCTAAATTGGGAAAAGTTATAAGCGGCGGACAAGTTACCTTTTTTAAAACATCGATTATTTAAAACATAAATATCCACATGTTCTCTTTCTTCCGGCAATACCGCTTTTTGCGCTGATTCAAATAGAGCTTTTCTTCTAAATATTTCGACATCTAGGCCATGAGGAAATGACTTAGGAAGAAAATTGCTTACAAAATCAAATTTTTTATTATTGTCAAAAAATGTTATAACATCGTCAACAACATAAGGATCGATCAGCGGGCAATCCGCAGTTAATCTAATAATATTTTCGTAACCTTTGTATCTTAGCGAACACTGATAATAGCGATCTAAAACATCGTCTTCGGAACCGCGAAAGCAGCTAACGCCGATTTTATCGCATAATTGCTCAATCTCCTTGTCATTTTTGTTAACCGAAGTGGCAATAACAATTTTATTTATTTTTTTCGATAATTTTAATCTTTTCACCATGTACGCCAATAAGCTAATTCCATTTACTTTTAATAAAACTTTGTTGGGCAGTCTAGTCGATCCGGTTCGCGCCTGAATTATACAAATATTTTTATTCATATTTTTTTAATTTTTTATTTACTAAAATATTCTTTAATATTTTTACAAATAAACTTTATTTCTGGTTCTTTAAGTCTGGGAAAACAGGGTAAAGTAATGCAAGAACTATGGTAAACTTCTTCGGCCGGCAATTTTAATCCGCGATAACCATGATTTTGATAGTAGGGCTGGGAATAGACCGCTGGATAATGAAAATTTACGCCAACGCCATGTTTTAATAAATATTGACGCAATAATGGCCGATCAGCTTTATTTTTTGTCCTAATTACATATAAATGCCAGCTACTCAGACAATCGGCCAATTCAAGCGGCAGGATAATACTCTTCTCGTCCCGTAAGTATCGTCGATACCATCGCACAATCTGCCGCCGCTGCTTCATAAATTTATCTAATTTCTTTAGTTGGCTTAAGCCCAGCGCGGCCTGAAAATCGGTTATTCTATAATTATACCCCAAGCCGGTCATGACATTGGCACCATTCTCGTCTTTATGAATCCCGTGGCTGCGCAATAAAATTAATTGATCATAAAACTTTTTATTATTAGTTAAAACCGCGCCGCCTTCACCAGTAGTAATTGATTTTACCGGATGAAAACTAAAAACGCTCATATCGGATAATCCGCCAATTTTTTTATTTTTGTAGCTCGCGCCCAAAGCGTGGCAAGCGTCCTCAATCACCAACAATTTATGTTTTTTGGCTATTCTCTGAATTTCAGCCAGAGCGCACGGCTGGCCGCCAAAATGAACCGGCGCGATGGCCTTAGTCCTCTTAGTGATCAATTTTTCTATCTTGGTTTCATCAAAATTATATGTATCTAACCTTATGTCACAGAAAACGGGTTTAGCGCCAACCGCGAGCAACATATTAGTTGTGGCCACGAAAGTATTAGGTGTGGTTATCACTTCATCGCCTTCTTTCAGCCCGGCCGCTAAATAAGCCAGATGCAAGGCGGCAGTGCCGCTCGATACCGCTACCGCGTATTTAGCGCCACAATATTTAGCCAGCGCTTTTTCAAATTGCAAAACTCTCGGCCCTTGCGTCAGCCAGTCTGATTTCAAAGCTGTTATCACTTCTCTAATGTCCTCTTGGTCAATATTTTGATGCCCGTAAGGAATCATATGATTATAAATTAGACTAATCTTTTAAATCCGGAATGAGCGATTGGGCCATTTAATAAACTATGGACTTGATTATTATCAATCGCCTTCCTTAATAATCTAAATGTTTCTTCGACTGCCCGCAAATATCTTTTGGCCTGCTTTTTTTTAAGACTATAAGTAACATAAACACCGCCCGAAGCCAAAATCTTTTTCTTTAACATCTCTTGAGTAAATAAAGTGCGTATGGCCTGACTATCCGCGCCATAGTCAAAAGAAAAATGAATTAAGGGCGGCGGCCCAGCTACCGTAACCTTCAGCTGATTATTTTTTGCCGCCTGCTTTAAGCCCTTAACCACCAACCGGCCGATTCTATTTAGATGCTCTGGAACCTTCTTATCAATCATTTTATTAATTGTCGCTAAGGCGGCCGTCGGGCCGATCCTTTCGGTCCAAGAAGAACTGCTGATAAAAGTAGTTTGAGCGGCTTGCATAATTTCCTTTTTGCCGATGATCGCGGCCATAGGAAAACCATTGCTTAGGCCTTTGGCAAAAACGGCGATGTCCGGATTAACGCCGTATTTAAGGTGCGCTCCACCGACATTAAGCCGCCAGCCGATGGTTACTTCGTCAAATACCAAGACAGCGCCAATTTTATCGGCAATCTTTCTTACTTGCTTTAAAAAATTATCCTTCGGCTCCTCATGTCTTAATGGCTCCATCACAATCACGCCAATATTCTTATTCTTAGAAACTATTTTTTTTAGTTCGGCAATTTTATTATAGCGAAAAGGAATCGCCGTGCCTTTTAATTCTCTGGGTACGCCCCTCGGTTCTAATCCCGAGAGCAAGTGTCCATCCAAACTTTTATCATTGACTATGTTGGCCGCTAAATACCAATCTGACCAACCATGATAACCGCAAAAAGCTACCTGGCTCTTCCCGGAATACGCTCGAGCAATTCTAACGGCTACGGCCATGGCTTCCCCGCCGCCTCGGGCATATCTCACCATCTTGGCCCAAGGATGCAATTTGCATAACAACTCCGCTAATTTCACTTCTTCCGGACAATTAAGCGTAGAATTTGAACCATCGTCTATGGCCTTTTTTACGGCCCGGTTAACTTCCGGGTCGGCATAACCCAAAATACAGGCCCCAATGCTGGCATTAACATCAAGATATTTATTGCCATCTAAATCCCAAACCTCCACGCCCTTGGCTTTTTTAAAAAAGGCGGGCCATTGTTCGGGCAAAAACATCTCGACTCGTTTAGACAACAATTGCGAACCGCCGGGAATTATTTTTTTTGCCTGCCGCCATAGTTTAAAACCTTTTTTTATACTCATAATTTTGTAAAATTTTATTAATATCTATCTCATTATTTCTCTTAATTACATCACAGTTAAAACACAATGGGAGTTTGGCAAATTGTCCGCGTGTGTGTATTTCTCTAAATCTCTTCATTTTTTTGTTGTTCCAGCTCGCCCCAAGAGATTCTTTATTAACATCTCCGTAAATCAATTTATTTTCGAAATCTATGCAGCAAATCGTCAGGTAGCCTTCAGAGGTGATGATAAATCTATTCCACAGCATATGACAGGGCTGCCATTTCTCTTTCGGCAAAGTTAAATTCTTAATCTGAGAAATAATTTCTTTAGGATAAAGCCCCTCGACTTTAACTTGAGATCCTTGATTTTTTACCAAAATAAAATCGGTTTCATCTATGAAATTGCCAAAGGTATTTTTATACTTAAGCAAATCCTTAAAGTTATCTGCCATGATAATAAAAGAAGCGAAAATCCGCAGAGGAGAATTCATTTCATCTCTCATCTTTCTAAGACTTTTAACGGTGATAACTAATTTATCCCAGCTCGCGCCAATTTTTAAAGATTCATATTGTTTTTTATTCCCGGCATCAATGGAAAATTTAATCGAATCCAGGCCGGAAGCAAATATTTTTTTTATTTTTTCGTCATCCAGCGCTTGACCATTAGTAGTAATATAGACATATTTTATGCCTGTCTGTTTCGCGTATTTTATAAATTTAAAAATCTCGGGATGAAGAAAGCTCTCGCCGGTGGTATATAGCCCCATATTCTCAATACTCAAATCAACCGCCTGATCCACAATTTTTTTAAATAAACTAAAAGGCATGAAGCCCTTTTTTCTTTTCATGCGCTGGTTATAACACATTTGACATTTGAGGTTACAAAGATTTGTCACCTCAATCATTATATTGTTGGGAATTTTAACTTCTAGGGGATGATTTTTATCAACCTTAGACATTTTCCTACTCTGTCTATTTATGGAAATTGATTTTGTCATATTCTAAAGATTTATAGTAGCCTTCATCTCTGGTAATTTTAGCATTAATATTTTTTATATTCTGGTGTTCATTTAAAAATTTTAAAATATTTGGCGTTGTCCGATCGGAAACTTCCTTAAAAATTACTTTTAACAATTCATAATCGGCCGTCTTGTCAATAGTCAGCCGATAATCCGACAGATCAATGTCATTTTTCACATTGTAAATTTTAAATTTATCCGGATGATTCCAGATATGGGCGGTAATATGCTCTCTCTCGGACGGTAAAACCGCTTCTCGCCAAGTTTTTTCCAAAGCCCGGAAAGAAAAAATTTCAACATCCAGTCCATCGGGGTAAGTGGCCACCGGATGATTATTGGAAACATAATCGTAGCCGCCCGCTAAATATTTCTTAGCTACCAGATCAATAACTTCCGGATCAATCAACGGACAATCGGCGGTAACTCGGCAAACATTTTCCGCCTGAAAATGTTTCGCCGCTTGATAATACCTGTCTAAAACATCATCCAAACTGCCTCGAAAATATCTTATACCTCTTTCTTCACAAAGTTGAGCAATTCTATCATCAGCTTCGCTGTCCGAGGTCGCCACGATTATTTCACCTACCAGTTTAGCTTTCTGGACCCGTGCCACGACATTTTCCAATATAGTCCTACGGCCTAATAGCAGTAACATCTTCTCGGGTAATCTAGTTGAACTGATTCTGGCTTGAATAATTGTCGTGATCATATAATTTGCGGCGCTAAACCGTAGCCAGAACGGAGAGAAAGATAGCGATGAATATTAAAACCGTTCTTATTAATCTTTTTGGGATCCGAATAGCGCCCGGTATAAATTCTATCGCCGTTTTTATCTTTGTCAGAACACCAAATAAAATCATACTGCCACAAAATCCGACCGCTACTTAAGAAATAATAGGCAAAAAAAGTAAATACCGTCAGAACCGCTGAAGGAAATGAACTATCGGAAGGCAGACTTTTTTCAATATCCTCCGGTCTTCTCCCCCGGCTATTCTTAGCAACAGTTTTTTTTATGAGATACCATTTAAACTTTAAAGAAACATCATTGGCGAATTTTTCTTTTAGATACCAATCTTGATTATAGAAACAGGGTTCTTTTGCCGCCGGATCAAAACCGAAGAATAAACGTAAATTATTTATGGTCAATTTAGTTCCATCCTTAGCGCGAGGCAGACCCAAAATTAAGATATAATCTTCAGAAACTTTTTTTAATAAATCAACTTTAAACTGTATCGCGGGAATTTTTACTTTACCGGAGTGAAAATCAGGTAAATTCATCCGGCCGGCTATTTTCTTTAGTTCGTCCGGTCCGATAAAATTATGCTTCATTGTTTTCCTGGCTTGTTCTATATCCATAAAATCTTAAATAATCTAATTTTATTTTTGTTGCTCTTTCCACTTTTGATATTCAATGCTCTCTTTGATTGAAACTACATCGCCTTTTCTCGAATAGTCTTCTATTTTATCAAACTCATCTTTTAAGAGTTCTAACCGACTCTTACCTAAGGAAATAACATCAAACCACGAAATCTCTCTGGCTGGCGCGTTAAAAATTTGAACTTTAAGGCCGGCCTTCTTCATGGTCTTTAGAAAAGTAAGGTAGGCCCTGATCTGATGAAAATGAGAAGCGACTAAAATTATCTTCTGCCATTTTTTCTCTTTAATAATTTTCATGACTTCCACTCCCTGCTCATAAGAATTCAATGATTTTTCTTCCAGAATTACCTTATTTTTCGGCACACCGTTTTTATATAACTCTTTGGCTAGAATCCCGGCCGGGACGGAAAAGGGCGGCGCTTCAAACCCGCCTGAAACCAGTATCTTTTTAGCCCAACCTTGCTGAAAAATTTCCAGAGCTCGCTCCAATCGAACATAGTGATCGCCCTCTAAACAAACTACAGCATCAGATTTTTTAATCCGATCATTGCTAACTATGGCTACTAATCTAATTCTATTTAATTCTTTTTCCGTCATATAATTATTAATTTAAGCCAAATCTTCCCATCTGATCGGCTCACCAGCCCCGATCGTCCGTTTGGCTTTTTTGCCCGTGATGGAAGATTTAAATTTCGGTAAAATTCCTAAAGCCGGGCGCAAGACATCAATATCTCCGGCTGTTAACGGTTCTCCCGCTTTAATCACGCGCTTAGCATATAATCCCCGGCGCTGAACAATAACGGTTTCGGATTCTTCTTCAACCACCTGTTTATCTTCCGATCCCGCCGCCGCCTCAAGCTGTCTAATTCTTTTTACCATGCTGGCAAATTCAGCCGGCTCCATAGAATGCGGATGATCCGGCCCCTTATCTTTTTTGTTTAAAGTAAAATGTTTTTCAATTACCTTGGCGCCCAGAGCAACCGCCCCCAGAGGCACAATATCGGTCGGAGCATGATCGGAATAACCGGTAATTATATCAAATCTTTTTTGATATGTTTTTAAAACATTTAAATTGGCGCTAGCAATTTTTGATGGATAGTTAGTAATACATTGCAATAAAATTAAATCGCGATTACCGGTTGCTTCGATAATTTTAACGGCCTCGTCAACTTCAGCCAAAGTGCTGGCGCCAGTGGCTAAAATCATTGGTTTATTCTTTTTGGCGATATACTCCAACATTTCATGCCAAGTTATGTCGCCAGAACCGATTTTATAGAAATCAACTCCAAGTTCTTTCATCAAATCAACGGCTTCAAAATCATAGGGAGAAGATGAAACGGCGATGCCGATGGCTCGACAATGCTCAAAAAATTCCTTATGCCACTCTCTTTTAAATTCCGCTTCTTTAAATATTTCATCAACTGGCCTACCCCAACTGCCGTGAACGCCTTTAAGTTTCATCGAGGCGAAACCAGAACCAGAAACAATCTTAGGCGCCAAAAAACTTTGTATCTTTACTACATCGCCGCCAGCCTCTTTAACCGCTAAAGCGAGTTTTTTGGCTTTTTCCAAATTACCGTCAAAATTAGCCCCGATATCAGCGATAATTAAAACCGGCTGATTCTCCCCTACCAGTCTGTTGCCAATTTTAATTTTTTTTGGGAAATTTCCTGGATTTTTCATGCTTTTGATTCTTATGTTTAAATCCCTTTCTCAACTATCTAAAAAACTATTTTAAAGTTTTACTAAACCCAAAAAATCATCTTTTGTCAGCCAGGTCTGATTAGTGTCGCTCGCGAAAGTAAAATCAGGGGCAATTTTCTTACCAGTCGAAAAATATTTATTAAATTTATCTTTGGCAAAAGTATCATAATTATCCGGAATAATCACAAAATATTTCTCTAATTCCAGCGCGTGCTTGGCCTCTTCCTTAATTAAGAGTGTTTCGTGTAATTTTTCTCCTGGCCTGATACCGATGATTTCTTTTTCCGCCGTCGGCGCCAAAGCGTCAAACAAATCAACTAATTTTTCGGAACAAAAATTTCCCCACCCAGCATATTTTCCAAGGCAAAAAGGACTAAAGCAAAGGATTGATCGAGAGTTATCCAAAAACGCGTCATGGCCAAATCGGTAATTTGCACTTTGCTGCTCTTACTTTTTACTAGGGTTTCTATAATACTGCCTCGGCTACCAATAACATTGCCATATCTGACCACGCTAAATTTTGACCGATCCGGAGAATATGAATTGCCGCTAACAAACAATTTTTCAGCGCACAATTTAGTTGAGCCGTATAAATTAATCGGCTGAACGGCTTTATCCGTAGAAACTAATAAAACTTTTTCCACTTTTTGATCAATCGCGGCTTCAATCACGTTCTGGCTGCCCAAGATATTAGTTTTAACCGCCTCAAAAGGGTTATACTCTAAAATTGGCACCTGTTTTAGAGCGGCCGCGTGCACAACAATATCAACTCCATTAAAAGCCCTTTCCAATCTTGGCAAATCGCGCACATCGCCAATGAAAAATCTTAATCTTTCATCAAGCAATTCTTTCTCCATCTGAAATTGCTTTAATTCATCTCGGCTGAAGACAATAATTTTCCTGGCCTCTGAATTGGCTAATAAAAACTTAACGAAATTCTTACCGAAAGAGCCGGTCCCGCCAGCTACTAAGATAACTTTATTTTTTAAAAAATCAATACTCATAAATTATAATTTAAATTAAGTAATTTTTTTTAATTCATTATTTATAACTGATAGAATATTAGTCAACCCCTCCCGCTTGGTTAATTTAACATTAATTCCGGTCCATTTATCAACTAGGCCGCGAATACTGGCCAATTCAAAACATTTTAAATAATTCATCACCGCTTGATCGTCTAGGCGATAACCATTGGCAATTTTTTCCAGCGCCGACCGGCATGATTCCACGCTGTCGACTTTAAAAACGCCGGCGCAATCATTATACCACGCGTGACCGAAAACTAAAGCCGGCTTGCCTCGCAAAATTGCCTCCCAACCGGCAGTACCAGTAACGGTAGCTACCGCCTGCGCTTGCTTAATCAAAGAAAAACTATTTGTCTTGATGGGCACCAATTTAACATTTTTGATTTGAGCAATCTGCTGATAATAGCCGGGGTAACGGTAATCATTGTAATTTAAACCAAAGAACATCCATTGCACCGGATGTTCTTTTACGTAAATTTTCCAACCTGCCGGTAAAGCAGCCGCTAAAATTTTTATCATCAATATTTGGCTAGCAAAGACTCCGCCCATCGGGCTGGTCGTCATTTCCGGCTGAAGATGCAAGGGAACATAAATGAATTTCTTTGAAAAATCGGGTTGAAGAGTGCAAAAACGACGGTATTCTTTCTGAATATTATTGATTAATAATTTTTTAAGATATAAAAAAACTTTTTTTAATATAGTAAAATCTTTTACGCTTTTAAGAGCTAATCTAATAAGTAAGATAATTTTATTTTTAAAATTATTTTTTTTCAAATCATCCTTAAGATATTCTGGCGTAGCATCTTTATTCTCGTCAGCATAATGTTTTAGATATAATTGCAGATCTTCACTTAAATCTTTAACGGTAAATTTTTTATCTCTGTTGGCCGCCAACTCTCCTAAGAGTGTCTGATTGCCTTGCCAAATATTATTATACCAAAGCATTCTACCGATATCTATAATATGTTCAAAAATTAAGGTTTTTATTTTTAATAGCCGGGCTAATTCAAAAATTAAATAAAGAAAAGTCGGATGAGGCGGGGCGGGGAAAATAATCGCTTCGGGCTTAAATTTATTTAAGACGCCATACCAATAGCCCAATAGATTATAATAATAATTTTTCCGTTCATCAACACACATACCCTCAAAATGCTTATTCATCATGGTCATGATAATCGATTCCACGCTAAATAATTTCTTTATTAACTCTTCGCTCGGTGGATCAAATTCTTCAGTCGCCAATTCCGGCGGCGAAATACCGAGCCAAGCATCATAATGATCATGTACGATTGTTCCGGGTAATTTGCCCTGATTTTTTTTAGTGCTTAGCCAATAGACTATCTCGTGCCCGCTCTGCTTTAAGCCCGATATTAAATCGGCGCATTCATTTATTTCTTCCACCCAGACTAAAAATATGCGCATATTAAAAATATTAATTACTGCCTAATATTGCTCACTTTATAATAATAAGAGTTCTCATCCGCCAACAGCTCCTTAGGAGAACCCTGCTCTTTTATTTCTCCATCTTGCAAAACCAGCAACTTATTACAATTCATTACCGTTGACAGACGATGAGCGATTAATAGAACCGTCACTTTATTCTTTAAATTTTCTATAACCTCTTGAATTTGCACTTCGGACTCGTTATCAAGCGCGCTGGTGGCTTCATCCAAGATTAATATTTTCGGCCGCCTGGCCAAAATTCTAGCGATAACAATTCTTTGTCTTTGCCCGGTTGATAAGAGTAGCCCCCTTTCTCCGATGACGGTGGCAAATTTATCGGGACAACTCTGTATAAAATCATAAATATTGGCCATTTTGGCCGCCTCTTTCATCTCTCTGTCGGAGATTGAATCGTTATAAAATTTTATATTGTTGGCGATAGTGTCATTCTTAAGAAAAATGTCTTGGGAAACATAACCGATATTCTTTCTCCATTCATTAATATTGATGCTATTGATATTGTTGCCATCCAATAAAATTTCGCCCTTGGTTGGATTAAACAAACGTAAAATTATATCCACGATAGTGGTTTTACCGGCTCCGGACGGACCGATTAGGCCGATCATCTCGCCTTTTTTAATAATAAAATTTACCTTGGTTAAAATCTGTTTTGCGTTATTATAATAAAAGCCAACATCTTTAAATTCTAAAAAATTATTGAATTTAAAACTATCAACACCATTGTCTAGTTCTTTATTTTTAATCACTTCGTCCTTATATTCAAGCATCTTACTAATATATGAAGAGGAAACCGTCATGGAATAAACATTGGACTGCAGTTGCTGAGTATAAGCAAATATTCTTTGCACTAAATAAATAATGGCAGCTAAAGCCGCAAAGTTAAAAGTGTTGGTTTTATAGGAGATAGCAAAAACTATAAAGACAAAAATTAAACCGATCGGTTGAATTAAGGCGTCGGTTAAGATGCTCAAAAAAGAAGTTTTAATAATCAATTCTCTCAATGATCTAAAATATTCCTTAGCTTTATCAATAATTTTTCCGCTGGCTGACATGGCTTTAATAGTCTTCATGCCCAAGATATTCTCATTGATATGATGGGCGATTTGCCGATTAATTTTTTCTCTTTCTCGCGACAGGGCTCTAATTCTATATAAAAATGGTTTAAAAACAAAAAATATCAATCCTCCTAAAACAGCCGTAATCAAAGTGATAAACCAAGAAATATTTATTGCCACTAAAAGAAAAATAACTAGACTCACGATAATTATCAAACTAGCGCTAATATACTGTAATAAGAGACCGCCGTGAGTAACATTCGTCACTAAGATAGTTTCCAGATAGCCTAATTTCTGCTTTAAAAGATATTGCCAATTGGCCTCGGCGGTGAGCTTAAATAATTCTCCTCTAGTCTTTTCTTCATAAACAGCGGCAATTTTAATTTTGATATAATTTGACAAGAGTAATATTAAGACCCTAAAAATAAGCAAACCACAGACAAAAATAAATAAATATTTTAAGCTATAGTTTACTTGAAAAAAATCAAAAGATTTTTTAATTATTCTAGAAATCGGATCGCTCGCTTTATTGCCGGTTCCGGAGATAAAAGAAAATATTGGGATAGCAACATTAATGCCTATACCCTCGAGCAGGCTACTTAAAAACCCAAGCAAAGTAAGCGCAACGATTTGTTTTTTATAACCCCAATATGCCCGATAAAAAATCTTGGAAAAATTCACAAACTTCTTACTAGGTAAAATCATAAATAAAATTAAAATTTTTTACCACTTATTTATTCTGTCTACTACTTTTTGCTTAAAATTCAAATACGATTTAATCGCCTTTTTCTCAACCGCCGGAGAGACTAAACGTAAGATCTCCTTACCTAAAATACGATATTGTCCGCCAACTTTGTTAGCTTTAATCAACCTTTTTTTAAGCATGCGCTTAATCGTGCTATTACTTATCTTTAATAGCTTTTGCGTTTCATTAGTGGTATAAACGGCATTGTCTTTTATTTCTTGAGTCATAATGTACTAATTATAACTAAAGTGTCAAAAGGTGTCAAGAGGTAGCAATTATAGAAAATGTAAGCATTCAATAACTATTCTTTATTTTGAGCGAATATCATGGCTTTCTCGAGTTTGATAACCAATTTTTTATAGTCCAGTTCTTCTGCTTTTCTTAATCCCCCGATCCCAAGTTTTATCCTTAAATCCGCGCTAGCGCCAAGTTCTTCTATTCTTTTCGCTAAATCATTATAATTATCCGGCGCAAAAGGCAAAAAACCGCCCATGGAGAGCCACTCTAACGCGCCGCCGGCCGGCACTAAACATGGCAGACCCATGGCCATGGCTTCGGTCAATACCACTGAACCATACTCGGACCACCATTTGGGAAAAATAAAAATATGGGCTTGGCTTAAATTTTCATACATTTTCTCTTTTTCTAGCCAACCCGGAAAATCAATATACTTCTCTAGTTTTAAATCCGCAGCCATCTTTTTTAGACGGTTTTCATCCGGACCGGTGCCGCCGATGATAAACTGATATTTATTTTTGGACTTAAGCGCGCCAACGGCTTGTATAACCAAATCAAAACCTTTTTCTCTCAATAAACGGCCGGAGCAATAGATGATTATTTCATTTTGGCCGGTCTGGCGAGCTCTAATCATTTCCGGGCTGACCTGAAGCTTTTTTATAATATCTAGCGTATTAACCATGTCTTCAACAATAAAGCTCTTTTTTTTCTTATGGCCGAATCCATAATAAACCTCCGCCAGCATGGGAGTATTATAAATAAAGGTTTCCATTCTAACAACAACCGGATTGCCGATCCAGCGCTCCAAAAAAAATCTTAATTTTCTTTTGGCGCGGGAAAAAAAATTTTCAGCTTTCATTTCCGGATCTCGCCAACAATTTAATCTCATATTAAAAAAAGCCGCGAGGGGAACCCGGCCGCCCAGCAACTTGTAAACGCCGCCGCCGTATAAAAAATTATTTCCGTCAATATAAAAAATGTCTGCCTTATTTTCATACTTCTTGATTAAGCGATAAGTGCTATATTGCGATCTTATGAAATGGCGAGAATCAACATCATCTTCATAAACCGCATAAGGCAGCTCTCTATCAACGGAATTAGCTGCTGATCTTGTTGTTACCACAGAAACTTCATGCCCTAATTCCGCTAATCCCTTGGCTTTAAGATGAAGATCGGTAACAGACCCGCCGCCGGTTTTAAAATTTAATTTTGTAGTAAGCAAAATTATTCTCATAATTATTCGCCAATAATTACTTTATCTTCTTCAAACGGACCATTTTTAATTTCAACCACCTCAGCATCAGTTAAATATGAAATCGCGTGTCCGCCGGCCAAAGAAATAAAAAAATCGCCGGCACCGAGCGGCAATGATTTAACAAAACTCTTGTCGTTGTTATAAATGTCGATTCTTATTCTGCCCTTTTTCACGATAAAGCAAGTTTGAGTATAAAAAATTTTCCTTAAGCGCTTAGCGTGCAGATGGGGTTTTACCGCTTCGCCCTTTTTATGCTTTAAAGCAACCACCTGCAACGGCTCGTTATCCGACGTAATCGCATTAGTGCCGGCAGAAAATTTTCTCACGCGAATTCCCAATAAAATTTTGTTATGGTAAATTTTATCCATAAATAAATTACTTTACCAAATACTTTCTTTGCACCACCACCGGCCGACCCAGTTTAACTTCTTCTTCAGCGTATTTTAAGTCTTCTTCGGCCATAAACTTAACTAATTCCTTAAAAGTCACAGTCGGGCACCAGCCCAAGAGTCGGCGCGCCTTTGAGGCATCGCCTTGCAAAAACTCAACTTCATTCGGCCGAAAATAGTTTTGATCAATTTCCACAATCACATTGCCGGTTTTTTTATCCAAACCTTTTTCTTCCCGGCCCACGCCGACCCACTCTAACTCCAAGCCAAAATATTCCGCCGCTTCATCAACAAACTCTCTAACCGTATGAGTCTCACCGGTGGCAATAACAAAATCGTCCGGCTGATTATGCTGTAGTATTCGCCAAATCACCTCGACATAATCTTTAGAATAACCCCAGTCCCTCTTGGCCTCCAGATTTCCCAGCCGCAAAGTATGCTGCAGGCCCAGTTTGATGCGCGCCAGTCCTAGAGTAATCTTCCTGGTAACAAAAGTTAGGCCGCGCCTGGGAGATTCGTGGTTGAATAGTATGCCGTTTGAGGCGAATACGCCATAGCCAGTACGGAAAATTCTTGTCATATGAAAAGCGAAAACTTTGGATAAGCCATAAGGCGATTGCGGATTAAATGGCGTCTGCTCGTTTTGCGGAATAGCCAAAACTTTGCCGAACATTTCCGAAGAACTGGCTTGATAAAATTTCACCTTAAGCTTAAGATTGCGAATGGTTTCTAAAATCCTAAGCGGCCCAAGCGCGTTTACATTGGCGGTATATTCTGGCTTATCAAAACTTACCCCCACATGGCTTTGGGCCGCTAAATTATATATCTCGTCTGGCTGAATATGATGCATAATTCTTACCAGGTTGGAACTATCCGATAAATCGCCGTACATCATAAAGAAATTTGGATTCTGCTCTCTTTCGTTTTCAAAAAGATGATCAACTCGACTCGTATTGGGAGAAGAGGCCCGCCTTTGCAGACCGTAGACTTGATACCCTTTCCCTAAAAGCAGTTCAGCTAAATAAGAACCATCTTGCCCGGTGATGCCGGTTATTAAAGCTTTTTTCATAAAATAAAATATTAAATATTAGTCTTTACGTTAAATCATTATACTCTTTTTGTAAACCCAGTAATGCTCGTTATATTGATTTTTGTCTAAATAAATATATTTAAAATTTAATTCGTCCAATAATTTAAAAACATCTTGTGCGGTATTACCATATTTTCCAACCAAATTATAATGCAATTCCAAAAGGATATTTAAATCCCCCGCTTTCTTCAAATATCCTCTCGTGCCGGATAAAACTAAATATTCCGCTCCTTCCACATCCATCTTAATCAAAGTCGGCTTTATACTATTTGACTCAATAAAATTATCCAAAGCATAGCTTTCAATTTTTAAACTTCCCTGATTGACTATGCTTCCCGCTTCACCGCCCTGATGCTCTTTAAAAAACACTTGTTTGGTTTTATCGGACACAACGCCTCTGACAAGCGAAACATTAGTTAAATTATTCAAAACTATATTTTTTTCTATATGCTGGCTATTAATTGCGTCTGGCTCAAAAATACACACTCTATTATGTGGGTTTACTTTAGCCGATATTAAACCAAAAATACCACTATAACCACCTAAATCAAGGATATCTCCCTTGTTTAATTCCGAATTCCTTTTCCACATTATAAGTAAATTGTGTTCGTGTTTTCGGCTTTGAATTTTTTTTATCTTTATTCTTAAACCTTCAATATCAATTTCTTTATAATCGGTCCGTGAGCTTGCGAAATAATAATTTAAATTTCTTGCTAATTTTTTCGTATAATAACGAACAGCCCAGGCTAAATTCAAATTCTTTAATATTTTTATTTTTTTAAATATCATTGCCAACATATTATTGTCTTCTAATTTAAATTATTGAGTAATATTATTAATTAATGCCACATCGCTCGTTTCCAACTCCCAGCCCAGAGCTCCATAATTTTCTAATAGATGATCTTCGGAACTAGCCTTGGGGATAGGCGACAAATCAAGGCAAATTAACCAATTTAAAACTATTTGCACCGACGTTTTATTATACTTCTTGCTTAAACTACAAATAATCTGATTTTTGGCCCAGTCTAAATTACCTTTAGTCAATGGACGATAAGCGATTAATTTAATATCATGTCGCCGGCAATAAGGAACGATATCCTTGCTGGCTGATTTATCATAAAAATTATATTCAATCTGATCAGCGGCTAATTTAGTATGCTTTAAAGCCTTCTGAACTTGCCTCAAGGTGTTAACATCGGCGTTTGAAACTCCAATATATTTTATTAATTTTTGATCAGCCAAAAATTCCATGGCTCCAACCGTCTCTTCGAGCGGCACATTTTTTTTAGGCCGATTTTCCTTTGACCAATGAATCAAATATAAATCTATATAATCAGTCTCCATCCTGGCTAAACTTTTTTTGACCGAATTAATTACGGCATCGTAGGCCAAATTATCCAACCAAACCTTAGAAATAATAAAAATTTCTTCGCGCTTAAACGACTTAATGGCTTGGCCCACAATCTCTTCGGCTAATCCCCGGCCGTACAGCTCGGCGGTATCAATCAAACGATAACCAATCTTTAGGCCAAGTTTCAAGGATTTAATCGAGGCCTCTCGATTGCTCTCGTCTCTTTCGTATTTTCCGCCCAGGCCCCAGGTACCCAGGCCGATTGGTGGAATTTTCATTGGCATATCATATAATCCTCGGCTTAGGCGTGGGCAAAATGAATTTGCCGCGATAGCCGCCCCGCCTTAACTTAGATATTAGCTCTTGAGCGATATTCCATGACAATAGAATCGCGTAATCCGGCTGATCGATAAATAGCCGTTTTTCCTCCACTACCGGAATATGCTGGCCCGGAGAATATAAACCAATCTTTAGTCGGCTCTTCTCCACCAGATAACTCACATATTCAACGCCTAAATTGCAATAATTTAATAAAGTATTGCCTTTGGCCGGCGCGCCAATGCCAACGATCATCTTACCCTCTGATTTTTTTTCAATAACCAACTTCCGCAAGGCCAATTTATTTTTTTTAACTCTAGCGGCAAAATTAGTAAATGTTTCTTTTTTGTATAAACCGAAATTTTCCTCCTGGCGGATTAACTCGGCCACTCGATTAGCTATTGGCCGCTTCCCTACTTTGGCGGCATAAACTATTATTGTCCCGCCGTGGATAGATCCTCTCTCGGTGTCAATAATCTCCAGGCCAAATTTTTTAAATAAAATTTCCAAGGGCTTTAATGAATAATAGCGTAAATGCTCATGATAAATTGAATCATACTGCAACTTTTCAATAAAATCCAATAAATAACCCGACTCCGAAACAAAAATACCGTCATCGGTCAATAGATCTTTAACTCCGGCGACAAAATCATCTAATTTTTTCACATGAGCGAAAACATTGGTGGCGGTAATTATTTTTGCCTGGCCATATTTTTTAATTACTTTGGCGGAGAGCTTACGAGAAAAAAAATCTACAATGGTGGGGATATTATTAGCCAGGACCAATTTGGTCGCACTTGAAGGATCAATGCCAAGAATTTTAACTTTATGGGGCCGATAATACGATAATAAAGTGCCGTCATTTGAACCGATATCAATCGCTAAGTCATTTTCGCTTAAATTAAACCGTTTAACTAAATTATTAACCAAATTGGCAAAACTTTTTTTCAAACTATTATTAGAACCCGTGTTATAAACATAATCCCTAAAAAGTTTTTCCGGATCAACCGCGTAATTCAACTGCACTAAATGACATGACTCGCATAAACAAAGTTCCAGTGGGTAAGTCGTCTCCGGTTTGGAAAGATCCTTGGGGCGCAAAAACGCGTCGCTGGGCGGCTGCTGGCCTAAGGATAAAAATTTATATAATTTTTTTTCTCCGCAAATATAGCAAGGCATATATTTATCA
The DNA here is from genome assembly GCA_000997945.1 of Parcubacteria group bacterium GW2011_GWC2_42_12. Taxonomy (GTDB): domain Bacteria; phylum Patescibacteriota; class Patescibacteriia; order Patescibacteriales; family GWC2-42-12; genus GWC2-42-12. The sequence continues at coordinate 26,677 of LCCP01000007.1, read as the reverse complement.
TTCAAAATTATAAAAATAAAAACCGTTACTTTGAAAAGTCATTCGAGGATTTTTCAGCTCATTCAAAAGAGCTATTTCTAGCGGACCAGTCGATAAAATATAATCTAAACGATATTTTTTTAATTCCTGATAAAAATCTTTATTATAAAATTGATCATATTGCTGCCGGATATCCTTGGCTAAAGCCTCAAACCATGGATCGATCTCGGTGGAAAAAACTTCCTGCCAATTTTGAAAATAAAAAGCTCGAACTAGACCGTTATTCTTTGTTAAATAATCATTCAGTTGCTCGGGCTTAACACCGTTAATCTTAAGCTTGACTAAAAAATTATAATTTCTTCTTTCGCTCGGCGCCTCCAGGTCGTATCCTCCCGGGGCTACATAAACATTATCATGGGTAAAAGCCGGAATTAACCGAGTAAGGTCGTCGGTAGGCTCTCGAACTAAAACCACGCTATCTATTTCTGTTTGTTTATTTAAATAATTAAATATCGGCTGATATGGCTGCATCCGCCTAAATTCAGCTAAATCATATTTATAGCTGGCGCTAGCCTGAAAAGAAAATATCAAAGAAGCTAGAATAATAATATTAATTGCCGCGAAATAAACATAAAAATAATATGGCCTGATAAACCTAAAAAATAATACCAAACCGACAACAATGGAAATCGGTATGGTGTATTGGACAAAATGATAAGGCCAAATCGTGCGCCCGGTAATAATCTGCTGATTAAAGCAAACCCAGCCGGAAATCAACAGACTTAAACAAAACCACCACCAATTTTCGTTAATTTTAATCTTCTTATAATAAGCAAATAAGCTACTTAAAATAAAAATGATGGTTAACAATAATATAACTTTATTAACCATGGGCGCGTGAGTAAACATCATCCCGTTTCTGGTTGATAAAGCTGAATCGCCCTTGGCCATGATTAATCGCCACGCGTTCATCAAGTAAGGCATGGTAATTAAAAAATTTATAAATAAAACAGTCAATAACCGCCAGAAGATTTTATAATTTTTCTTAAATAAAAAGACGACCGCCAAAGAAACACACAGCATTAAACTAAGACTCCAGCTAAAGATATAACCGAACATCAATCCTAATACGATGCCGGCGATGATAGACAGGTATGATTTAGAATAATTGATAATTGACCAAATTAATAGAAAAAAAAGAAACATCAGGATAGCGCCGCTGATGGGATTAACCGGCCTCGCCCACATAAGTATTTTTGTACTTACATCCTGGCCGCTTAACATTAGCCAGGCATTTTTCAAATCAATTAAATCGTAGCCCAAAGTAATGAATAAGGCGCCGGCGATGGCGTTTATTTTAGGACCGACTTGTGGGGCTGAATTTATCAGCTTGAGGATTAACCAATAAACCAATAAAAATAAAATGGCTGGAAATAAAAATTTATTTAAAATATCTGTTGATATCACGGAAATTCTAAAAACGATAGTCGGTAAACTATAAATAAACTCGCCAAAGAATGGCACTACGGCCGGCGTTTTTTTATATTCATAAAAATAAGCCGAATTAGAAAACCAATGTCCTTCGGCCAGCTCTTGCATTTTAGCCAAATAAACATCTTCGTTAGCCGAAAAAATAAAAGGCACGCCCTGATAATCCGGCCCCAGCGACCATTTAGCTAAGAATAAAGGTAAAATCGTAATCAAACCGACGAAAATAGCCAAAATAACGGCTAAATAATGGCTCTTAAAAAAAGAAAGGGTTTTATCCATACATTTTTACTCCCATTTATCTAAAATTTTCCATTTGAACCAACATCTTAAAATATCATAAAAGCTCCGAATAACAAACTTGGGCTTACCGCATTTTCCTTCGCCGGCTTTCCTTTTTTGATATTCAGTGCCAAGCTCTTTTATTTTGTAGCCGAAATGATCAGCTTTTATCAAAATTTCCGGGGCGATAAAAGTTGTTTCTGCTTCAATTTTTATTTTCTTTATAACTTCATTTTTTATGAATTGGACTGTCTGGTAGGCGCGTAGCTTGGGACGAGGAAACAAGAATTTAATTAAACGAAAGTTTCCGATGGTTAAAATCTTACCGTAAATACTATTTGATTTTAAATTTGTGCGATAACCGCTGACGATGTCGTAACTTGCGAAGTAAGGCAAAAAGCGCGGCAGTTCTTTGATATTAAAAAAAGCGTCAACGGTATTATTAAAAATAATTTCTTTTTGAGCGGCTAATAAACCGGCTATGGTCGCCTCGCCCACGCCTCTGTTTTTTTCTAAATTAACAATTTTAAGAAATTTAAATTCCTCCGCCAATTTCTGGGCAATTTGCCCAGTCCGGTCCGTACTGCCATCGTTTACCAAAATAATCTCAAAATCGTCGCTGACCTTGGATAATTCAACCGCTGATTCTCGAATTATTCCCGCTAATAATTCCTCTTCATTAAAGGCCGGTATAACCAAGGATAAACTATATTTATTTTCCATACTTGATAGCTGTTTAAGTTACACAATAACTCGATTAACTATTTTAATGACATAATCCAGCTCTTTATCCTTCAATTTAGGGTACAACGGCAAAGTGATGGTTGATCGACTGATTTTTTCCGCTAGCGGAAAATCACCTTTTTTATATCCAAATTTGCGCCGATAATATGTTGATAAGTGGACCGGGTGATATTTTATATCCACGCCAAGGCCTTGATTTTGCAAATCAACTAAATATTTATCTCTTTTTTTTACATCCACCCAAAGTGGGAACATGGTTTTGGCGCTTTGGCTGCCGGCCACAATTGTTGGAAAAATAATTTTAGGATTGCCGGCAAAAGCAGCTTGATACCTGTCATAAATAAATGTTCGCCGTTGTAAATTAACCTCTATCCTCTCAATTTGATTGATCAACAGGGCCGCCTGCAGATCATACATATTGCATTTATAACCTAATAAAATCATGTCTTGCTTTTTTATTTTGTCCTTAACCCTGGTTAAAACGGTTCCGCCGATGCCATGCAGCCTCAAGAGCCTCAATTTCTTATCCAAACCGCTATCATTGACAGCGATTGCTCCGCCTTCTCCGGAAGTTATGCTTTTAATGGCATGAAAGCTAAAACAAACGCCTTGCGACAATTGTCCTGGTCTAATTTCGTCTCGCACCCCCTCCATGCACAAGGCCGCGTCTTCAATAATTTTTAGGCCATGCCGCTTGGCGATGGAATTTATTCTCTTCATGTCGCACATTTGTCCATAAAGATGCACTGGCAGAATTGCTTTAGTTCTCTTGGTTATGGCTTTTTCTATTAACACCGGATCAATTAATCCCGTCTCCGCCTCAACATCAACGAAAACAGGCTTAGCGCCAACATATAGAATCGCGTTAGCCGTAGCAAAAAATGTAAGCGGCGTGGTGATTACCTCATCTCCCGGTCCGATATTTAAAGCCAGTAAAGATAAAAATAGTGCGTTGGTACAACTGTTTACGCCGATGACATGCGGGCATTGCAAATAAGCGGCAAAGTCTTTTTCAAACTTGCCCGTGACCCCGGCAGTAGTAATTAAAAGCGTCCGTAAAACCTTATTCAAATTTTTTATATCTGTTTCGCTTATGTTATGGCGGAAAAATTCAACTTTCATACAAATTACCAGCCACCAATTAACAAAAATAGTCTTAGGTTAACGCTTGGCTAGCTAACGAAATTTAATTAAATTAATATAAATTTTTAAATTTTACCAATCTCATGGCGAAAAACACAAACTCGGTACGGAAACGAATTCTTTAATCTCGGCCTTATCGCCTTAAAACCTAAACTTTCTAGTAAACCTTTGTGCTGAGAATAACTCCTCCGATATTTTCCCCGATCAATTTTAAACAGAAAATAGCCTAAAAAATTAAATTTAGAAGGATAAACCGGGTCAACTACAATAATTTGTTTTATCGCCAATTTTTTCATTTGTCCAACCGCCAGTGAAACCTGCTCATCGCTTAAGTGGTGAAAAGTGTTAATACTCAAAACATTATCGAAACGCTGCTTTAAAAAATCTAATTTAGCGGCATCAGCGACCAAGAAACTGCCTAAATGGTTTTTCCCGGCCGCTTCAATGTAGGACGGATTATTATCAACGCCGGTATAGCAATCGCCGAAAATATCAGCATATCTTCCCGTACCACAGCCTAAATCCAAAACCGATTGCCCGGTGCTAAAATAATCTTTTAAAAAATCAGCGATGCCATGATTACCAAAGGCAATGATTGATAATATTTTTTGACTGAAGTTATAAAAACTCGGACGCTCTAAAAGCCTGTGCCAGTTCATATTTAAATGCCGCCATTATTTAATTATATAATAATCAATTGTCTTCTTTAGGCCTTCTTCCAAAGATGTCGTCGGCTGCCAGCCAAGAATTTCTTTAGCTCTGGTGCAGTCTGGAATCCTCCTAAAAATATCGTCATAACCTTTGCCATATTTCTTTTCCGCCGGTATAATAACAATCTTTGATTTAAATTTTCCAATTCTTTTCATTAGTTCCGCCAATTCAAGCATGGTTGTTTCAACATTTATGCCAAAATTAAAAGCTTTACCCTCCGCTTCCGGGGCGTGGGCGGCTTTCATAATGCCCGCTATACCATCGTCAATATAAGTAAAACATCGGCTTTGATCTCCCGGCTCAACGACTTCAACCGGCTCGCCTTTAATAAACTTATCTAAAAAACAAGTCATGACTCTGCCTTGGCCGACGAAATCCAGTTTTGGGCCGTAAAAATTAAAAAATCTCAAAATGACAAATTTAAAATTATTTCTGCCGTAAGCGAAGCAATAATGCTCCCCGATGGCCTTAGAAGAGGAATAGGACCATCTCGGATAATGGGTTGAACCGAGCACTCGGTCATCATCTTCTTTCCACGGCACTTTCGGGTTCTTGCCATAAATCTCTGAAGTTGAGGAAAAAATAAACTTTTTGTTATATCTGACCGCCAATTTCAATGCTAACTGCGTAGCTTCTAAGTCAAGTCGTAACACCTTAAGAGGATTTTCACAATATACTTGCGGATCGGCGATAGCCGCTAAATGATAAAGTAAATCCGTTTCAGCGACTAAGGGTTCCAATGTCGCTTCTTCAAGCATATCGCCCTGAACATACTTAAAATTAGGATTAGCCAATAATTCTTTAACTTTAACGGGCGGAGCGATGTCAAGCGCGACTACTTTATTGCCTGCCGCCAATTCCGCTTCACATAAATAAGAACCAACAAACCCGCCGCCGCCGGTAATAAGAATTTTCATAATATTTTTATATTTAAATTATTAAATAATTACATTCGCGCCGCTTTTAACCATGGCTTCTCTGGCACTCGGACCAAGGCTAAATAACAAATCTATAATTGAAAGGTTGGGAATAAAATTTCCAAAAGGCTGATTATACGGTTGCGATTCTATATTTTGAAACACCAATTGAATATTCGCCTGCTCAAAACGCTTTTTTTCAATCTCCAAATAGCACTTGCCTCCCATCGGCTCATAAAATACATCGGCTTTAAAAAATTTACACAGTTCAATTAAGCGCCCGACTTTATCCAGCCCCGCCATTGACTCGTATTCATCCAGTTTGGAAGAAATTATAAACTCTTTGCCGGTTAAATCTAAGACTGCTAAAAAATATTTAATCAAAGCTAAATTCAAATCATTTAAATACTGCCAATCGGAATTTAATATTTTCTCCAGTTGAGGAAAATAATCATTAAAATATTGGCACTTGCCATAATTCAGCTCAATTGATCGTAAGTGCTGCTTGCGCCATTTTTTGCTGTTATCAATCACCGCCTCGCATAACTTCGGCCGGCCGCTCGCCTTGACCGGAACAGTCAGCCAGAGCGAACCGTTAGCGGTTTTTATCCGATTGCGGTTGCGCCACCCGTTCTTATCAAATTGCACGGTATCATAGACAACAAAAACATCCGCCCGATATATTAATTCAAAAAAACCAACCCAGGGCAGATAACTCGGCTGCATAATGGCAACTGTTTTTTTCTTCATCTTATGACACCTTATAATATTAATACTTATCTCTATCGAATTTCGGAAAATAAGTTGCCTCCTTTTCAATTTGAGGATATGACTCAATCTTATTTTCTTGAATTTTTTTAATCAGCTTTACCGCCACTTCTGCTGCCAAAACAGACAATTTATATCTTAATTTTCCCTCGTCGTCGTCTGCCTCTATCGCCAACCGCTCCTGTATTAAAATTTCTCCTGCATCCGCGTCTTTAACTAGCCAATGAGCCGTAACGCCGGTGACCGTTTCTTTATTATGTAACACCCAGGCGATTGGCGTCGGACCTCTGTATTTAGGCAAAAGAGAGGGGTGTAAATTTACGCCGCGCGGCGCTAACAATAAAATATTTTCTGGAATAATCCGGTGGAAAGTAGAAACCAGCAACAGCTCGGGACGTAATTTAGCAATAATCTTGCTAGCCGACTGCCAATCAAAGCTTTCAAAAACCGAGATGCCTTCCCTGGCCGCGAAACTAGCAATATTTTCTTCCTGATAATACGGATAAGGCCCTGACTCTTTCCTAGTAAAAATCGCTTGAACTTCATGACCATCTTTTAAGATTGCCTCTAACACCTTATTGCCAAACCCCGTTAAAGCGAATAATACGATCTTCATAAATTTACTGATTTGAACTTTGCGATACTTTTTTTCTTGCCTCTTTTAAAGCGCTCGCGTAATTATAATTCCAGGAGCGATAAGCATAATCCGTGCAAATATTGCATAATTCCACTTTATTGAATTTTCTTTTCAGATGCCCCTCCCTTATTTTATTCATTCTCTTGCTGTGCCAAACTTCTTTAATAGTGTGAGTTTTTAAATGTCCTAGCGGCGGTATTATTTTCTGATTATCATTCGGGCATAATCGGATATAACCCGCCGGATCAATCAGTAATCTTTCGAAAGGATACGGGCAGGGTTCTCTGTTGACCGGATCAAGATACGGCTCGCCATAATCATTAGTCGGCAAGATTCCCCAAGTTACATACGCCCTGATCATCACCTTATCAACTATTTTCGCCCAATAAGCTTCGGCTTGCTTGATTTCGGGATTACGTGATGGCTGATTAATAATACTCCCCATGATTACCGTATGTTTTTTTAATCTATCTCTGGTTTTAACCAAATTAATTATATTATTTTTCACTTTTTTAAAATCAAGCCCCACTCTAATCTTTTTATATATCTCTTCTTTATGGCTGTCCACCGAAATTTCTATGGAATCAACATCCAGTTCAATAATCCTTTTGATCTTCTCGTCAGTAAAGAGAGACCCATTGGTTATCAGACTGAAATTTACTTTCTTTTTACTCGCATATTCCACCACTTCAAAAAAATTAGGATGAAGTAAGGGTTCGCCATAACCGCTTAATCTTAAATTCGTATCATAGTGACTCGCTTCATCAATCATTTTTTTAAAATATTCCAATCTGACAAAAGGATCCTCGGTTTTTCTCAATATTGGCATAGTGGCGCAAGGACAATGCGGACATCTGGCGTTGCAGGGGCTGGCGGTTGCCACTAAGATAACCCGAGGGAATTCTTCATCATCTTTTGATCGAAAACCAAACTTCTCCGGACGATGCACAATTTGTTTTTTTTTCATCATAATATTTTTAGAGAGGCATACCAACATTAATTTGGTTTATAAAATTCCGATAAACCTACCTGCCAATCATTACATTGTTTACACGGCAAAAAATCAAAATCATTATTCAAATGCCTTAATCTTTTTATTTTCTGCTCTCCGTTCCATACTTCATATATGGTTTGATTATTAATATTTCCGGCACAATATATTCCCTCATAATCAGCGTCGCATTGCGATACCTTGCCGTCCCATAAAATTATCATCTGGCGCATCAGCCAGGAACATGGCATATTCCTGTCTTTTTGGGCTATAATCAAATCATCAGAATTTATCGTGCCGCCCCAACCCATTTTCCTTCTTATTTTTACGGTCGCGCCACGGGCAAGCCAATATTTTTTGAAGTCTTCTTCTTCGTCTCTATTTTCGTCCATAACTATAAACTGAACCATCACCTCAGGTTTTTTAACCTTTTTTTCCTTTATTAATGACAACAAATACAAAATATTTTTCTTCAGAACCTCGTAATTACCGCCCTTTCTTATTCTTTCATAACTTTCTGGCTTAAAAGCGTCTATGCTGATTATAATTTTATCAAGACCGCTAGTTATAGCTAAATTGGCCATTTCTTCATTAAAAAAAATAGCATTAGTATTCAAATAAGTATTTTTAACGCCTTTTTCTTTCGCATATTTTATCCAATCAAATAATTGCTTGCCTAAAGAAACCGGCTCGCCCATGAAAGCAAACCAAATTATTGTCTCTTCCGGACTATTATCAGCTATTTCTTTGATTATTTTCTGATAAAGTTTTTCGTCCATTTGCCCTTTTTCCCTTTTCATCTTGGAATAAGGACAAGCCAAACATCTTAAATTACAATAAGTCGTAGCTTCTAAGACTAAGTTTACAGGATAGGGCGTTAATTTAAGCGTTTGTTTAACTTTTGCTAAATCCGCTGGCTTCATAGATATAGATATTAATCAAATTAACTAGTACAACTATAATAACAGCTTAATTAGGAACATTCGAGAACTGACAATTTTTTGCTTCTATATTCGTTTAACCAGGCCTGCCACCCCTGAATAACAAATATCAAAATTAGGGCATTTACCGGATAGCGAAAACGAGCGTTTACGCCCAGGCCGTTGGCAATCGTCGTCAAGGCAAAATATAAAATTAAAACCAGAAAAAAGCCGGAATAAATATTAAACCCTTTTTTAACCGCTTGATACACCAAGCTCATCATAAAACAAACTGCCGTCAATATCCAAAAAAGTCTAAACAGCAAAACTAATGCCAGAGGCGAGCCGGCGAGATCTGCCAGGGAAATAATTAAACCGTGAAATGATTGTTTAAAAAATGATAGGCCGTGAGGATAATTTAAATAACCATTATCTAATTTTAGCTGACTTAATAAATTTAGTGCTCCATCATGCGTAAAGAAAGTGTAGAGGCTAATCGTGGCTGATTCTAAAAAATAAACGGGATTGTTATATATTACTTTTATCGCTTGCCTCTTAAACCAGGCCGCTTCGTCCAAATTTACATCAGGAGATTTATTAAAACCTTGCGCTAAAAAAAATTCTTTTTGAGCTTGATTATAGCTTTGATGATTTTTTATCGCCAATATTGAAGGCACCAAGGTAGAATATAAAACCTGCTCCTTGATGGAGGAATAACCGACCACATGAAAAACCTTATAATTTCTGTAAAACCAAGGTGTTAAAATTAAATAAGACGCTAATAAAAAAACCAAGGTATATTTCAGAAATTCTTTTATCTTCGCTTTATAGCTATAAATTATCCAAACCATAGCCATAAGCAAAGGAAAATAAATCAGCGTTGGCCGCATAAGCGTAGCCACGCCTAATAAAAAGCCGCATAGCGCCACCAAGCCATAGGGCCTATTCTCGGTAAAAAATTTCCTGCCTAAAGATATTATTCGCAATAATTTTACCAAATAAAAAACCGCTAACAGCAAAAAAAAGGTAAAAAAAGTTTCAGTAATTATCGGCATCGACAAACTTATGCCTAAAACATCAACCGCCATAAAAAATCCAATTAGATTGGAAAAAATCACCGGCAGGTTAACCGCCAAAGCCAGCCGGCGGCTGATGACGGGGATTAGGCTACTAATTATTATCTGCAAGATGATAAAACCAAAAACACTATTAAAAAAATATATAAAAGGAACGATTATAATCGGCAACCCGGGCGTGCGCAAAGAATTTGGCGTCGAGGCTAGAATTGCTAAGTTAGGAGAAACATGATATTTGACCATGCTAACAGCTACTTCATAATAACCATCGGCCGTAAAGCTTTCATAATTATAATCACGATTATGCGCAACCATGCCAAAAATAACCAATCTTAAGAACAAGGCAATCAAAAATATAATTATATCTATGTTGTATTTTCTTATTACGTTCATGGCTATTATAAAAATTTTATAAATTCAATTATATTCCTCGTTCTCTTCTCCCAGGTATAATTTTTAACATCCAGCAGGGCCTGCCTGGCTATTTGTTGTGAAAAATTATTATCTTGAATTAATTTTTTAATGCCTTGAGCTAAAGACTCTGAATCATCCGGTTTAAATAAAAAGGAGTTTTTTCCGTTTAGTATTTCCTTAAGACTCGGCAAAGCCGAGGCGATAATCGGCACGCCCGAAGCCATATATTCAAACAATTTTAAAGGCGAAGTGTATTGTTCCGATATCTTGTCGCCGCTTTTGTTAGGCAAAACCAAAACATCGGCTGATTTCAAATAATAAGGAATTTCTTCGTGGCGCTTGCGGCCAACCAGCAGTAAATTATTACCGCCATATTTATTTTTTATTTTTGCAGTTTCGTTCGACTCGCCGCCAACTAAAATCGCTAAATAATCTTCAGGTAAAGTCCCGGCTGCGGCTAAAAAGATATCAACGCCTTTCCAGCCATATAAATATAGACTGCCGCAATATAATATTATTTTTTTATTTGTCGGCAAATTTAACTTTTCCTTGGCTTGAATTTTATCAATCTTAATATCAAACTTTTTTAAATCAACGCCGTCAGGCGCTACTAAAATATTATTTTCAGGCCAACTATTTTTTAAAAATAATTTCTTTAGGCCGTTGGTTATGGTTATTATTTTATTGCTTCTTTTTATTAAAAATCTATATAACCGATCTTTGCTAGGCCAATTATGAACTTCAACAATCACTTTATACCGCTTTAAATTAAAAATCCAGCCAATTTCCGGATTTCTGGTGTAAATGATTACATCTTTGTCCACTCGAATAAATAGCAACTTAAGCACGAACCAAGAACCTTGCAGCCAGAAACTTAATTTTCCTAAATATTTATGATAGATATAAAAATCAAAACTTTTTATCTCTCGAATTTTAAAATTATTTTTTACTCCGTAAAAAGAAAAATTATTTTCTTTAATATGATTATCTCTAGTCGGAATCCATAATTCAACTTCAGCGCCTTGATTGCTGAATTCCTCGCACATTTTAAATATCTGATAACCGTGCGCCTTTTCGGTGGGGATTCTGGCATTAGTGATATAGATTATTTTCATTAAATTTTTTTCGCATTAATTTTCATATAAAATCTGCCGTCCTGCGTAGGGAAATCATAGGTTGCCTCCTCTGCTTCGCCAAAACCTAAACCAGCTAATTCCTGTTTTATCCTTTTAAAATCCATCACACACAGATGAATGTCAAATTCGCTTTTTTGCGCGCCATGCAAGTGCCGGACGCAAGTATCGTCTAGACCGTTTTTTTTGTAATAATCAAAGATTTTTTCCAAAGACGGGATGCCTATTTCCAATGTGCCGCCGGCCTTCAATATTCTGCAAAATTCAACTAGAGCTTTTCTCATATCGGGTAAACCTAAATGCATTAAAGTGGCAATGGAGATTATTTTATCAATGCTATTATCTTCAAAAGGCAGCTGGTTATGCAAATCGGCGATGATATCGACTTTAGGGTCATCCATTATGTCAACATTGATATTCTCCGGACTTACCGGCATAATGCCGCCACAGATTTCCAACACTTTCTTATCTGACTGCTTAAATAATTTAAGTCTATATTTTCTCTTTAGCTTAACCGCGTATCGCGCTGGCGGCAGACTGGATCTTAATAATTTATTTATTACTTTGAGCAGGAAATTTTTCATATTAGTTTACCAACCACTCTTAATAACTTTAATAACTTTCTCCGCCTCTTCATCGGTTAAATGGTTATGCAGCGGGATGGAAACATATTTATTTTCTATTTTATTCATCACTGGCAGATCCTGCCTCAAGCCGCCGAAAATCGGACAAATATCATTACGGACATGCACCATATGGGATTCAATTTCATTTTCAGCCAATTTCTTTTGAAAATCATCGCGCCGATCAACATACATGCTAAAAAGCCAATTACCGCTCTGGCGATCGGATTTTCTTTCCAACAAGGTAAGCCCGGGCACATTTTTCAGTTCGCTTAGATAGCGATCGGCGATGGTCTTTCTCCGCTCCGCTATTTTATCAAATTTATCTAACTGCACATCTAGCATCGTGGCCGTAACATCATTCATGTGATACTTATAGCCGATTTCTTTAATTTGATATTTCCAATAAATATCGCCTTTAAAATCCCGATCGATGCCATACCAGCGCAATAATTTCGCTCGTTTACAGTCAGCGTCATTTTTCATGGTAAGCATGCCGCCATCAACCGTGGTAATCTGCTTAATCGCTTGAAAAGAAAAACAAGTGTAATCGGCGATGCTGCCGATGGATTGGCTCTGATATTTCGCGCCCAGAGCATGAGCCGCGTCCTCAATAACTTTTAAATTATGCTCTTTAGCGATTTGCATAATTTCCGCCATGTCGCAAGGATAGCCGGCCCAATGCACTACCATAATGGCCTTGGTCTTCGGCGTAATTTTGCGCTTAATATCAACCGGGTCAATATTCATGCTACTTTCTTGAATATCGGCGAAAACTACCTTGCTCTTAGAATAAAGAATGGGAATATTTGAAGCCGTGCAGGTCATGGGCGTGGTAATAACTTCGTCATTCTCCTTCAGATCACATAGACACAAAGCTAAATGCAAAGCTGAAGTGCAGCTATTAACCGTGACCGAATGGGACAAATTAAATTTCTGGCTGAATTTTTCTTCAACCGCGTCAACCCTCGGGCCCTGGCCGATCCAGCGAGTTTTTAAAACTTCGCCAATCGCCTTAATGGCTTCGTCGGGAAAATAAGGATAAAACAAATTAATCATAGGTTTCTTAATAAAATAAATAACATAACTTTTAGTTAAGTTTTTATCAACAGACTTATTGTCTTAATTATTAAATTTTTTGAAGTATAAGTCAAGCCCATTTTACCTGATCACTTCTTCAAATATCTTCTTAAATTCCGCGCCAATGGCTTTGGGCGTAAAATATTTTAAATAGGTTTGATAACCGTTTTTAGCGATCTTGTCTCGTAAGGCAGAATTGTTTTTTAATTCCAAAATTTTCGCGGCCAGATCTTCCGCGTTCATCATTTTGCAGTACAAACAATTTTCTCGATCATAAAAAATCTCTCTCATGGCTGGCGTATCGCCGGTAATAAACGGCCTGGCCACGGCGATAGCTTCCACCACTTTAAAAGCGCTGCATCTTAAAGCTTTTTCCGTAGCGCCGAACATGCCTAGGCAGACATCGGCTCGAGACATATATTCACCCAATTTATCATAAAGCACCCGTTCAATAAAATTTATATTTTTAATTTTCAACTGCCGGCAAAGTTTCAGCGCCTCGCCGTAAGTTGACATCTGCCCGATGATGTTAAATTCCACGCCCTCGGACTCCAATATTTTAGCGGCCTTAATGATATAAGGAATGCCCTGCAGGGGCAGATAAGTGCCATGAAAATGAACCAAAAAATTCTTAGTTGCTTTTTTTTGCTCTCGCGGAAAAAGCATCTTATTATCAGAACCGACTAAGAGCCGCCTAAATTTATTTCTGCGCGCTGCAAAAGTCTTAATGTAATAATTTATATATTCGTCGGCGTCCAGAAGGATTATATCGGCCAAACGGCAGGAAAACCAATCTAAGAGCCAATATTTTAGAGCCGCCCAGCCGTATTTTCCGTAACTCTGACGATCTAAAATCATGGAATCATAAACCGACATAAAAGCATCCAGCACTATTTTCTTTCTGGTAATTTTAGCTAAAATCCAGGCCCAAGGCATAATAACATAACCGGGGAAAGCCACATAAATAAGGTCGCATTTTCGCCTCGCCGGCCAGTATTTTTTGAATTGCTCCAGATATTTTTTTAACCCCGGCTCGCGGTTCTGGCATTCAATAACTTCCAGGCCATTCTCTCTCATGGCCTGGATATTTATCCGATTGCGCGTGTCCATTTTATATAAACCCAGGTAGCAAATGGTCATAAAATATAATTTATCTTTGCTTCAATTTTATTATATAAGTTATAACTCGCCTGATTAATCTGGTAATAAAATTTTTCTCTCCGCTAAACATATAAATATTTCGCAATCTGGAAAAAATATAAATATCTAAGGGAAAGGAGTAATTTGAATATTCTATCCTTTTCTTTAAAATAGTTTTTAAAAACGGAACATTCCGCTTATAGGCTAAGGCCAAGAGATGCGCGACCTGGCGCGAATATTTAACCGCTTGCTTATAATCCCATTTAATCCAAGCCATTTCATAATCGTTCCGCCAGCGGTCAAAAATATCCCAATCCTCTATTTTCACTGGTGGCCTAAAACCCAATTTCTTGGCTTCTTCATAAAGGCCGGTGCCGGGAAAAGGCAGAAACCAGCCGCAGGTAAAAGCCAAATTATTATTTATTTCCAATAATTTAATAATTAATTTCATGGTGGCTCTATATTCCTCTTCCGTCTCCGTGGGTAGGCCGAAAATAATCGAGCCCGAAGCCATAATACCCGAATCTTTTAACAAAGTCACGGTGCGAATGGTGTTTTCTATGGTCGTGCCCTTTTTTATCACTTCTTTTAAAATTCTATTTGACCCTGACTCAAAGCCGAACATAATTTCTTGGCATTTGGTCTCTTTTAAATTAGCCACAAATTTTTCATCAACGAACTCAACTCTGCACTCGGCCCAATAGGGTAAGCCCAGGCCGCGGACGATGGTAAACGCCCGCTCTTTATTGACGAAAAAATTATCGTCTAAAAACCTAATGGCGTCAATTTTATGCTTGGCTATAACCGGTTTTAAATTGGCGATTAATTTCTCGGCTGTATGCGCCCGCCAGCGCCGATTATTAAAAACTTGATTATAACAAAATTGGCAGTTAAACGGGCAGCCTCGCGAAGTTACCACCAGCAAAGTCCTTTTATATTTGCCGGAAAAATAAGGCACGATATAATCCTCGATATTAACCAGCGACCAATCAATTAAATATTCATCCATCTCGCCGAAATTTCTGCGCGGATTAATCACAATTTGCCCATTTTCTCCTTTAAAACCCAAGCCGGTGATATTTTTATAACTTTCTTTATCGCCTAAGTTTTTTACTAGTTCAACCAGAATCTCCTCGCCCTCGCCGATCACCACGAAATCAATGGCCGGCTCGGCTAAAACCTGCTCCGGCAATAATGAAGCGTGAGCATTGCCCCAGACGATTAAATACCCCTTGGCCTTTAATTTTCGACTTAAATCAACATATTCTTTATTTAAATAGCCGGTAAAAACCGACATGCCAATCAGCGCCGGTTTAAAATCTTCTATCTCCGGTTCAATTCGCCCGATCTGACTTTCGCTTTTAAAAATAATTTTCGGTATAAAACCGTTTTTTTTAAGCGCGGTAGCTAAATAGAGCGAACCCAGAGGCGGATTGCCGCTGGTATCATCCCGACGCAAAGAAATCAGAGCGATTTTTTTATTGGTTCCTGACATAGTTAATTTGCAATTTTTAATATTTTATATTTTGTTTTATTTACCGCTAAGATTAAACAAAATAACATAATTTATTTTTTTATTATTGATTTTTTAACAATTATATGCTATCTTTAAATTAATCACGCTCAATGAATTTATTCGTTGGGATACACATAAATCCGAGGAAGCAATTCCTCGGATTTATTTTTGTAAAATTTTCCTTAAATTAACGACTGAACATTCGAAAAACAAACTACTCTCAATATCAGAATATTCTCTGCCCTTGCAATCTGGTCCGAACACTAAAATCACTTTTTTGCCTTTTTCTATTAAATCTTTTACCAAAGCCGCATAATCGCCATCACCGCTGAAAAGCAATAAAGTTTCATATTCATTAAAGGCATTTAAAGCGTCTCTAGTTATTTCAACATCAAAATCGCATTTTCTGCGATAAACCGGTAATTTTAAATTTTCCTGCAATCCGCCAATATCAATATTAAGTTTTTTCAAGTCATTATCCAACTCTTCAATCAAACCAAAAATAATTTTTAAATCTCTTTCGCTTGATAAATTAACAACCCCGTTTTCGTTGCCAATATTTATTTTCGGCAATCGTTCAATTTTCTTGGTTAATTCATATAATTTATTTGAGATTTCTGAATTTTTATTTTTAACATTATCCAAAACATTAAATAAGCTTTTAACGATTCTTTTAAAGTGCGGCTGTTTTTCTAACAAAACGGGCGGCCACTTAACTTCTTTAAAGATCGTCGTATACCCAATACCCTCAATTTCTTTTTTAAACTCTTCTGATTTTTGCTGGCCGCGATCTTCTCCGTAATAAAATCTTTTATCAATAATTTTTGATCTATTTAAATAAACAAATAATTTTTTAGGATCAACTTCCCAACCCAATGTTTTTTGCCAACCGTAAACATTTGCCCAATCAATTAAGGCTAAAGTTTTCTTTTTTATTTTTAATTTGAATTTTTTATCTTCCATATCAAATTTCAATCGGATAACGCGGATAAAACATTTCATCGGTTATTTCCGCTTCATTTATGCGACATGTTAAAAATCTCCTGATGCCATTTTTATTTATATCCCAAGCAAACAGGTCTTCTTCCTCCTGATCGTGGCTAAAACTATATGGTTCAACGCGCCGCCAGCCCTCGCTTGTGCCGTCTTTTTCAATATAAATAATCCTCAAAACTTTTTGCTCGCGCGCGGCTTGTTTAATTGTATTTATAATGTCAGCCATAGAATAATTAAAAAAATCTAGCTAAATATTATTTTCTTTTCACCGCCATAATCTCCTCCTCCGTCAACCCATATAACTCATAAACTTTTTATATTTTATTAGCCTTATCAATCTCCCCCATAATCCTCTCCGTCTCCTTGAGCGCCACAATCACTTTCTGATAATGTTCAATGTCCGCGTTGACTAGAACGCGACCTTTGCGGTCTTTAAGCCATTTTTGGGCCGGTTGGTAGCCGCCAATGTAAAAATTCCAGGCCAATTCAGGGACATTGCCGAAATACTGGTCTTTATTTATAAACACCTTACCATCCTTATAAGTCACTTTCTCTACCAAATTTGTTCCACCCACAGGATAAGTCGTGATGAATTGACTGACTTTTGGCGACTCCAGCAAATGCAACTCGCGCAATTCTTTGCCTAACGCCGCGAACGCCTTAAATTGCTTTGCGTCTTTCGGATATGGTACGCGCGGAAAATCAATTTTTAAAAACTCTTTATATTTTTCCCGATAGTTCGGCGAATGCAAAACCGCATAAATATAATCAAAAACATTTTCCGGCGAAACTTTACCCACGATTTTTTCTATCTCATTTATAATTTCTTTTTTAAGATTTGTAATTTTTGAACCATCTTCAGTATAAAGATAAAGAGGAAAGTTTGTTCCTATTTCACCTGTTTTATTTGAAACAAAAGATGATTCAATTATCTTATTTGAAATAAACACATGGTTCCAATTACCAGCCTTTACTTGTCTATTAGAAATTAAAGACAAATTATCCTTATCTAGTATATTATTCATTATCTTTCTTACTGTTCTCCAAACTAATTTGTCTTCATAAAAAATATACCTATTATCAAACACCCTATAAGATATGGGTTTAATAAATTTATCTATGTCGCCCTCATTTTTGATATTGTCATATCCATTTAAAATATTCCAACCCGCCTTTATTTTCACATTAAATTTTTTATGGAGAAAATCAGCATCCCGTTCCGAGGATTGAAAATCTTTAAATAACTTAATTAAGTCTTCCCGTTTTTCTTTAATAACAAAATCATCATGAGCTGTAGTAATACCTACACCATTATCAATAAATAAATCTGATACTGAAAATCCCTTTCTATATTCCGTTTGTGTTTCGGTGTCGCGAATAACCCATTCATAATTTGGTGCTGACAGCGCAACCTGTTTCCAGTTCACAGAATTTAGCGAGTTGGCGTCAAGGAATTCAAATTTCGACGATCGCGATCCAAAACAGTCTGCACGAAATATTTTAACTTTATTATTTTGACGACTTTTTCTCTTAATGCCAAAAAGGATGGCCACACCCTGCTTAATGTCAAAAACATTCTTATCATCGCTTCCATCTGGAGCTTTTTCTTTTTTATTGGCATTACCATGCAAATCAAGCGCATATATTTCGTCAAAGGTCTGCATAAGATGCCAACGCATGCCGCGGAATGTCGGATTATCAATATAACCGTGAGCAGTAATCATTCCTACGATGCCTTCACCCGTTTTTTCAACCATGTTTTCAGCCAACCGGATGAATTTTACATAATCATCGTTGAGCCATTTTGAATTGCGCTCTTGCAATTTTCCGCCCGATGGTTCTTTTTTATAGACATCATGACCGATGTATGAAGCATTACTTGATTCACCTGAATATGGTGGATTACCGACAACAACCATAATCGGGGTTTTATTTTTTATAACCGACGCTTCTTTAGATTCGTCGGCAATGCTTTGCGCAAAACCAAAACCAGTAAATAAACTCTCTTGAACAGCGCTCTCCTCAAGGGAATTAGTAAGATAAATACCTAAACGGCGATGGAAATTCCAAAATTTCGTCTCTTTAAAAGCCATGCTCAATTTCAGGTGAGCTATGGTATAGGGCGCCATCATAAGTTCAAAACCGTGCAGGCGCGGCAATAAATCATTATGCACATAAGCGGGCCAGCGCCCCTCTTGGCCTCCCCTTAATAACCGTTCATAAATAATACGGATAACTTTGCTAATAAAAGTTCCGGTCCCCACGGCCGGATCTAAAATTTGCACCCGATGAATGCCGTTAGCTAATTTTGAGGTGTCGGCTAAACCGGCGGCCAGGTCAAATTCTTTTTCTAAGAGGTAATCAACGGAGCGCACGATAAATTGCACTACCGGCAAAGGCGTATAGTAAGCGCCCATTTTTTTGCGCAAAATCGGGTCATATTCTTGCAAAAAATCCTCATAGAAATGAATCACCGGATCCGCGCCCGCGTGGACATTTCCCCACAAATCATTTTTAAAATACTGCTTCATCAGCTCTTTGATATTAGCGTGACAAAAAACTTCGCACAACTCGTCAACGATATTCTCTAATCGCTCGTCAAAGTCGGGGCCAACGATGTGGTCAAAAAAATGTCTAAGCAAAGGGTTGGAGGCCGGAACCAATTCGCGCGCTTCTCTGCGCGAAAAATCTTTTTCTGTTTTATCATAGTACCGCGCGACAAAAAGACCATAAACGAGCGTTTGGGCATACATATCCGCGAAAGAATTAACCGTTAAATCGTGAACGAGCAACTTCTTTAATGCCTCATACACGCGAATAAGTTCAGCGTTTTTATCCGATGCTGTGGCGAGAAACTGCCGGACAGTGTCTCTTATTCTTCGCGCCTTGCCTCCCATAATTTTGGCTAAATGTTCGCCAGAACGAATTGGCTCCTTAGCTCCTTGAATAAAATCCCTGATTGTCTCCTCGATCAAAGAAAAATTATTTTCTATGGGGTTAATCACTCCGTTTTTCACTTCGCCAATTTTAATCGGTTCGCAATATTTCTGGCCATTCCTAAAAAATCTAAATTCTAAATAATCAGTTAAAATAAGATTGGAGTAGCCATAATAACGGGACATCTGCTCGCCTTTTTCGGTCTCATTAAGCGATACGCCAATATCTTTAGCTTCGGCATAAGCAATGGTTATTTTGCCTTTAAGAAATACAAAATCTGGCGAACCGTATTCGCTTCTTTTGGGGTCGTTAACTACATTAAAACCGCTAATTTTCTGAAGAAACGCGTTAAGCGCCGGCCGATAGGCATGCTCTCTGGCATGGCCGGTTTGAAATTTCTTTGTTAACTCATCTAAATACTCTTTTACAAATTGCTCGCCCATATTTATATGTTATCTTGTATCATATCTGCTTTAACTTTACCCCTATTTTTCCTATAAATCAAAAAAACAAATCTAATCTTTCCTTAAACCGCTCTAGACTCAATAGTAAATCCAGTAAACCGTTGGCGACAACTAAAATTACCGCCAGCCGCAAAGTTTTTTCTCGCCACCATTTTATCTGGCCGTGTAAGTTAACTATAAAATAACCGGCGAAGACAGCGAGCAGCGGGTAAATCTGAAAACGATATCTGGTTTCCACCACAGTTATAAAAATAATCAACGGCGTAAGAACGGTAAAGGCCAATAAATAATACAATCTTTTGTCTCTGTCTACAATAGCTTTAAAAACCCCGCCCAAGCCAAAAACAAATAAAAAAACCCAGACCGCGGCTGACGACAAAATAAACAAGAGTTGCCCGGGTCCTTGCTGATAAAACCAAAAACCCATGGGCCGGATGACGCTAAAATATTTATTAATTCTTAAACAGGTTAATTTAACAAATTCCAGCGGATGACTCAAGAGAAAACCCTTAAACTGTTTCAGGGACTCGTCATTTATTTCACTAACTTCGTGACTAGACAAAAATCGCATCTGCTCTTCCGTTAGCCCTTGTTCGCCGTCGCCGCCTTGTTGGTTACCGATCCAAAAATTAAAATTGCCGGCCGCGCCGAAAGGCATCAGCTGATCGTAAATCTGATAATTACGATATGTCCAGGGAATAAAGACTATAAATAAAACTAGCAAAAATAATGTTGCCTGCCGCCACAATTTTTCCCGCCATAAATAAAATAAAAATACCGGAATTAAAAAAAGCACTGGCGGCCGAGCTAAAACCGCCAAGCCGGCGGAAAGCCCCAAAGCGGCCGCCAAATAAACGCCGGGTCGCCGAACAAAAGCAAAGAAAACATAAATTAACAAAACGGTTAAAAAAAGATAAAAAGTCTCGGTCATGAGCATAGCGGAAATTTCTATCAAATCAGGGTAAAAACCAAAAATCGCCGCCGCATAGAGGCCAATCTTTTTTTTCTTATCATGATCAGCCAAAATTAATAACACGGTTAAATATATTAGCCAGGCGCTTAGGGAGCGTAAACCGGCTTGCGCCAGCCAAACCGCTTCGTAGTGATGGCCGAAAACTTTATAAATTCCGGCTAAAAAATATTCATAAAGCGGACCGACGCGGCTAATCGCCTGGTCAAAAGCCACGCCGCGGCTTAAGTCTTCCCTGTAACCCGCGCCGCTGACAATATTTTGAGCGATGGTATCATAAGCCCGAGCATCAACGGCCGGCGTTATGCGAAAATAGAAAGAATAAGCCAAGCTAGCTAAAAAGGCGCCGATTAAAATAATCAGCAATACTTTGTTGTTTTGATAAAAGTTTTTTATTGGCATAGGATATGAGCTGATTGGCGCTTGGTTGAAATTAAACGAAAAAACTACCAATTTCAACCAAGCGCCCTAACTTTATATTATAAAATTTATAAATAACACTATTCTACTCGCCAAAGCCAAGCGTAAGCTCTTTTCATAATCAGCCAAAGGTGCTTGGGTCCGCGAATATCCCTGATAAAATCAATTATCACCCGCGGCCGGAGATAAAACCGCCGCAAAGCTTTCTGCCGCCACTTTTTCATCTCTTCAACAGTAAACCCAGGCGGAGCGTAAACCGCGTCAGCCAAAATAAACTTATTCCAATCTTCGGCTGAACTATTATTAAACCGCCATTCCCCTCTTTTTATTAACTCGCGAGTAATATCCGAGCCCGGGAATGGTTTAAAAAGAAAAAAGGCCGCGCGCTTAAGGCCCAAACTGCAAGCAAACTTTATGGTCTCTTCAATGTCTTGGCGCGTTTCGGTTGGATAACCGATGATAAAAAAACCGGAAACTTCTAACCCGCATTGCTTGATTAGATTAATCTTTTCCCTAATTTTGGCCGTGGTTAAGTTCTTCTTCATTTCGGCGAGTACTCGATCAGAACCGGATTCTACGCCCACGGAAATAAAATACAGGCCGCTCTGCTTCATGGTTAATAACAAATCTTCGGTCAAAGTGTCTAAACGCACGCCGTTGGGACAAGTCCAGCTTATATCTAATTTATTGGCTTTAAGCAACCGGCAAAATTCTCTGACCAAGTCATGATTAAAAGTAAAATTGTCGTCTTCAATATGGATTTCTCTGATGCCGTATTGATGATATAACAATTTTATTTCTTCAACAACCTTGGCTGCGCTGCGATAGCGAATTCTCTTGCCGGAAACTAGCCGGCCGGCGCAATAAGTACAAGAAAAAGGACAACCGCGGCTTATCACAATCGGCGCAATCGGATAATTCTTATAAAAACCGCCGTGCGGAGAAACCGGATAAGTCTCGGGCCGAATTAGATCCCAAGCCGGCATGCCGAACTGATCTATGTCAGCGAAAAAAATCTGCTGATTAACCTTGAGATTATCTTGATCGCGCCAAATCAAGCCGGGTATTTCTTTTAAGCCGGACGACGCTAAATTATCAAAAGCAACGAATTCCAATAATTTAGGCAGGCCGATTTCCGCTTCGCCTAAAAACGCCCAATCCGCTTTAGGCAGTAAATTAAAAATGTTTTCCGGATCTGCCGATGGCTGGGGGCCGCCGAGAATTATCAGCGCATGAGGCAAAATTCTTTTAATAACCTCTGAATATTCTTTAGTTGCGGGAACATGAAAAGTAAAAACCTGGATACCAACAACCCTAGTTGATCCGGCGGTATTTTCTCCTTCAGACAATCCAAAATAGTCACGTCATGCTTTTCTCTGATCGCGGTCGCTAAATAGCCCAAAGCAAAAGGAGGAATTAATTCGTCGGCCTGGCTATAGGGCTTTAACAATAAAACTTTCAATCTTTTCATAATTATGGATTAAGCAAAGTTTGTTTTAAACCATCGTCTAACTTGGTCGGCTTAATTTTAAATAAATCAGGCCAAGGATCGCTCGGCAAAATTTCATTGCTTAATAACGGCTGGATTTGCCACCAAGGAAAAGGGAAATAAGGGCAAAGCGATGCTAATTTCAAAAACCCAACCAGGAATTTCGGCAAGCGTAAAATATAAGTCTGGCGATTAAGCAACAATTTAGCTCGTTGTAAAATATTAGACAGACTAACCGTTTCCTGGCCGGTGATATTGATGACTTGCTTAATTTGAGAATCCATTGAGCGGCTGATAATTTCTATTAGATCGCCAACGAACAACGGCTGAATTTTAAAATCAAAAATCGGCACAATCGGCCAGCGAGCCACGGCCGCGAAAAAAAATCCCAAATTCTTTTTATTGCCTTGGCCATAAAGCAGACTGGGCCTAAGAATAATATACGGCGCCCCGGATTTAATCACCGCCGCTTCCGCGGCTTTTTTAGATAAAGCATACGGACTTTGCTTGGGAGATAAAACCCGGATAGTGGATAAAAATATAAAGCGGCGGGGCTTAATCTGGCGGCAGATTTCTAAAATATTTTCCGTGCCGCCAAGATTAACTTCATAAAACGATCGGCTGTCCTTACCCTGAACTTTAGCCGCCAGATGAATAACTATATCAACCTTTTCTTCTCTAAATTTCGCCACATCAGCTTTACTGCGAATATCGCCGGAAAATAAAAGACAATCATGTCCAGCCGTCTTTAACCAAGGAAACAAATGTTGGCCCAAAAAACCCCGGCCGCCGGTAATTAATATCTTCATACGCAGTTGATAGCAGTTGTCTAAAATTAGTAATTTTTGAAGCGAGGACTGTTTGAACCCCCACCACTTTTCACTCTATGTCCCAATCTTTAATAAACTTTATATTTTGATTTTAGTATAAAATTTTCAAAACGAACATGAAAAAGTGGTGTGGGCGAGTTCCGCAACGATAAAATTACTAATTTTAGACAACTGCTTTTACGTATCTTTAAGACACACAGACACTATTAAAATAATATCCTAAACCAATGCTTGATTAAGTAACTAAATCTGAAATAATAAGAGACAAAAGCTTGCTCTTTAAGAGATTGAAACTCACGGCCGGACAAATTAGGATGCTTGAAAACTGGCGTAAAACTATTAAATTTCTCCCAATCTGTTTCTATAATGTCATCGGCCATTTGCCGGTAGTGGGCGGTGCCGGGAAAAGGCGTGAGAATAAAAAACTGGGCGACAATAGTGTTGAGCTTCTTGGCGTAATCAACGGTGCGCTTAATCGTTTCTACCGTATCTTCTGGCCAGCCGAAGATGTAAAAAGCCGCCACCCGAATTCCTTTCTTTTGGCAATAACCGATAATCTCCTCCTCTTTCGCCTTGGAAGCGGAAAGGCGAGAAGACTTATTTAACATCTCTATGTCCCATGATTCAATGCCTAAATTAATGCTTCTCAATCCGGCCGCGTACAATTTATCAATTAACTCATGATCCAAACAGTTAACATGCGTTTCACAACCCCATTTTATATTCAAATTATCAGCAATCATGCCGTCGGCAATGGCATTCACCCGATCCTTTTTACCGGTAAACAACGGGTCTCTAAATTGCACGGATTTAATGCCATAAATTTTCTTCAGATGTTTCAATTCTTCAATCACCGAGGCAGCGCTTCTCTGTCTTAAATGACCATAATATGCTTTATAAGGACAATAAGAACAGCTAAAAGTACAACCGCGGCTAGATAATACCGTCACAAAGAGACGAGACTTTAACAGGGGCCGATAAGAATATTTCTTTAAAGGAA
Organism: Parcubacteria group bacterium GW2011_GWC2_42_12; assembly: GCA_000997945.1. Lineage (GTDB taxonomy): Bacteria > Patescibacteriota > Patescibacteriia > Patescibacteriales > GWC2-42-12 > GWC2-42-12. The sequence goes on along the minus strand of LCCP01000007.1, from coordinate 2,009 downwards.
ATATGTCCCAGGCGGGAAAAGGCAAAGTGTCTAAATCGGCCACTTTTTCGCCCATAACTTTCCCCTGCGGAATCCAATGATCGCTTATCTTGTCAACCACCTGCTCGGGTTCGTCAACTATGACAAAGTCCGCGGCCGCCAAATATAAATCAGATCTAACCGAGGCAAAGGGGCCGAAAAAACCAACCTTAGCCCCGGCGTTGGCTTTTTTAATCTTTCTGGCAAAAGCTACTTCATATTTATAATCAACGATTGAAGAAGGAATAATTACCAAATCAGCGCCCAGCGGAATGGCATTAAATTTATATTCAACCTGATGGCCGTTCTTTTTAAGAATCGCCGCCAAGTATCCTAAAGCGAAAACCGGGATATTGACCGACCTCTTTTTTGCCGCCTCTAAAATTTTAGCGAAAATTGAATCGCCGATTTGCGCTACCATGCCGTATTCTCCCATCACATCTTTATTAATATATTCCGACCGCGTTGAACAGACTTCCAGGAGGACTACCTTCATATTTTAAAAATGTTAAATTTAATAATATGCCAAATCGCCGCCAAGCCATCGCGCCAATTAATTTTTTTGCCTTCCTGATAAGTTCGACCGTAATAAGAAATGCCGACTTCATATACTCGCCATCTGCCCCTGGCTACCCAGGCGGTTATTTCCGGCTCAATGCCAAAGCGCTTTGATGCCAATTTATTCTTAAAAGAGTCAACCACTTCTCGGCGGAAAGCTTTATAGCCGGTTTCCATATCGGAGAGAGTCAAACCGGTTAAAAGATTGGACAGCTTGGTTAAAAACAAATTGCCCAAGAGATGCCAAAAATATAAAACTCTTTTCGGGTCGCTGGTAACGAAACGAGAACCATAAACCACATCTCCCCGGCCTTTTAAAATCGGGCCGAGAATTTTAGGATAATCATTCGGGTCATATTCCAAATCGGCGTCCTGCATGATAATAATTTCGCCGCTGGCTCGCAAGAAGCCGTCGCGCAAAGCCGCTCCCTTGCCTCCGTTCTTCTCTCTCAAAATAATTTTATATCGCTCTTGGTTAAAATCTTTTAAAATTTCGCGAGTGCCGTCGGTTGAACAGTCATCAACAATAATTATTTCTTTCTCTAAAGGCAGAGCCACCGCCTCGACCTGGCGCACGATTTCTTTAATCGTGTTTTTTTCATTGAAAACCGGAATGATAATGGATAGTTTATTCATAAATTTAAATTTGGTATTTTAAATATTTATTTGCTTTGTCAGCATAGAAAAATTAAAAATCCTATTCATTTTTGAGCCGTGAACATATACCCTAAAGGATATCGTTTCCTAACTTCCGGCTTTAATTTTAATAAAATAAAGTCGGCCAGATAATAAAAAGGAAAAATCGCTAAGCGAATAATTCTGGGAAAAGCAAAAACAATGTTATTATAATTAACCGCCAGCGGTCCGCCGCCCACTTCATTAACTTTTATTTCCGTAAAGCCGGCTTGATTAAAAATTTTTTGCAACGCTTCTCCGGTATAGCGAAAATAATCTCGCGGATCCGGGTGATAATTAACTAAAAAAGGCACAAAACCCAAAACCAATCCTGATTTTTTTATAACCCGAAAGACCTCGCGCGCCAAAAAATTATAATTATAAATATGTTCCAAAATATTAAACATTAAAACGCAATCAATACTTTCGTTTTCGGCCGGCAATTTATCCTTTTCCAGATCAATCGCCGTATTCTTGCTATCCAGATTTCTGATTTGCCGGTTTTCGTCTGTTTGCAAAAAATCTAGATAACTGGGGTTCACGCCTCCGCCGATATCTAAAACTTGGCCGTAAATTTTATATTGCCTTAATTCCAAATTCATAAGCGTCCTGATTAAGCTCTTATTCCGTGCGATGCTTTTTAAAATGTTATAAAACATATGTAAATTACCCTGCGGCAGAGACCGCAGGGCGTTAAAACTCACAGATCAAAGAGTTTTAGCTGCCTGACATCGTCTTGCCGCCCTTGATTAATAATA
>LCCP01000006.1 GCA_000997945.1 Parcubacteria group bacterium GW2011_GWC2_42_12 | reverse complement strand
TTCCAAATTTCTACCCATAAGGGGTTATCATCATTAAAGCCGGCAGGCGTTTTATCCGGCTCGCCTGACCAATAAAACATCTCCGTATCCGGACCGCACGGTCCGGTCAGACCGGCCGGCCCCCACCCATTATTTTTTTTCGGCAGGCGCGCGATTCTCTCTTCCGCTACGCCCAAGGACAGCCAGATATCATGCGCTTCCTGATCAAACGGCGCGTCCTTATCTCCGGCGAAGACCGAAACCGCCAGCCGGCTCTTATCTAAATTAAGCCAGTCTGGCGAAGTTAAAAATTCCCAGCTCCAGCTAATGGCTTCTTGCTTAAAATAATCGCCGAACGACCAGTTGCCCAGCATCTCAAAAAAAGTGTGGTGTGTGGCATCGCCGACTTCGTCAATATCGCCGGTGCGGACGCATTTTTGCGCGCTAACTACGCGCCGCCCGCCTGGATGATTTTCACCCATCAGATACGGTACCAGCGGATGCATGCCGGCCGTGGTGAAAAGCACGGTCGGGTCGTTTTCCGGCATTAAAGAGCCACTGGAAATAATCGCGTGTCCCTTGGATTTAAAGAAATCCAAGTATTTTTGTCTTAATTCTTTGGCCGTCATATTCAATTAGTATATAAAAAATGTTTCACTTTGGCAAATAAGAAAATGGCAAACGATAATTATAAATGAAGAGAGCCGCACGCCTCGGGGAAGCATTACGGCTCAACAGCTAGCATTGCGCTGGCTGCGCTGGCATTGCGCCAGCTTGTCTGATGGGCCGCCAGAGAAACGCGGCCCGCCTTCAACGATTTGTTAACCTTTGAAGACCCCGCGGGCAAGCTCAAGTGATTAACCGCGGGCCTGGAACTAAAAAAATCTTTTAACCCCAAGTCCGCGGCTAATTATTTTAACCTCTCCTTTTGAAAGAACCTGCCTACCGGTAGGCAGGCGAAATTCGCTATTATATTACTATCATACTACTAACCAATAAGTTGTCAATAACCAATTGAAATTAGACTATCACTCCCCCGCCCAGAGCTTCTCCGCCCCGATAAAACACTGCGCTTTGGCCGGGCGTAATCGCTCTTTGCGGCCGAGAAAATTTGACTTTTAAATTATGGTTATTTATTTTGCTGATAACGCAGTCGGCCGCCTGATGATGATAACGGATAACCGCTCGGCACTTTAGCGGTAATTTCGGCTTCAAACCGGAGAGCCAATTAATATTTTTAGCGGCCAGCCAATTTTTACAGATCAGCGGATGATTACTCTTATCAACTACATATAAGATGTTTTTTTGATAATCCATTTTAGCCGCGTAAAACGGCCCGCTGCCGCCGATCTTTAGGCCTTTTCTCTGGCCGATAGTATAAAGCGGCAAGCCCTGATGCGCACCCACGGTCTTACCGTCCAGAGTCTTTATCAGACCGGGCTTTAATTTCAAATGCCGACGCAAAAATTCATTATGATCCTTACCCTCTATAAAACAAATCTCCTGGCTGTCGGCTTTTTCCGCCACCGGCAATTTCCAGCGCTTAGCCATGGCTCTAACTTGCGTCTTAGCGTAATTCCCCAATGGAAAAAGTAAATGTTTTAATTCATCTTGACTAAGGGTATACAAAAAATACGATTGGTCCTTATTCTTGTCTTTAGCTTTATGAAGCTTATAAATATATTTATTATTTGTATTTTTTGCATTCTTTAGAAATTGGAAATTGGAAATTGGAAATTCCCGCCGCAGGCGGGCGTAGTGTCCGCTGGCCACATAAGCAAAGCCCAATTTTTTGGCCTGCTTGATTAAAAATCCAAGCTTAACTAATTTATTGCATCTGACGCAGGGATTAGGCGTTCGGCCCCGGCCATATTCGCTTAAAAAGTTATCCGCCACTTGCTTTTTAAAAATCTTGGCGAAATTTAAAGTATAAAGAGGAATGCCGATTTTAATCGCCACCCGGCGAGCATCCAGCAAGGCTTCTCTGGAACAGCACTTATTTTCAAAAACACCCTTAAGCCCTCCTGGCAAAGGGGGGCATGGGGAGTTAGATTCTTCTTGCCAAAAATGCAAAAAAATACCAACGACAACATGGCCTTGGTCTTTTAACAATTTAGCCGCCACCGACGAATCCACTCCGCCTGACATGGCCACGGCGATTTTTAATTTTTTTTCAGCTTTCTTCATCGGCGATGTTGGCGCGCTTAAAAAATAATTGCGGTTACGAGCAGCCCCAAGAAGGCAAAACTGTAAAAAATTAGGCGCGGATGCTGTTTTTTAATTTCAATGAAAATATTCAAAAGTATGGCGATAACGGCTATTAATAAAATAAATTTAAAATAGCCGCTGCTTAAAGTCAAAATCGGCCTCATGCCCGTGGCCGGGCTGGCTTTAAAAAGCTGGTAATGCTCAAGCGGCGGAGTTTTTATCATGGCCACCATATCCCAATCCAATTCACCGTATTTAATCGCTCCGCTTAGGTCGCTGACGGCGATAGTGGCCGGTATCAGAGGATTTAAGACGCTTTTCTCTTCTTCTGGGCTAACGATCGCTACGCCGCTCCAAAGCGAATCGGCCGGCGACTTAGTCAAGCTAATTTTTTTATTATTAATTATGACTTCGGCCGAAACCGTCTCCGCCGGTAAAGCCGTTTTAATTTGAATAACTTTTTCTTTATTAAATGGATCGCTCTTGATGGATAGGTCAGCGGCCAGCTGATCAATGATAATTTCATTTTCGGCCGCTTCTTCCGCCGCCGTTAACGATGCTTTGGTAAGGTTAATGCCTCTTACTTCAGACTCGGGCGTCGGCTGGCTGTTGACCGGTTCAACCTCTGGCGGCGCCGGCGCGATAATTGATTTTTTAGCCGTTTCTTTTTCCGGCTGTTTTATTTGAGTCGGCGCGGCCCGCCCGCCTGGCAAGCTGGGCGTTGTTGGCGCGGCAAAATATTGGGCCATAAAAATCGTGTCAATTTGGTTTAATTTGCCGTCGGCCATGGCCACGCCAATCTCTTTAAAATCGCTGTCAATCATATTAGCGTAGTGAGTCGGACTGTTTTGCCAGGCCTGGACCACGTCTTCGGCCCGAGAAAAACCCACGGCCAAATTTTCTCCGGCCACAGCGTATTTATAACCGATTTTTTCCAGCCAATTTCTCAAGCCAAACCCGGCCGGACTGACATGGGCAAAATACTGTTTAAGCGCCATATCTTCAACTTTCTGCCAAGCGGCTTGTTTAAGCTGCCGACTTTCCAAAAGCGCGGGCAAAGAAATTTTTTGGCGCAAATTATTAGTCAACTCTATTATTTTTCTTACTTCAGCCAGAGCCAAATCCGGGCTAAGCCAGGCGGACAAAGGATAAAATAAAACAAAAACCACCACCACGGCTTTCATGATGATAATGCCTATGGCATGGAAGAGTAGCCGTTTCGGCTTTAAGGCGTGAGGCGAATAATTATTGCCGGCGTGGGGAATGAATAAATCTTTAAGCTTGCCCGGCCCGAGCGGATTTCTGCCCCGCTTAACCTCATTGCCATCCTTCATGCCGTCGCCGTCAGTATCGGGATTTCTCGGGTCAGTGCCGTAAATGTTTTTTTCTTCATAGTCGCACAAGCCGTCGCGATCGGTATCTTTAAATTTCAGGCCCTGTCTGACCTTTTTGAAAAATTCGCGCTTTTTTTTCATAAACTCCTGATAACTATTTTTTTGTCCGGCTTTAAGCATATTTAATTTAATAATAGCACAAAAGTCAATACAAGTCTAAAATTTAATGGACTTGCCAACAACCAGCTTAGCTTAATCCCCAATATCTATTTTTCCGATGTTTTCGTTAGTGATGCCGAGCGATAAAAAGCGCATAATCTGATAAGCCGCGGCGCCGTCCTTCATGTAGTATCTCTGGCCGTCGGCCGGATTTATATACCAGGCCTGGCCGCGGTTTTCTACCTGCAAGACGATCCGGCCCTTTAAGCGGCTGATAAGCTTGCTGTCATAGGCTAGTTTGCCCGCGCCCAAGAGCGCGTGCTTTTGTTTTAGGGCATCAACCAACAGGAAAACCATGAAAAAATTGAAAGTATCAGCACTGAAAATGATAGCAATGATCGGCATAATGATCGGCATATTGTTTGCCGCTTTACTGCCAGCTCCGGCCGTAACGCTGGAATGGGATCCGAGTCCAGATTCTTGGGTATCCGGTTACGCCATCCACTACGGTACGGCAAGTGGCGTCTACACGGTTCGCGTGGATGTGGGTAATGTCACTACCTGTACGATCACGAATTTGACTCCGGCCACGACCTACTATTTCGTAGCTACGGCCTATACCGCCGATGGTCTGGAAAGCCTACCATCCAACGAAGTTGCTTATACGGTTCCTTATGCCTCTCTGGATGGGAGTTTTGACGGTTCGGACGGAGGCGAAGTAGTGATAAACTCCGCTTCGGGTATAATCACCGCGGAAGTGCCAACTTTGCGCGTTGATCCCGAATCGGTTTACTGGTCTAAGGGAGGACTAAGCGTCACTGCCGGCCAGGTAATCACTCTCTGGGCGGATATGCGTTACCAGGGTGGCGACGGAGGCGATGGACTCGTTTCTATCTACCTCGTGGATGAGGCCACCGGAATCTGGCTTGCGCCGGAGAGAGTCCGAAGCATTGCCACAAATGCAGTTTACTATCAAACGGACCTGATAGTCCGCAGCTCTAGCGATAGCGCTCGGCTCTATGTTTGCTGTGGCATACTGCCGGGGTCGTATGAGTTTAGTTGCCTTTCCACCACGGTAACAACGCCCTCAATCGCGTCGGTTTCCAGCCTATACTTGAAGCAGCTCTTGCCCCGCCAGGTAGCCGGACTTAATTCGGCCGAATGGACATGGAGCCCGGCGGCCGGCTCGCAAGGGTACATAGTCAGAACGGCAACCATCCGCGAAGAGATTGAGAAAGGCGCGGCTGGCATCCTGTTTAAGCAAGAGTCATTACCGGCCAATCAATTCACTTACCGACTTGACATCCCGTCAACCCTATACGGCGGCGTTTATCTCGCGGTTTCCAGTCTGAACAGCGGCGGCTATGAAAGCGTACCTTGGATCACCTGGTACCTGCCAGGCGACATTTTTAACACGGCGGACGAGGCCATTCCTCCTCTCTGCTATCAAGGCATGGTCGACGCCAACGATGTCAACTACGCTTATACGGGGTACACCTCGTTAAGGCGCGTACCGGCTCTAACACCGGGCTGGCCGGCCGGGCGCGAAGAGCGGACGGATATCGACAGCAACGGTTACGCCGGACGCGTAAGCGATTACTCGTTCATCCGCAGCCAATACCTAAATAGCCGGCGGATGCGATGATCACAAGAATCTCACGGCCACTGACGGACAACAAACATCGGTGGCCTCTTTTTATGCTTAAATAATATTTCCATCTCTCTTAATTTAATATCATCACTAAAAATTTCAAATACAAAAACACCTCTGACTAAAGAGGTGTTTTTGTATAAAACTTTATTTAGTACAATCCCGGAAATTGTTTTTGGATAATTTCAACCGACGGCTGATCAGTAACCACGGTCAATAATTGCTTGATCACGATTTTAGCGTTGTCGGTTTCGCCGGTTTTTTGATATAAAAGGGCTAAACTGTAAAGCGCGTTAGCGTGATTGGGATTGGCCTGGACGATGCTTAAGAAAAGCTGTTCAGCGGTTTTGACGTCGTCATTTTTAGCCGTCGCGCCGCCAGCGCCGCCGGTTACGCTTAAATCCTGGCTGGGTTCAGCGCCGGTGGTTAAGTCGCTGGTGGCGGTTTGCGAGAGTTTGCTTGGCGTTACGCCTCGGTTGAAATAAAGCCGGCCCAATTCAAAGCGGTAATCAACGCTCTCTCTGGTTAATAAAACCGCTTTCTTTAATTGATCGATGGCGTCGTCAATCTTATTTAATCTTTCATAAGCGATGGCTTGGCCGTAATAAGCGGCGCCAAAATCCGGCTTCTTAGCTATGGCCAAATCATATTGTTTAAGAGCTTCATTAATGTAAACTGCTTGCTCGGTCGCGACCGTTTCGGCATTAGCCCTAGCCATGTTAATTAAAGCTAAGCGGATATAGGGCGTGGGGCTGTCCGGTTCCAGGACGATATTTTTATTGTATAACGCTTCCGCCCATTCCAAAGCGCCCCGGACATAGAAAGAGGCATTTTCATAAATTAAAGCCATGGCTTCGCTGTTGGCGACATTATTGGGCGCAATCTCCAAAGCAACTTTGCCTTTTTCTATGGCTAAGGATAAAGAGTTCTCAATAATAGTCTGATTTTTCCCGCCTTGGGCTTCCTGATTAGCCAAAGTCATGTAATTATTAGCCAAGCCGATATAATAAACATCTTGATAAGGCGCTAAAACAATGGCCTGATTAATCTTATTGATTTTTTGGTTAACATCGGCGGTCTCTAAAGATTGCCTGACATAAAAATCGGCCAAATACATCTTAACGCCTAAAGTAAATAAAATAACCACGGCGGCGCTTAAGGTCAAGAAGATCGCGGCCAAAGCCAGGGCGTATTTCGGCGAAGTTCTAAAAGACAAATTCAAAGTTTTAAATTTTTCCGGATAATTGATAATCGCCATGGCGACCGCCAAAATCGCCACTAAAACAGAAACTAAAATTATGGAGCTGCTTAATGAGAATAATAAACTGAAAATTATGACGGTGATAAAACTGGCAAATAGAGCCAATAAAATTGACTGCGATTCATTCCTTTGCGCTTTAATCAAAGTTAAAAAGCAAATAGACAGAGCGATCAAAACAATGACTAGCGCGGTCAAAACGCCTAAGCCGCCGACCGTAGCCGCCAGCTCGAACATAAGCCCTGACGGATTGTCAAAGCGGACATTCCATAAAGGCGAAGCGTTAAAATCGGCGCCTTTATATTTCACAAAATCATAAACGAAAGTTGACGGCCCGGAGCCAAAGAAAGGATCTTGTTTTAAGCTGATTTTAGCAATGTCCCAGGAGGCCCGGCGCGATAAACTTACTTCGGTCGGCAAATTTAAGGCCATGATATTAAAATTACCTAAAACTAAGAGAATAATTAACAATAAGAAGGTGGCAATCGGAATAACTAGATTGGAACTGGAAATTTTAATGATTTTTGACAGTAGAAACATCAAAATTATAACCATCCCGACCACGGCGGCCGGCCAAAAAGTGAAACCGTTTAAGAGCGTAAGAACAAAAAGCGACAACAAAATTATCGCGCTCAAGCATATCTTGACGATAACTTGGAGAATCTTGCTTTTAAAGTTAGGGTGGATTTCGCTGATCTGGGCCAAGCCGATGACTAGCAGAGGCAGAGCGATGACTAAATACATGGTCAGCGCGGATAAAGAACCTAAGGGGTTAAAGCTAATCGCCCGGCTCGACTCCAAAGGTAAGACAAATTTACCCAATAATTGTAAAACTGAATAAACCGCCACCAAAGCGGTTGAGCCGATAACTCCCCAAAATAATAATTTTATTCTCTTTTGATTAATATTATTTATTACCAAATAATAAAAGATAATAAATATTATAACGGCGGCCAAGCTCTTGGCCGAGTTGCCGTAAAGGCCGATTAAGCTGTCTTTTTGGCTGATGGATAAAACCGTCGAGACAATAAAGACCGCTAAGAGTCCGATAATCGGCCAATCCAGCGGCGTTCTTTTAATATTCAGTTCGCCGACGATAACGGCTTTAGTTACCCAGCAAACCGCGCCCAAGAGCGCGAGAAAGTAAAACAAGGTCATTTTTTCAAAACCCATGTTCTGCGCGATTAAGCCGGTAAAAAACAACGGGCAAAGGAAGAAGACTAAGAAGATCGCGCCGATAATAACGAAATCTAAACCACGCGTGGTGGTGGCTTGATGTTTAGAGACAATTATTTTTTTCTCGTCCATAGATGTTTGCCCCGAAAGTGGGGAAAATAAATTATTAGGGTTTAATGATTATTTTAATTTTAACATAGAAGTGAGGACTGTTTGAGCGAAGCGAGTTCCGCAACGAAAAAATTACTAACTTCAGCCAACTGCCCTGAAAAATATTTTTTAAGCGCGTAAGTCCTGATAATAATTTTATTTCGTCTAAATTGGCTGCTATCATTGCCCTGGCGCATTATTGGCTAAAATCTATTCTTTTTAATCAACTCCCTGATCTCACTTAACATCTTAATATAAAACTCAAGATTATTCAAGCTGGCTAATCTCGCGGCCAAGGGCTCATTAATTTTAAATAAATAATGCAAATAGGCCTTGGAGTATGTTCGTAATTCCGGCAGCTTGCTTTGCCCGTTGATCGGCGAAAAATCTTTAGCGAATTTAGCGTTAGTGATATTAACAGTTTCATAAAAATTGTTCGGCTTACTAGTCAGCGGTCGGTTCTGCAGAAAAAGTTTTCCATGCCGGCCATCCCGGGTCGGGATAACGCAATCAAACATGTCCCAGCCCATCTTAATTGATCTAATTATATCTAGAGGCAAGCCAATACCCAAGCCAAAACGCAGTTTACTCTCGGGGATTTGATCGGCCGTCAGTTTAAGCGTTTCGGCTAAAAAAGTTCCGGTCTCATCAACATGCCTGGCGCCAAAACCAAAACCGTCAAAACCGATTTTAATAAGTTCTTTAGCGCAATATTCTCTTAAGGGTAAATTATTGCCGCCCTGAATAACGGCTATCAGAAGCGGCCGCCTGCCTTTAAGCGCGCGCGATTTAATTTGCTTATGAAATTCTCGGAAGCATCTCTTAGCCCATTTAATCGTCAGCTCCACCGCCCGGGCTAAATCAGCATCATCATAATTATTGGGCGGGCAATCGTCAAAACAAACCATCAGATCAACACCTAAATCAAACTGGATTCTTATTGATTGCTCCGGCGTGAGCTTAAGTTTAGCGCCGTCCAAAGGCGACCTAAAAACAGCGCCCTGATCCGTAATCTGGCCGCTAGCGCCGCTTTTATTTTTATGAATCAAGGAAAAAATTTGATAGCCGCCGCTGTCGGACAAAATCGGCTGCTGCCAATTCATGAAATCGTGCAAACCGCCGGCTAGTTTAATTAATTTTATGCCGGGGCGCAAAAATAAATGCAAAGCATTAGCGACAAAGCATTCTAATTTTAATTCGGCAAGCTCGCTGCTGCTTAAATGCTTTATCACTCCCCTGGTGGCGTCCGGCATAAAAACGGGAGTGGCTATCCTCCCGTGTTTAGTCTCAATTAGGCCGAGACGAGCCTGGGAAATTTTAGATTTTTTTATAATTTTGAACATAATATCTGTCATTGCGAGGAGCCCTGTAATCAGGGCGACGCGGTCATCGCTACGCGAGATCTGGCGTAGCCATGACAATCTCACGTATGTCTATATTACATTAAACTTCGCTACAATTTAATTATGGTTATTCTTTGAGTTTGTGAGATTGCTTCGCTCCTTGCAGTCGCTCGCAATGACAATGTTTTTATTGCACCACTCCGTCGCCGCTCGCCATATTATCATCTTCCAGCTTGGAAGTCTTAGCTTTTAGGGTTTTATTTATTGGCATGTCGGTTTCGCTGTCTTGAGCCGCGATCTTAGTGCCCGGCAAAATTATCATAATCGTATTCCGATCTGCTTCCGCGGGCGTTAAGTCAAGATTAAATTCAGCGTCGGCTTTATAAACCGTAACCGGCAGGCGGCCGATTTGCCAAACAACTTGATTAGCGGCGCTCAAGTAGCTAACTTCGCCGATGGATGACCGGTTTTTGCCGCCCCACCTAATATTAACAGGCAAAGTAACGCTGATTTTCAAATCATTCAATTCATGCAAATTATTATTAATCGTCCAATAAACTTTCAAGCTGGTAGTTTGCGCGACTCGAGGCGGCAACGGTCCGAAGCCGACCGCCAAATTATCATCGCTAAAATATCTTAGCTGTTCAACCAAATTTAAATCACTGTTAATTTTATTAACGATGGAGTTGCTTTGGTTTTCGCCGCTAGCGCTCTTGCCCAAGACGCTGTATCTAACATAACTTTTTACCTGATAGCTTTTGCTTAAATCAACCGCCGCCGCCGCTTTTAGTTTTAGGGAAAAGTCAATTACTCCTTCGGCGCCGCTATTTACTTCGGCTAATTCAGCGATCTCTTGCTTGCTCCAGCTAATTGTATTGTCGCTCACCTTGCCGCTCGCCCCGTCAATTAAAGACGGCCAATCCAAAAAATCACTTTCTAAAACCGCCATAATAATAACATCTTTCATTAAAGTTTCTCCTTTGTTGGCGTAATTAATCGCGTAATTCAAAGTTTGCCCGAAATTTACTCCCTGATCAATCGGCGAGCCGTTAATAATAATATTTATATTCAGATCGCTCTTGATAATTTCATAAACCAAATCTTTTTCATGGAACAGATAATATTTCGTCGGCTGATCTTTAACTTCGACGGGCAGTTCAAATTTTATTTTTAAATTAACGCTAGGCTGCTTCTTTTCCCTGACTTTAAATTTAATCTTAAATTCATTTTCATTCTTCTCCAGGTTGCTAATAAACCAGGCGCCGCCTTCCGGCTTAATTAAGGGAATAGCCGACTCGCCTCGCTGCAGCGCCGGCGCAGCTGGCGCGCTAGTCGCCGCGCCCGCCGCTTGATTGATAATTTCCACTTCAGCCGGATGTTCCAGCGTCAAGCGGAAATTATTAAGATAATTCTGATCTTTGACTTTAAATTTGACAATAATTTCATTGTCTTCATTAACTAAGGCGCTATTAGAATTACTGAAAGAAAAATTTAGTCCTAGGTCGTTGATTTTGGTTTCAAAAGTGGCTGATTTTTTAAATTCGCTGGAAAAATTGGCTGGTTTATAGGTCATATCGGCCAAAATTATGTCGCTTTCACCGACCGGGCCCACTAACTTGCCCTTAATTCTTATCAAGTCGCTGCGATGAGGAGCTAAACTGGCCATGGCCCAAGTGTTATTATTTCTAGTCGCCCGAGGATCGCTCTCTAAAAAAATAAAATTATCCGGATACTGAACTTTAATCTCAATATTATTGATCGCCACTTTATCTTCATTTTTATAATTTAAAATATAATAAAATTCCTCGCCGGCCATAACTTCCCGATCGGCTGCAAAGCTAAGAACAATCGTCTGTTTATCGGCGTTAATATTTAAATAAATATAATTATAAGCCGCGTAAACCGCTCCGCTTAAAACAAACATGACAATAATAAAAGTAACCAGATTAAAGAAAAAGCCCCGCGCCCGCTTCACGGTTAAAGTTTTAATGTCAAGCTTTTTGCCTTGATCGTCCTGGTAGATTCTGGCCAAGCTGTTTTTTATTTCTTCTTCCTTGGCCTCGTTAACGACATATTTATCAAAGGCCTCGACCTCTTCGTCGTTAGGCAGCGGCCTTTTCACGAATTCGGACAAGCTGGAAGAATCGTGTTTTATTTTTATTTCATGGTTTTTCATATCCATTGTCATTGCGAGCGAAGCGAAGCCTGCCTACCGGTAGGCAGACAATCTCACGCATGCAGTTTGCTTCACTAAATCTCGCCATAATTTTATTATGATTATTTTTTACTATTTATGAGATTGCTTCGTCGCCCCGCAGATACTGGGCTCCTCGCAATGACAGATGACTTACTTCTCCTCCACCATTACGGCCATCAGTTTATCCTGATCAAAAATTTCTTTTCTGAACCAGCCGTCTAAATTAACGGTTAAACCGGTCGGATATTGCCAAATTATTTTAAAATTATCGCTTAATTTTAATTCGCTCTGGAAGGTAGATGAATTCATGCCCGGTTGTTTTTGCGCGAGCAAGGAATAAGAATAAAGTTCTTTCTGATCGGGATTAATCATGGCGTTAGCTTTAGCTAGCAAATTATCCAAGGAGCTTTGAGCTAAACTGGGTTTTTTATCAATTAGCTTAAAAGGTAATTGATATTTAATATTTATGGCAATGGTTTGACCCGGATCCACTTGCGACCAATTAGCGAAAACGGTCTTATCTAGTTCATTATAAATTTTCGTGCCGCTTAAGTCGTCAGTTAGCGCTAAGGCCTCGCCGCGCGCCAGATCAGGGTCGTTTTGCCAATCCGCTTCGGCCTCTTTAAAAAATATTTTATCCACCGGTTTAAAGCCGCTAGCTTCAATCAATTCCGAGCCCAAGGGCACATAAATTCTTAGCCAATCAACATTCCTGACGCCGGAGAATGGCTCGCGCTTTATTCCTTCATGGGTTCGCCTAATGGTTAAATTATCAATAATTGTGCCATCCGGCTGGACTTCGGCCCGATGAATAATTTCCTGCCTGATGCGGCGGTCGCTTTTCCCGCCGGCGATATTAGTATTGATCACGCTTAAGTAATCACCGGCCGTGGTTTTAATTTCTCCGATCCAGCCCAGCCGTCTTACCTCGGCCTGCAATTTATTATCGGTAAAATAAAATAAAATATTTTTATCCGTGAGCAAACCTTCAATCGCTTTAAGCAGGGGCAGTAAATTATCTTTATTTAAGCGCTCAGGCAATTCGGCAATAATTTTATTCATTAAATCGCCGATGATTTTCTTCGGCTCCTTAGTGACATTGGGCTTCTGCTCGGCGAATTCCTGAGTCACGCGCCAGAAATTATCCGCGTCAATAATCACGCCATATTTATCTTTCATATCTATCGGACCGATGATCCTTAAAATTTCTTCCATGACGGTCGGCGTCAAGCCGATTACCCCGTCCACGGTTGAACCGTCGCTATTGGCATAAAACCAGGCTAATTTGCGCGCCGAAGTTGGCCAATCAGGCCACCAGTTAGCGTCCCAAAAATGCCAGTCCGGCCTAATTAAGCGGAGCGGCTCCGGCGATTTTATTTTCTTTAACAGGCCGGCATCAGTATCATAGCTGCCGCCGCCGGGCGCTTCAATTTTCTTTATCCGGCCGTTTAAAACATCTATTAAGGCGAAACTGCCGATAAAGCCGCCCGAGGCTCGAAGCTCGGAATTATTTTGAAAAACCAATAGATAGCGTTTGGCCGCGCCGCCGCCCAGAAAACTCTCCAGTTGATCGGCCAAACCGATGAATTCGCTTAGCCAGCGGCTGAGTTGGCCGATCTTTTGCTTTAATAAAATAAACTTTGTTTGATAATCCTCGGGCAATACCTCGCTATTGATCTGATCCAGTTCCTGACCCAGAGCGGTTAAATCTACGATGGCGCGATGGCCGTAAACGGTTAAATTTAATAAAATCCCCTTACTGCTACTGGCCTGATAATTAAATAAGGCGGCAATGGCCAAGCTTAAATCTTTACCCGCGGCCGCGCTTAACTCGCCGGCTCTAACTAAATGCTTACTGGCCGCGGCCAGTCGCAGATTCTTATCCGGCACGGCGGCGGCTAAGGTAAAGAGCAAACCGTTAATTTCCTTAAGCTGATTCTCGGCAATTAAAAAATTACTGCTGGCCTCTGCAAAACTTTTGCCGGCTCCGTTAAAGTCCAGATTAGCCGCGTTAAGGCCGCCGGAAATTAAATTATTCATGGCGCTTTCGCTCGCGCCTAAAACTTTGCCTCGAGCGCTATCCAGCGTTTTATAGAATGTCCAGGCCTTAACCGGTAAAATCATGATTAAAAGAACTCCGGCGAAGACCAGAACCGGCCTTAAATAGCCAACCACCCGTTTGTCATTGCGAGGAGCGCCTTTAGCCCCGGGCTTGACCCGGGGGACGAAGCAATCTCTGTCCCTAACGATAATCCTCTTTAGTAATATTCCCGCAATCACTGATCTCATCATCTGAAAAACGCCCGAAAAAATCTTTAAACCCTTAATTATGATCGGCCTGAATCGGCTAACTAAAAAATTCATGGCTCTGGCTAGCGGTCTCATTGTCTCGAGTAGTAAAAAATAAACCAAACGCAAACTAAAAATTATCACCCAGCCCACCCAATAGCAAGCTTGACAGATTAAAATTACAGCTTGCTTTAAAATTATATAGACCAATTTAATTAATACAACAAAAGCTAGCCGATCTAGCTTAAGCCAGATTTTTCCGACCGGGGAATTTGGCATTAACCAGGCCCCGGGTTGGTTATTTTTAGGTCGCTTATTTTTTGTCATGCCCGCGCCCAATTCTTTCGCGTAATCAATAAAAGCCGTAAAATTCTTCTTGGTATTTTCCCTGCCTTGCTTTAAAATCTGGCCATAATCAAGCTCGGCTAATTTTTCCAATTTTAATTCAAGCGATAAATTCTGCTGGCTGGTTATTCCTTTTGTCTCCGCAGCCGCCAGTTCTTGTTTTAAATCAATCACAAAACGGGACGATTCAGCGCCCGGTTTAATTTTTAAATTGTTAAATTTATTTAAGCCCATTTGTTTTCTAACACAAAATTTTTCCAAACTTATTTACCCTGTTAAATTTATTTAGTGATAAACATTTAACAGGGTCAACATTATTATAACACAAAAACTAGAAAATATGAAAACTTACAGACTAATACTTAAAACCGCCTTAACTATTTAATTATAAAAGTAAATTTTTGTTATGGCATTTTCTGTATAATAATGATATTATTGATTTGTCAATCAAACCAAAAAAATGTTTCCGGAAAGGAGAAACTTAATATGGCAAGAGTACCTAGGATAATGGTTACGAACGGACACCGATCAACGGTCGAGCAGTTCTTGCAACCAGAGGAGCTGGCTATGATGTTTTACCCGGAGTTTAAGGAGAACTTAAGCCCAGAGGATTTCGTTCATACTTCTTTTCCGGTGCGAGTTCAAAAAGTCGGAAAACCAATGTCTGGTCCGCGGAAAACCAGAGCATGGCAATTCATGTTCAAACAGAAAACATGAACCGATTAACACTCCAGGAACTAGTCGCTGAAGCTTTCCCCTCTAACGAACCCGAGAGCCCTGATTCTGCTGAAGACATGGTATCTGAAAGGAACTTGTCAGAGACCCTGGCCGTCCGCGAATTCTACCGGCTGGTCGCCGAATTTTTCCCTTCAAACTAAGTCGGCGCCTAACCGCGTCGCATCACCCCTGAAAAAGGTAAACGATAAAATCTCGTGAACTTCTTTTCAGGGGTTTTTTTAATATTATATATTTCTATTATATTATAGCTAATATTAAACAAAATTAATGATTATGGACTTTTTTACTTTGACATTTTTACTAGTATATGCTATTATAATAAGTCAATTTGTTCTTTAAAACTTAGCGCTAAATGCTGAATTAAGGGTTATAAAAATTTGTAACTTTTAATTCAGCGTTTAGCAGAAACAAAACCCAGCTCCACGAAAGGAGGAGCTTCTAATGAACAACCGTCATCATGTAATGTCATTTGCACGATTTGTCCAGTCAGTTGATGGCCCTGCCAGTCATCCCTGACGACTTCACGCCCACTCTTGCCCGTTTTGGGGAGGGGTGGAGGATTGGAGAATTCAGGGAATGCCCAGTGTCGCAAATCTTGACAGTGAAGTTCACACCAATATCCTTCACAGTGAAGGTGAGGCGGAGTGATGGCAAGCCAGGTGTCGACCAATAACTACTACAAACGAAAGAAAAAACAACAAACATGAAAACAGAAAATCAAACACCTATCAGGCCCTTTTCTCTCGCGGAACTCAAAACTCGACAGGAGCAAGGGTATCCGCACCCCGGACTCGTCGAGGACGGGATGAGAGCGCTCGAGCGAGTACTCAATACCGCTCAAGAACAGCCAGGCCAGCCCAGCGCCGAGCCGCCAGTTGAACGGGAAAGGTTCGGCAAGGATACCGCCACCCATAATGTGCGATGGCAGAGCACACTGTTCGGTTGGGTGACTATCGGCATTGACACTCACTGTTTCGGCCGTGAGATCCACCTCGACCAGTTCACCATGGTGGTACCGATCGAACTTACTGGCCAACCGGACGCGATCACCTTTTTTATCGAACGGGGGCTGACGCCGGGAATCAGGATGTTCCGCTCGCAGATGAACGCGCCTGCTGACTGCACCGAAGGCGACATGGCTTCGGCCACCTTCCCGATCAACTGGATTGCCGATAGTCAGGGCGGGCAAATGCCGTCCACGGTCAAGGGAAGACGGGATATGGACCTGATATTCCTTGATACCACTGGCGTGGGTGATGGCCGGAAGGGCGCCATGGTCGTGCTGGAAGTGAGCATAACTACCAGGCATGGTCAGCTCTGGCTAGGTTTCCAGCGGGTGTATGCGGGACAAGTGGTTCGCACGACGGCGGAAAAGGCCCAAAGTATGGGTTTCGCGACCGTCGAGGCGGATCACCACAGAGTGGCAGTAGTCCCTCTCATGCCGGAGAACGCCTACCCAAAGAGTAGCTTCTTCGGGAACTTCAGTCACCTGGCAGTCGGAATTGTGACCGCTGCCATTAACCTGGAGGCTTCGGTTCCTCTATCCAGTTGCGTGGTGGCTCGGTGGCAACCTAGTGCTAAGGAACTGCCGGCCGAATTAAGCCATCGAGAGGGATGGTTTGGCGCCAACATCTGTTGGTTCAACGCCACGATCGGTTGCGGCGTTGTTTATCTGGACGACGGCAGATCTGCCTTCGTTCATTTCAAGCAGATCGAAGGCGCGGACGGGGCTCCCTTATGGAAGCAACCGGGCGTCTTTCCGATGCTCACGCCCATGACCAGGGTGGCAGTGCGGGTCGTGCAAGAATCCGGCACGAACCTCAAGGCTACGGCAGTTAGGCCTTTCTAAGCCCAACTCCCTCGGGAGTTGGCAAATCAAACAGGGCGGCGGTCATCATGATGAATGATGATCAACCGCTCTTTTCTTTTTGCTTAATAAATAATAGTTTACTTATTCTCCAAAATAATTCATTTTATCCGGCCAGGGGTTAGCGGCTAGCGGCAGGACTGAATTATAAAGATTCGCGTATAGCTCCTCGGTTATAAAAGGCATAAAAGGATGAGAGATAATTAAATATTTTTTATAAACAAACCTCAAGACCGAAGAAGAAACTTCCGTATTTTTCTTTGCTTGCGTAATTTTTACATATTTCTCCAGATTTAAAAGAAAATGGCATAATTTTTCTTGCGCGAAGGCGAATGAATATTTTTCCAAAGATGAGCTGACGGAAACCGCGAGATGATCAATCTCCGATAACAAATATTTATCTTCATGACCTAGATCTTGGGGTTTAAATAATTCATGTGAATTCAGCTGGTAAGCTTCAATTAGGCAGCCAATCTTCCATAATCGGCGGGAAAATTCCTGGAAATAAAACAGTTGCTCTTCCGCCAGGGTGAAGTCTTCCCGAAGCGTTGTATATGATATTAAAGCCATCCGCGTGGCATCAGCGCCAAACTTTTCCAGATAATATTCAAGCGAGACAGCATTGCCGATACTCTTTGACATTTTTTGTCCGTCTTGGCCTTGTATTAAACGATGGAGATAAACCATTCTAAACGGCAGCTTGCCGGTTAAATATTGGCTTAAAAATATCTTCCTGGAAACGGACAAACGAAGCAAATCATACCCTATAACGATTGAATCGCTGGGGTAAAAATAAGAGAAATCAGCGGCCAGCTCGTCGCCGAAAACAATCGTGCCCCATTGCCCGGAAGAAAACCAAGTATCAAAAGTATCGGTTTCAGGTAAATATAATTTACCCGCCTCTGGCTCTAATGTCCAAACCGCATTTTCGCCTGCATAAATCCGTTCCAGGCCAGTCGACACTTCTTCTGTAGTAACGCCTTGATCTAAAAATAATTTTAAATTTCCACACTGCTTGTCTCCTTTTTTGTCAATAAACCAAACCGTGAACTTTGACGGATCGGAAATATCATACCAAATCGGAATTTTTATGCCCCAGACATTCTGACGAGCGATTGGCCAATCAGTCATCTTTTTAAGCCACTCCATTAAACCTTTCTCTCGCCATCTGGGAAAAATTTCTAAACCTTCTTTTTTAATGGCGGTTAAAGCATTTTTTCTTAAAGGAACTGTTTCGTCATCTATCTTTAAAAACCAAGTAAGCATTATTACGCTTTCTACTTCGTGGCCTCGTTTACATAAAAAAACAAAATCTAAATACGAGTCGTCAATTTTTTCTAAATACCCCTGTTGTTTTAAAAATGAAACTTCTTTAAACCGTGCCTCTTTAGGTTTTAATCCCGGGTATCTCTCTAGCATCTTTCCTTCCCAATCCAAAAGATTTTGCGAAGGTATTGAGTTGCGCAGCGTATATTCATAATCGTATTTTTTATAGGAAGGAGAAAATGGGAAAAGAAATTGATTATTATTTTCTGGATCAAACTTTCTTTTGCTGGCGATAATTTCAACTGGTTTGTTTGTTATGGGATTTATAAGCACTTGGCCAATATAATGGGCATATCGCTTATCGTCAGGATGAATTAATACATGGGTAGCGGCGAAAAGGAATTCCGGCCGCGTAGTCGCTAGGGTTAAATAATTGTGGCTATTCTGAAATGTGAATTTAATAAAATAAAGGGGGATCGTCTCTTTTGATTCTTCAAGTTCAATATCCGCTAAAATCGTGGCGCACGAAGGACAATAGCTGGCCATATAAGATCGGCGATAAATTAGATTGTCAGCAACCAGCTTATTAAATGTTTTATTGATTGACCGAAGAGATTCGCTATCCATGGTATAGCGAAACCGGGACCAGTCCACGCTTGCCCCCAGGTCTTTTATCTGGCCTTTTATTGTCTCATTATTGCCTTCAACAAAATGCTTGATCGCTTCGAAAAGTTTTTTACTGCCAAACTTCCATTTATCTTTGCCGGCTTTCTCTAACTCTCTCTCAAAAGTAACTTGCGTTTCGTAACCGCCATGATCGGTAGAAGGAATCCACAGCGTAGGATCGCCCTTGGCTCTATGAAATCTTGCCAAAATATCCTGAATAGCAATCATCAGCGCGTTGCCAATATGCATGGCGCCGCTGGCATTTGGTGGCACAAGAAAAATAGAAAACGGTTTTTTTGTAAGTTCAATTTTAGGGGTAAAATAATTATCCCTCTCCCACATGAGACTTATTCGCCGCTCGGCTTCTTTGTGATTATAATATTTTTCCATGATATGTTGCTAATAAATTATAATTTTTTCAAAATTTTATTATAAACTTCTAGGGTTTGGCGCGCGCATTCGCTCCAGCTGTACTTTTTTATTTGTAGATATCCCCTATTTATCATCTCGCGGCGCAGATTTTCATCGCTGATTATCAATTCTATTTTGGCTTTCATCTCCGCTTTATTTTCCGGATTAAAATAAACCGCGGCCGAACCCAGAATTTCCGGCAAGCTGGTTTTATTGGAGCTGACTACGGGCAAGCCATAAGCCATAGCCTCCAGCGCCGGCAAGCCAAAACCCTCGTAAAGCGAGGGGAAAATATAGGCGCGAGCGCGAGCGTACAAAATTTTTAAATCGCCGTCGGGAACATAGCCGGGGAAAATTATCGCTCCGTTAAAATTCGCGACCGGCGGTTTTAAGCGGCGATAAAAGTAATCTTCTTTGCCCACTAAAACCAATTGCAAATTTCTCTGCTGCCCGTTAATCAGCGAAAAAACTTTAATCAAACCTCCTAGGTTTTTATGGGGATAGGCGTTGCCGACATAGAGCAGATATGGCTCGGCGATATGATATTTTTTTAAAATATCCTCCGGCTGATGATCGTTGATTTTGTCGCGAGCCAGATCGGCCACGCCCTCGTAAGTAAC
This sequence comes from Parcubacteria group bacterium GW2011_GWC2_42_12, assembly GCA_000997945.1. GTDB lineage: Bacteria > Patescibacteriota > Patescibacteriia > Patescibacteriales > GWC2-42-12 > GWC2-42-12. The sequence continues at coordinate 15,839 of LCCP01000006.1, read as the reverse complement.
CATAACTTTCTCCGGCTTTATTTTGAATTGCCTAACGATTTCTTGCTTAGTATATTCGGACACGGCTAAAACCTGGCGCGCCCGCTTAATCGCGAGGGCGATGACAATTTTATAAAAAAAGTTTTTTATTTTATAGATTACCGGCGCTAAAGTCGTGGCGCGCTGGGTGGGAAATTTTATTAATATTAAATCATGGATCGTTACGACGAATTTCACCGGACAGAAAATCGGCACGTTAAAATGAGGAAAATGCATTAAATTCAAGCGCTGGCGAGAGATGAGGAACGGCAATAAAATTTGCTCGGCGAGGCCATACCATTTTATGTCCGCTAAAATTTTTTTCACCTTAAGATTATCGCTTTTAAAACTAGAAAAATTTTCCCGCCGCAAAAATACCACATACTCGCTGACCTGATCTAATTTTACTATATTATCAACAATCTCCTGGATATACCTGCCCAAACCCTTGCCGATTGGGCCGTAAAAACGGGCATCAATGCCGATGCGGTTAATTTTTTTATTATTTTTCATATTTAGTTTGGTCGAACGAAGATGTTGGTTTTAAGCGCATACGAAATTGTAGTAATTTTTCTTAAAATTATTCAATTTCACTAATTTCTATTTCGGTCTTTACCGATTGAATAATTTTAAGAAAAATACCCAAATTTCGTCTAAGCGAGAAACCAACATCTTTGTTCGACTTTAATTCTCCGACTGCGCAGGAATAACTGGCGCTAATCTATACAATGTAAAATCTTTGGCCACTTTTTCCACAATCTCTATTTTTAAATTAAACTTAGCCAATCTTTTTTCATTTAAATAATTATAATCTTTTTCCGGAAAAGTAAAATTATAATAATAGACCGACAAATACTTAATTAGAATGGCATACTGTCTGATCATCTCCTCGTCATTAAACAAGCCGACAATTACCTTTCTTTCCGGGAATAGCAGCTTGTCATGATATTGAGTTATAACAACTGATCGCGGTTCAGTTAAGCTAAGTATTCGGTTATAATCCTGGCGCGAAGCCAATTGCTTCTTCACCGATTGAACTAAGCCTTCGGCGCTGCCGAATAAAACGAACTGCAGGGAAATAACCAAAACTATGGCTATCATTAAAACACGGCAACCGTTAATTAAAACTTTCTGGCGGAAAAGATTGGCTAATTTTATTAGAAAAAAACTCGCCAGAGGTATGGCGCCCAAATAAATCGGCAGCCAATAGCGAGTATAGGAATTGCCGATGGTGTGGCTCCGCGGGTCCGGATTATCATGAAAATCCCAACTGCCATAATAAAATAATAAAATAAAAAAAATAATCGCGTAAACCGTAAAATAGCAAAAATGGCGTCTCTGCCATTTTTTAATTCTTCTTAAGAGCCAGAGAAAGCCGAACAAAGCCGGCCAAAATAACCAATAAAACATGGCCGCGAAATAAAAATAAAGCATTCTAAAACTCTGGCTCGGCGAAAAACCGAAATGAAAAAGATTATTTTTTATTTGGATTAAATTATCTTTAACGATGCCGGTCTTTATCAGACCGGATGTCACAATGGCTTGGCCGGCGCCGGCGATATTTAAAATTGATTGGTTCATTTCATCGTAACCGCCGCGCCAATAAGACCCGTAAAGTATCTGATTCCAGAATAAGGCCGGTAAAATAGAAACGGACAAAAAAGCCAAAAAAATCAATAATTTTATCAAACCAACTTTTTTAATATTAAATAGCCAGAGAGCCAGCCAGCCTGGCATAAGCCAAATCAGCTCGGCCGATCGGACGATCACCGCCAAACCCAAGAATATTCCGGCTAAAGCGGCGTAAACGTCGGGCCAGAATTTTAAAATTTTAAACTTGACCGTAGCAATATCCAGCGACGATTTTTTATTTCTCGCCATAATGACGGCGAAATACCAGCTAATCATAAGTAAAACCACAAACAGCACATTATGAAACATGCTGCGGGCGCTATAATAAATCAGCGGCGGCAAACAGGCCGCGAAAATCGCGGAAATCAAGGCATTGCGTCTGCCAAAAACTTCCTTAATTAAAAGAAAATAAAAAATCAGGCCGATGGCCGCGAAAAACGGCGTGAGAAATGGAATAATTTTATAGCCAGTTAAACCGGCGATGGTACCGTAAATCAAAATCAGGCCGAGAAAACTTACCGGCTTAATCGTGCCTTGATCGCTCCGGTAGCTCCTGGGATGCATGATATCGGCCGACAGAAGATTATACTTTTCAAAAAACTCAAGCCGCCCCTCCTGGGCGTAAAGTTTAGTAAAATTATAATTTGACGATTCATCCGGCGACCCCCATTTTATAAAGCCATCCGGCTGCGCGTAATAATTATAACTCGCGGTACCGATAAAAAAACTCGCTGCCACGATTATTAAAATAATCCACTGCCAGTATTTTTTAAACCAATTTTTAACTTCGGCGGGCAAATTAAACTTCATACAAATAGATCGGTAAATCATTCTTAGTCGGCTTATCAATAATCTTCGGCGTCCAATCATTAAGTTTAAAGGAATAAGAGATTGCTTTAGCCCCGGGTTTTAATTCTTGTTTTAATTTAACGGCTAATTTTCCATTGACCGTCTTGGGTATGCCAAAAAAATAAACCACATCCGCCGACGACAAATCTTCTTTAAATAAATTCTTAAATTTAAATTTGGCGTTCGGTTTAAAAACCTGCCTAAGCCGGCAAATTAAATATAATGGCCAAAATATCTCTAGGCCGATGGCTAGGGCCTTATAATGATCGCTCGCGTAGATAACAATTTTACCGTCGCCGCAGCCCAAATCATAAAAAATTTGGCCATCTTGCAAGTCGGCTAATTTAAAAATTCTGCTTAAATCGCGGCTGCGGCTCGGTACCCAGGGGGCAAACGACAAAACTGAAAAAACTATATTAATACAGCAGACAATAACGGATAATATAAAAATTAAACTTAAACTGTAAACTATAATGAAAATTATCATAAGATGTGGTAAAATAGTAATGTTAAGTTTGGGTAAAGGCGTTGGTTTTGAGCGGCGCCTCGGTGCTTTCCTCGGAGCCGAAACAACCGATCGGAATGAAATTGTAGCGATTTCTTCAAAAATCGCCCAAATTTCATCTTAAGCGAAAAACCAACGCCTTTACCCAAAGATCAGACAACAATGTACGATAGATTGCTACATATCGCGAATTCACTGCTAATATTTATCTGCCTGATTGCCCTATTTGGCGGCCTGGTTTATCATTTTTATTCTCTTAATAATCTAGGCGTGGCAATTAGTTTAACCTTAGCGATTATTTCCTTTATCATTATACAGTATTTTAGCTTTCAAGCAAATAAAAAAATCGAATGCCAGTCTGAAGCAAAAAATCCTGATCCTAAGCTTCAAGCAATTAATCTCCTGCTCGGCGCCGCTTATCTCTTGCTCCTCTGCACCGCTTTTTATATTCTGCTCGGCCACCAGGCGGCCAATGCCATAATTTCGCCTTGGCAAATCGTGCCAAAATATTTTTTTACAATTTATAGTTTAGCAACTCTCTGTTTAATCGCTAATATCATCTCTAACGGCCGCTTGGCTTTGCCGCTCTTAATCGGCCATTACTTTTTATCTCTAGCCGTCGCTTTAATCGTCTATCGGCTGGGTTATGGTTATGATTCTTTCATCCATCTGGCCACGGAAAACTTAATTGATAAAATCGGCGCGGTCGAGCCCAAGCCGTTTTATTATCTCGGGCAGTATGCTTTAGTGGTAATTCTCCATAAAATTACCGCCCTGCCCTTGGCTTGGCTGGACAGATTGCTTCTGCCGGTAGCGGCCGCGGTTTTCCTGCCGCTTACTCTCTGGCGCGTACTGACGGCCTGGTTTAACGAAGAGCGGCTTAATTTAACGGTAATCTTATCCTTACTGGCTTTAACTTTTCCTTTTTTAATTATCACTACGCCGCAAAATTTAGCTTATTTTCTATTGATCATAATCATCTTGCTCGGTTTGATTTGCCAAAGTTTTTATGATTTTTTTATAATTTTACTTTTATCCCTAACCGCGCTTATCATTCAGCCCATCGCCGGCTTGCCGGCCCTGCTCTTTTGCTTATTCTTGGCCGTTTACCATAGCGATAAAACTAAAATAAAAAAATATTTATATCCCCCGTTAATTTTAATTGCCATTTTTATCTTGCCGGCGGCCTTTTATTTTTTAAACCGGCAGTTGTCAGCGGCCGCTATGAGCGGCGCTTTAGCTCAAAACGTCAGCCAATGGGTCTTAAAAATTCCTGGCCAAGAAAATTTTATTTTAAATTTCGTCTATCTCTATGGCTTTAATTTAAAATTTATTTTCACCCTGCTGGCTTTAAGCGGAATTTTTATCGCGCTTAAACATCAAGAGCAATGCAAGATTTTCTGGCTCTATTTTACGCTCTCTATTTCTTTATTCATATCATATTTAATTACCGCTAAAATACCATTCGCTTTCTTAATAAACTATGAGAGAAGCGATTATCCGGCCAGAGTTTTACTGATCGCCTGCCTGTTTCTCTTGCCGTTCATAATCATCTCGATCTACGCGCTGTTAGAAAAAATATTGGCGCAAAATATTATAATTAAATTAAGCTGGGCGACGTTCTTAACGATTTTTATCAGCGCCTCTCTATATATAACTTACCCGCGCTATGATAATTATTTTAACTCGCATGGCTATTCGGTTTCCCGGGCTGACATTAAAGCTGTCAACTGGATAAATACCAATGCCAAAACTGATTTTATAGTTTTAGCCAATCAGCAAGTAAGCGCCGCCGCTTTAAGCCAATTCGGCTTTAAAAAATACTACGGCGGCGGCCAATTATTTTACTACCCGATTCCGACCAGCTCCCCGCTCTATCAATCTTATCTGAATATGGTTTATAAAAAACCTGACCGCGAAACTATGCTAGCGGCCATGGATTTAGCCGGCGTTAGCCAGGGCTACTTCGTTTTAAATAAATACTGGTGGGCGTTTAAAAAAATTCTGGACCAAGCCAAGCTCTCGGCCTCGAGCTTTGAGGAAATTGATAATGGCGAGGTGTATGTGTTTAAATATGAAAGAAAATAAACTTAACAGAACTTATCAAGAAGCCGGACGAAGGTTAATTAATCAACCCCTCCAACTCTTTAATATAATTTTCCACACTATATTGCTTAACCTTCTCCTTGCCCACCCTGGCTAACTCGGTCAAATCACTTGGACATTCTATGGCCCAAGACATTTTGTCAGCCAAATCCGCCACATTACCTGGCCTGAATAACAAGCCGGCAGTATTTTCACCCAAGAGCTCGCTAATCCCGCCCAAATCGGCAGCTAAAACCGGCAAGCCGGCGCTAAAAGCTTCCAATATAACGGTCGGACAATTTTCATAGCAGAGAGTCGGCACAACCAAGCTCTGGCAGACAGACAAAAGCTTATTAACTTGCGCTTCATCTTGGCGGCCTAAAAATTTAATACTATTATCTCGTCCGGCTTCAATCTTAACCTGTTCCAGCCCTGAACCGACACCGGCTATAATTAACTCGGTTCGCGGAAATTTTTCTCTTATTCTCTTATAGGCCTGAATCAATAAATTCAGGCCTTTATGTTTTTCTATTTGGCCTAAATATAAAAATTTAAAAATTTCATTGTCTTTTAACGCCGCCACCGCGAGCGCTGGCGCGACCGGATTGGGCAAAACTATTCTTTTTGATTTAATAAAAAATATCTTATCCAAATGTCGATCGCGAAGCCAGCGAGAAGGAAAAATTACCGCCTTAGGCGAAGCAAACAATCGACTGCATAAGCCGGCATAATTTCTGGCCCACTGGCCGTTAATCATATTTTCTTGGCCAAAGAGTAAGAGTCCGGCAGGATGGATTAATTGAAGATCATGGACAAGATGAATATGCTTAATTTTTAACCTCCTGATCGCCAATGGCGTTAAAAATCCCAAACCCATTAAATTATTGGTTACCACGGCAACGCATTTGGCTTTTTTTAAAATTTTTTTTATTCTAAAATAATTTATAAAATTAAACATGTTCCAAATATGCCAAACCAACCGCAAAACTTTAGGATATTTATTTAGATTATGATACAAGCTATTTAAATAATAAATTCGTAATTCGCTTGTCCTCCGAAGCGCTAGCGAAGGGGGGCAATTTGCTTGTCCTCGCCAATCCTTGGCGAAGGTAATTTTTAATTGTTTAAAATACGGGCTGGTGGTTATAATAAAAACTTCATGGCCGGCTTTAACCAAGCCATTAGCTATGATTTTGGTGATTTTCTCCGCGCCACCTCTGGCGTACGGCTCATATAAATTATTAATTAAACAAATTTTCATAAACTTTACGCGGTTGATTAGCAGTTGGCTGAAGTTAGTAATTTTTGAAGTGAGGACTGTTTGACCCCGCATTTGCGGGGGAGTTCCCTGCCTGCCGGCAGGTAGGCGCAACGAGAAAATTACTAACTTCAGCCAACTGCCCTGAAAAATATTTTTTAAGTGCGTAAGTCCTGATTACAACAAAGGATTAAATCTTATCTGATAATAAATTGCGTCAAGCTTTTTACCAACCCTTACCCAGGTATATTTCTTTTCCACTAATTCCCTGCCCGCTCTCCCCATGGCCTGGGCCCGCTTTTTATCGCCTAAAATAATGGTTATTTTCCTTACCAAATCTTTAATATCGTTGGGCTTTACCAGAAAGCCCTGCTTGCCGTTTTTAAAAACGCTTCTAACTCCGGGCAAATTGGAAGTAATTACCGGCCTGGAGCAAGCCATGGCCTCAAGCGTGACTAGACCAAAAGCTTCGGCTTGATTGATGGAAGGTAAAATCAGACAATCGCAATAATTATAAAAATCAACCAATTTGCTATTATTAACCATTTCATTAAAAAAAACTGATTTGGCCACGCCTAAATCATGAGCAATCTTTCTGTAATATCCCAATAAATCTCCGCTACCGACGACATTTAAAATAGTTGAGCTAAATTTGGGATTTTTAATAACTTCGGCTAACGCTTTGATCAAATTCTCCAAGCCTTTAAAATAATGGGCTCGATCCAGCCCGCCCACGAACAACAAAACGCCGTGTTGCCGATCCTTATTTAAATTATCATGATAAATGACGAATTGATCGGGATTAACGCCGAAAGAAATTTGCCTGAATTTATCCGGCCGGCGGCGGTAATATTTTCCCAAATTAGAGTGTTTAATATAATCAAGCGAGGCGCAAGTAATAATTTTCGCGGCTCGAACGAAAATAGGCAAAATAAAAATTTTATATAGGTAGAAAATAAAACCTTTAAAACCGGTCGCCTGATTATCCATATGATAATGCAAGACCAGCTTCATTCTTTTGCCCGACCATAACTTTCTTAATAACACCGCTTTGAGCGCCCCGTAACAGGGATAATGTAAATGCACAATATCAAAATTATTCAATTTAAAAAAAAGTTGCGGTATGAGAGCCCCGTTGCCAAACTTAACGATCGACCTAAGGCGCTCAACGGTAAATTTACCTTCCGTGTCGACTGGCTGATCGGCAAACTGGCTAGCCCCATCCGAATAATTGTAAGCCGGCGTGAACACCGTCACCTCATGCCCTAAATCGGCCAGCCTGTCCGAAATATTATAAACGCTATTGCCAATTCCGCCTCGATAAGGCGGAAAAGTACAAACGATTTGCGCGATTCTCATAATTACTTATCTTTTAAAGCGATGTTCTTAACAATCTTAGTTAGATCTTTTTCAATTTTCTCAAATTTCAATCTTAAGCGGAAAACAAAATAAAATAATATAGCCACGCTTAAATATAAGAGGACCTCGATGCCGCTACCGGAGAACCCCAGTTCCGATACTAATTTATCAATCGATTTCAAAAAAATTATTAAACCCGCGGCTAAAAGCCAAAAAATCAGCCAAAACAAAAATTCATTGGCGCCAATATGGTTTTTTTTCTTTTGCCAATAAAGGCGGGCGATAAAAAAGGCAATAATTATGAGCGCGATAGCTTGTTGCGGCATATATTTTAATAACTAATTAACTATTATAGCGATAAGTAAATCTTTTATGATCTTTAAACCGCCAAAAAAACTTTGGCCAAAATTATGATAAACCACGGCAATCGGAACTTCCGCGACCTGGAGTTTATTTTTCTTAACCTCAAACATAATTTCCGAGCAATGCGCCATCCCATCCTGCTGCCAACTTATCTGGCGAGCGGCCTCGGCCGACATGGCTCTAAAACCGCTTTGCGGATCGGTTAAATTAATCTGAAAAAATATCCGATTAACGGCTTTAGCCAAAGGCATTATAAAATATTTTTTAAAAAAGGGCATGGCTGTGTTGCCGCGGCTGTCTAAAAAACGCGAACCATAAACTACTTGAGCCGCGCCCTGTTTTATCGGCGCGGTAATTTTGGCGATGTCTTGGCCGGAAAACTGGCCATCGGCGTCAAAATGAATAATAATGTCAGCGCCATTGGCTAAACTATATTCCGTGCCGGTACGGAGAGCCGCGCCTTGACCGCGGTTAATTATATGTTTTAACGCCATAGCGCCGCCGGCTTTAGCTAAATTATAAGTCTGGTCAGTTGACCCATCGTCCACTACCACCACCCTATCTACCAGTGATTTAATTTCCTTAACCACCGCGGTTATATTTTTATGCTCATTAAACGCCGGAATTACGCAAAAAACTTTCATAAAGTAAAAAATTTACTTATCCGGAACAGAAGTATTTATTTTTCGCTTAAACAAAATCTGTGTATTTTTTCTTAAAATTATTTAAATCGACTCCCTAACGGTTTTTAAGCCCTTACTAGCCCGGAGATCATCAATGGTTTTTTCCAAACCTTTTTCTAAGGTAACTACCGGCAGCCAACCCAATTCTTCCCGCACCTTAGTTATATCGGGCAAGCAAAGCTCGGTAATAAATAAATGTTTATCTGAATATTTAATCTTGGATTTTGATTTTAGCAGCTTAATAATAATTTCACAAATTTTAGTAAAACTGATATTAATATCCGAACCGATGTTGACCGGACCATTAATATCGGCGGCCATCATCTTTAAACAAGCATCCACGCAATCGTTAATATAACAAAGCGAAGTGGAAAAATTCGCGTCGCCGGGAATAGACAAGTCAGTATTATCCAAGGCGCTATTAATAAAATCCGGAATCAAATTGCCTTCATTCAATTTCAGGCGCGGACCGTAAATACGGAATAAACGGGCTACTTTCGCATCCAGATCGTAAGCCTGGCGATAATTCTCCACTATAGTTTCGGAAAATCTCTTGCCCTCATCGTATGAGCTTCTCTCTGAGAGAAAATCAACTTTGCCCAAATCATCTTCTTTAACCCTTAGAGAATCGTTCTGCCTCGGCCCATAAACGACCGAGGAGGAAAAATGCATAAACTTAGCTTTAAACCGCACTGCCAAATCAAGCATATTTTTTACGCCGTAAGACGAAGCCAAAATCGTAGGAATCTTATTTTTGACAAAATCTTTAGGCGAAGTCGGACAAGCCAGATTATAAATTTCTTGAATGCCCTGAAATTCAATTTTAAATTTCTGCAGTTCGGGCAGCTTCTCCAAATCTAGGGGCTCGGTTATATCGTGTTTAATAAACTCGAAATTAGGATCAGCCAGCAAGTGGTCGATATTTATTTCAGCGCCGGTAGAAAAATTATCCAAGCAAATTACTTTGCTGGTGGAAATTAACCGATCGCATAAATGCGAGCCGATAAAACCAGCGCCGCCAGTTACTAAAATGTTTGGCCGGTCAAAAATTGCTCGTTTAAACATATAATTTTTAGTTAAAAATTTTTAATTATTCTAATTTCTTAATTCTTACTTCGCTATTTTTATGCTGCCCGCGTTGGCTCCGCCGCTAAAATTTTCTTCATAGGCGTAAAATGAACCGACAATTTTGCCTCCTGGCTCAAAAACCCGGACATGCGGCGCGCCGCCCGGGCCGGCCGCGGTTATTATTTCAGCCAAACCGTCATTATTCACGTCGGCCTTAGCTAGGTTTACTCCGCCGCGAAAATTACTGTTAAAAGCGAAAAAATGGGATAATAAATTTCCTCGTTTATCAAAAAATTTAACATGCGGTCCGCCGCCGCTCTCCGGAGCGGTTATAATTTGGGCGCTGTTTTTCTGCACGCCACCCCTAACGCTCGCTATCGCCACCCTGACTCCGCCGCGAAAAGTTTTCGGATAAGCCAAAAACTGGCTTATCATGACGCCGATGGCTTTAAAAACCCTTACTTCGGGAATTTTGCCCGCGCCTAAGCCGATGACAATTTCTTCTTCGCCATCGCCGTCAATATCGCCGGTAGCGAGATTCAATTCGCCTCTAAATTTATTGTCATAGGCGTAAAATGAGCCTAATAACTGGCCGCGGCCGTTAAAAATTTTTATCTCCGAATCCCCGCCCGGTCCCGCTACCGCTATTACTTCATCCATGCCGTCATGATTAACATCGGCGGCAGCCACCCTAACTCCGCCGCGAAAATCATTTTTAAAAGCAAACCATTGACCTTTCAATTCGCCGTTTAAATTAAAAATTCTTACATGCGGGCCGCCGCCCGGGCCGGCCGCGGCGATAATCTCTTCTTCGCCGTCGCCGTCAATATCGCCGGCGGCCAAATTCACGCCGCCTTTAAATTTCTTGTCAAAGCCCAAAAATTCTTTTTCCACCTTGCCATCTTGATCAGTTACTTTTATTAAGCTCATAAACCCGCTTTGCGGCGCGACTAAAAGTTTTTCCGATTTATTTTTTAAAGCGCTTCGCGCCTCGGTAATGGCGCTTAAGAGATTAAGCCGGCCGCTGCCCAATTTATTTAAATAATTTGGGTTCAAGCGACTGATATCATCGGCAGTCTTAAATAGTATGGCTAAAACTTCGCCTCGATTTAAACCGGCATTGGCAGTTAAAACAAGCGCAATTCCGGCGCTAACCATGGGGACCGCCACCGAAGTGCCTGACCAATAGCCATCATAATATTTATTAAAGGGCCGATCTTTAATATAATTGGTCGGCGAATAGACGACAGTGCTAAAAACGCTGATGCCCGGCGCCGCTATATCAATGCATTTATTGCTGAAACTCGAAAAGGGCGCTTTCTGATCAATCGTATCGGTGGCGGCTACGCCGACCACCCGGTTGGCGCCGTTAGATCCGTCCAGACAGGCCGGATACATCGGAGTTTCATCCAAATTATAGCCTTCACCCTGCCCAACCTCATTGCCGCCAGCCGCCACGACGATCACTCCGGCATCATAGGCGCGCTTAATCGCTTCATCTAAACTTCTACTATAGCCGAAACCGACAAAACTCAAATTAATTATGTTGGCGCCATTGGCCGCGGCGTAATCAATGGCTTTTATAACTTTGGACGAGTTGCCTTCGCCTTTGTCATCTAAAACTTTAAGCGGCATTAATTGGGCGCTCCAAGTTACGCCGGCAACGCCGGCGGCATTATTGCCTGAAGCCGCGGCAATGCCGGCTATAATCGTGCCATGCAAAATGCCGTCTTCGCTAAAACCCTCTTTAAATTTAGGCGCCGGATCAGCCGTATTATTAACAAAATCCCAGCCATTAATATCATCAATAAAACCATTTTTGTCGTCGTCGATGCCATTAGCCGCGATTTCCCTTTTGTTAACCCAAATATTGCTTTTTAAATCCGGGTGACTTATCTGCACGCCCGAGTCTAAAATAGCAATAACTATATTCGGACTCTCCCTGATTTCATCCCAGGCCGAAGTGGCTTTGATTTTTTGCAAATACCATTGATTGCTAAAATAAGTATCGGAAGGTATGATAGACGCTTGATAAGTATAATCCGGCTCGGCATAATCTACGCCGGATAAATCGCGATAATAATTTAATTGTCCATAAAAATCAGCTGAATTGATTTTAACGGTTACCGGCCGCTCTAAAGCTCTAAATTTCACTAATATTTCGTCAGCTGTAAAATTATTTTTATTATCGCTTAGGCCGTTTGATCCGGCAAAAAACAAAAAAACCAGGGACATAATTGCCCCGATGAAAAAAATATTAAAAAAAGATGTCGATTTTTTTCTCATAACATCTTTATTATAACACAAAATCTCTGTCATTGCGAGAAGCGCCAGCGACGAAGCCTGCCCGACTGCCAGCCCGACAAAGTCGTTCGGGCGGGCGTCGTTCGGGCGGGCAATCTCTGGTTGGAAACGCTTTACAATCCTAAAAGTAAATTTCTCCAATCCTAATTCAACTTATTAAACGAAGCATTTTCTTTTTTTGACCTTCCTTTCTTACCAGAGATTGCCGCGCTCCCTTCGGTCGCTCGCAATGACAAGAACTGCCTTATATCCCCTCTATTACCGCTAAAGTTTCTTTGGCGCACTTATCTAAACTAAAGTTCTTTATTCTGATCTGGCCGCGACCAACTAAATCCTCGGCTAATTTATTATCCAGTAAAACTTGGGCGATTTTTTCCGCCATATCATTTTTATCATTCGGATTAAAAAGCCAGGCCGCTCCAGCCGTTATTTCTGAAATCGCGGGGATATTAGAGGCGGCAATGGGTATGGCTAAAGCCATGGCTTGTAAAAGAGGAATGCCAAAACCTTCGTAAAGCGAAGGAAAAACAAACAGCGCGGCCCCGCTATAGATATAGGGAATGTCTTGCTCCGGCACCCAGCCAGTAATAATAACCTCGTTATCCAAGTCGAATTCTTCTATAATATATTTCACCTCGTCAAAACCCAAACCGGCGTTGCCGACCAGAACTAATTTATGATTAAGCTTTTTATATTTCTCTCTTAGTTCAACAAAAGCGTCAACTAGCCCGGTGATATTCTTTTTCTTTTCCAAACGGCCGACATAAAAAATATAAGGAGGTTTGATGCCGTATCTGTCTAAAACCCGCCTGACTTCCCGCCTGTCAAGAATTGGCCGATAAAGATCGTTGTTAAAACCATTATAGACTACGGCTATCTTAGATTCGGACGCGGCACCTGCCTGCCGGTAGGCAGGGTAAACATCTATGAGCTCTTGCTTGGTAAATTTAGAAACAGCGATAATCTTTTTAGCGTGCTTTAGCGAAAATTTTGTCGACCAGCCGTGGTAATCAAGTATGTTGGAACTGAATTTACCGCCGGTTAATAGTTTGGCTAACCAATCAAAAAACTTACCAGCCAGACTGTGGCTGGACCCGATTTTATCCGAACTGTAAACTTCTTTAAGCCGTTCAAAACCAATATCATGAATAGTAACTACGGATCTCCGTGGATGAATAACCGGTAAAGTATGGGCTGGAATGAAAAGAATGCCCGGAGAATGAAAAAGCATTTCCCAAGACAAACGAATCTGCGTCCAGAAATAAGTTAGTGGCCAATTTAAAATCTTGGCCTTAAAATTATTATGCGGACTCTTGATTTTTTGACAGCCATTTTCCATTTCAATCTTGCCGCCAGCTTCACCACTTTTGTCCGTCAAGTCAGTTAATCCGCCAGTCAGGGGTTTGTCGCTATATAAAACATATTGATTGGTTGAATCAATTTTGGCTAATTCTCTGATTAAATAATACGAATACCATTCGGTGCCGCTTTTAAATTCTCGGCCGGCTCGGCTGGCGTCAATGCCGATTAACATAGATATAAATACTAAAATTAAAAATTGATTTAACCTACTCCCCCATCCCAATCTGGTAAATATTCTCATTGGTAATCCCCAGCGACAGGTAGCGCATGATTTCATAAGCCGCGGAACCGTCCTTCATGTAGTATCTCTTACCGTCGGCTGGGTTCAGATACCAGGCCTGGCCGCGCTGTTGCACTTGCAGGACAATCCGGCCATTGAGGCGGTTAACTAATTTCTGGTCAACTGTTAGCTTGCCCTGACCCAGCGGATTATGCCCCTGGCTAATTTCATCCCCATCCTTAAAACCGTCATTATCCGTATCCGGGTTGTTTGCGTCTGTGCCTAAACCTTCTTCCAGCTTGTCGGCCAGGCCGTCAGCATCAGTATCCGTGTCTCTGAACCTGGTTTCCAGGCCAAGGGGAATCTTAGCCAAATCTTTATCCGTGATGCCTAGACCGAACTTACGCAGAGCGCCATAGGCCGTTGCTCCGTCAGCCAAATAGAACCTCTTTTGCGATAGCGGGTCAAGATACCAGGCCTGGCCCCGTTCCTGAACCTGGAGGAGAATGCGGCCTTGGAGTCGCTTAGTCAGAGCCGGGTCTAGCTTTTTTAATAGAGCTTTCTGGGCTTGGGGGTGAACGAGCCGGTAAGCGAGGGAACGGTTGGGGATGTGGAAGTGCTGATAACTGGGGGCGTGCTGGTTCCGCTGGTAGGCGGGACAGCGGGGGTCAGCGTGCCTCCGCCGCCTCCGGATGATCCTCCTCCTCCGCCGCCGGATAGAGGAAGAGCGGGGGCAGACACCGAGAAAGAAATAATATAGTCGCCAGTAGTGGCCGAACCGGCTGAATCACAACGGACATAGTAAACATAGGTAGAGCCATTAGCGAGATTAGCGATGGCCGTGGAATGAGTAGTGCCGCCGGTGGTGGTAAAAATTGAGGGCTGGAGATTATAGGTTAGGTTAGCGGTAGTTCCATACTTACAGGTAGCTGGCTGGTCGGTAATGAGAGAGATGGCGGTTTGGGTGGTACCCGCGGCCAGAGCCGACGAAGGCGAACCGTTAGACGGAGCCGGAGGATTATTAGTCAGAGACGGCGGAGTTTGAGTGGTAGCGGAAGCAGACGGAGATTCCGGAGAACTGTTGCCCGCGCCGTCAAAAGCGCTAACGGTGTAGGCGTAGAGAGTGGAGGGCGAGAGGCCAGTGTTGGAGTATGCGGTGCCGGTGACGGTGATTAAGAGCGCGCCTCCCCGGTAGATTCTGTAGCTGGTGACGCCCGAAGTGACCGCGCCTGCAACCGCGGGATCGGTTGAAGGGCTCCAGGAGAGGTTAATTTGCGAGGCGGAGATGGCGGTAGCGGAGAAATTAGCGGGAATAGAGGGCGGAGTAATGTCTGGCGTGGAAACCGCGACATTATTGATAGTTAGGGCTATGGTTGAAGTAGCCCTGTTTCCGGCCAGATCGCGCGCCACGGCGGAAAGAACATGATTGCCGTTAGGGATACCGCTAGTGTTCCAACTACCGGAGTATGGAGCGGTGGTAAGTTCAGCGCCAATGTTGGCGTTATTGAGCTTAAATTGGACGGTTAGAAGGCCGGGTCGGTGGCGGTAACCGAGAGCGGCACGGCCGCGCCCGAGACCGTGGCGTTAATTAGCGGAGCGGTAATGGAGATAGTAGGCGGGGTGGTGTCGGGAGAGAGCGGGATGGTTAGCGAGCAATTAGCGTTAGCGCCGCCGTTTGAGCCCAGACACTGCCAGAGATAATTAGTAGTCGTATCGGCCTGATCGGAAAATATACCGGCGGAACATTGGTTTAATGAGGCGGAACAGATACCGGTGGTGGGGGTCGGGGTAACCATACAACTTTGGGTGGTAATGGGAGAGCCGCCGGTACAGCCGGAGGGAGAGCTGGTCAATACCGCGCGGGTTTGCGTGCCGTTGGTGCATGTTCCCCATGTTGAATATGTGAAAGAGGTGCAAGATAGAGGTGCTGTTGGCTGGCCGGAATAATATTCATACGCGCCTCTACTCCAAGTCGTGCGAGTGACACCGTACATATCTACCACTGAGTCAATTGTGCCAAAAAACGAATCTGTCCCACCATTCCACCACGGCTGTGCAGTTAAATTTAATCCAGCCGTGGTGTTTGATGTCAACCTAAAATCATTCCCCGTATAATTCGTAAAGATCGTGCTG
>LCCP01000005.1 GCA_000997945.1 Parcubacteria group bacterium GW2011_GWC2_42_12 | reverse complement strand
GACTCCATAGATTTAGTAGTCACTTCACCTCCATATGACAATCTGAGAAGCTATAATGGATACTCATTCGATTTTGAAGGTATGGCAAAAGGTTTGTTCAGGGTTATGAAAAAAGGCGGAGTTATAGTATGGGTTGTCGGAGACCAAACGATTAAGGGCGATGAAACAGGTACATCTTTTAGACAAGCTCTATATTTCAAGCGAGTAGGATTTAATCTTTTTGATACAATGATATACCTAAAAACTCCGCGAGGTGCCGTTGGCAATAATAATACGTACTGGCAGGCTTTTGAGTATATGTTTATATTAAGTAAGGGTACGCCAAAAACAATAAACCTTATTAAAGATAGGGAAAATAAAGATGAACGTGATGGTGATAACGGCACAAAACGACTACACGATGGTACGCTGTTAAAGCAAAAGAGAGCTGGATATTCTAAGTATGGAAGAAGAACGAATGTTTGGGAATATCTTATAGGAAGGGGCCATTCTTCGAGTGATAGTATTGCTTATAAGCATCCTGCTATATTCCCGGAAAAATTGGTGCAAGATCATATTATAAGTTGGACAACTCCTGGTGATGTGGTATTAGACCCAATGTGTGGCAGTGGAACTACATGCAAAATCGCTAAACTTAATAAAAGAGATTTTATTGGAATTGATATCTCTTCTGAATATTGTAAAATAGCTGAAGAAAGATTAAAACAAAAATCTCTATTTTAAAGTACCCCGCAGCCATTTTATTGCCCGTTTTAATATAATCTCATTATCCTCCATCATTCCCATACTATTATTACACATTCTGCAAATCCAACCCCTTATCTTACCAGTATCGTGGAAGTGATCTAACACAACATCGTTTTTATATTGCCTGATTATTGTTCTATCGCAAATAGGACAATGAAAGGGTTTACCTATAGGAGGCTGTGGGCTTGTTTTTTCAAATTCCTCTCTTGCTTTTTGGGGCATAGGTCGTTTCCACTTGCGACACTCTCTGCATTCACCCCTTCTTGATACTTTACCACGAATCGTTTTTTGATTCTTTTCAAATTCAAAAATGCTTTTCCGTTGTTGACACCTTCGGCATATTTTTGTTTCATTAAGACAGGATTCGCAAAAGCCTTTCCGAGTTGCCTTATTACGATTACATTCAATACATTTCATATTTATTTTAGAAAAAAATTAATATCTTTTTTATAAATTTCAGCAAACTTCTTTAACTGAACTACATCGATTTTACGCTGTCCAGATTCTATTTTAGACAAATAAGATTGAGATCTGCCCAATTTTTTTGCAACCTCAATCTGATCAAAGTCCGCTTCATGGCGGGCTTTTATTAATTTTTCGACTATGGATTCATGCTCCTTGGAGTATAGATTGCTACTCATATATTGCTATTAATGTATTTATATGATATATTCTAAAATGTAATATGACAAATTGGAATAAAGAAAAGTTTGCTTTTGGCTTAAAATAAAGTTCGAGCCGATATTTTTTACAGGTTCTTTGGCAGTTTTTTAAAGTCGGGCTTTGCCCGCGGGAAAATTATTGCTTTTAAAAGCGGGGGCGGGCGCTTTTAAAAGCTTTTTATAAAATAATTTAAAACCTTTTTTTGAATTCCGTTCGAACTAATTCATAAAATCCGAGCCAGTTTGAAAACGCCTGCCTTCGGCAGGCAAGCGCCCACTCAAATTCAGCTAAAAATTCAAACTTTCCGCCTTGCCAGCCAAAAGCAAACTTTCCTTTTTTTCTTTTTATGGAAATACTGATTTAAATACTGATTAAAATCAATATTTCCCTTAAAACTATGAAATACATTCTCTATGCGCGTAAGTGCCGAATTAAAAGAATTTGCCGCCAAAGAAAAACTTGAAATCGCCGCCTCGCTCTGCGAGGCAAAAACTGCCAAAGAACCTGGCCGAATGAAATTCGGCGAAATGCTTTCCCTGATTGAACAAGGCAAGGCTGATGGCATACTCTCATGGCATCCTGATCGTCTAGCTCGCAACCCGATTGACGGCGGTAGAATTATTTATATGGTTGATACAGGCAAAATAAAATCTCTCAAATTCCCCTCTTTTTGGTTTGAGGACACGCCGCAAGGCAAGTTTATGCTTAACATCGCTTTCGGGTAAAGTAAATATTTTATTGACAACCTTTCGGAAAACGTTAAACGAGGCCTTAGGCAAAAGTTAAGAAACGGAGTTTATCCAGGCTGGGCGCCGCTTGGTTATCTGAACGACTATAAAAACCATAATATAGTTATCCACACCGAAAAGCATAAACTTATAAAAAGGATTTTTGAGCTCTACTCCACCGGCGAATATACCCTTAAAAATTTAGCCGATAAATTTAACAGTTTGGGATTAACCAGCCACAACGGCAAAAAAGTAAGTCCGGGCATGATGCTGTTCGTTTTAAAAAATCCTTTTTATTACGGCGTGTTTAAATATAACGGCGAACTGCACGAAGGAAAGCACGAGCCAATTATAACTAAGAAACTTTTTGATCAAGCGCAGGAGATGCTAAAGAAAAGAGGCCGGCATCATGAAAAGAAAATCCACAATTATATTTTTACCGACTTTATGAAATGCGGAACTTGCGGTTGTGCAATTACGGCCGAAGAACATAAGGGCCATATTTATTACCGCTGTACCAAGAAAAAAGGCAGTTGCGCTGAAAAATATGTTAGAGAAGAAATGTTGACTGAACAGCTTAAAAATATAATGCAAAAAGTTTCTTTGCCTGATGATTGGGCTGATAATATGCTAAATGAATTAAATAAGGAGAAAATAGCAACTGCCCAATCATCCATCGTCCTGGTTAATTCTTCAAATGAAAAAATAAAGACTGTTGAGAGCAAACTTGATATACTGCTTGATTCTCATTTGGAGGAAGTAATTGACAAAAATGATTATTTAAGAAAGAAGGAGGAGCTAATCAACAAAAAAATCGGCCTGGAGGAAAAAATCAAAAGAATTAACAATCAGGGCGATAATTGGCTCGAACCAATGAGAGATTTTATTTTGCGTTCAAGGTTAGCAAAAAAGACCGCCGACGAAGGCGATCTTTCCCAATTCAAAGCATTTCTAAAAAATATCGGCTCGAACTTTATTTTGCAAGGCGGAAAGTTTGAATTTTTAGCTGAATTTGAGTGGGCGCTGGCCTGCCGAAGGCAGGCGTTTTCAAACTGGCTCCCCAAAAAAAATTTCAGCGAACTTTTACCCTCATCTTGCCGAATTTAATCCACAAAGCGAGGACTTGCCTGCCGAAGTTTCGGCGCAGGCAAAAAAAGAATTTAAGCTGAAAAATATTAAAATAATTTAAAAGTAATTAATTAGGGGGTAAAGCTCCCTCTAACCCCCAAAAAGCGGGCGGGTAAAAAAGGAAAGGGGGTCGGGGGAAGGGAAATTTTTGCCCTCCCGCTTTTCCGCCCCGCCGTGTTTTTTCGTGCCTCGCCAATGCGGGGCGCGCCGCCTTAACAATTTTTTAAGTACTCTTTAATTCTTTCATAATCCTCATTTTCTTTTTCACCCTTAAAATATAATTCAATAAAATCGATTATGCAACTCTGGCAATGAAAAGCGTAAATAATTCTAAGCGACGAACCTTTTAAATAGCGACAAAATAATCGAGCTTTAATAATAATGCGTTGTTCAGTTTTGGTAATGATATTAAAATGCTTACTGTTCCCCAAAGGAATGACGGATATAATCCGTTTAAATTCGCTTAAATCATCGTGCAATGATCTATATTTTTTTGAAAACCGCTTTAATTCTTTGGAAAATTTCGGCAGTTCATTAAAGCTCATCGTCATAGTTTCTTACGGAATAACGCTCGTCGCGATAAAAAACGCTTTCGTAAGAAAGTGGTTTACCATCTTCTGCCGCTTTCCACGGAATGTCTTCGTGCGAGTAATTTTTCATTTCATTAGCGTTTTTATCGGCCAACCTCGCTAAAACTTCGTCAATATGTTCTATTTCGCGACCAGATAGAACGTCTAGATTCGGCCGTCTAACCGCTAAATACTTTTTTTGCGGATAATCAAAATATTTGTTATCGACTTTTACAATTTCTTTATTTTTTATCATATCATCTACAATCACCTTAAATTCAACTGGGGTCGGACCATAATGATTCTTGATGTATGTTGCGCCGATTAATTGCTCTTCAAATTTTTCGTAAAAATCAAAATCAATAAAATAAAGCAGTTTGTAAATTACGGCCTCGCCGACATTGGGTCGACCGCCGACTCTTGACAAAATATAAAGTAAAACTTCTTTGAATTTTTTAAGATTTTTCTGCGGAATATTTATTCTCATTCTCGGTTTCTCAAGTTTTACTTTTTGAGCAACCTCTTTTATTTCTGCTTTCATTGCCCCATCTTTGCCTTGGATGAAATCATTAAAATCAATACCAAAAATATCTGCTAATTTTTTCGCTTCGGGAATAGTCAAATCGCGCTCGCCTTGTTCTATTTGAACATAGGTCGGGCGGGATACGCCAATCTTGGACGCTAAAAACTCCTGCGTCATATTATTTTTTCCTCGTTGTTCTAATATAAATTTTCCCAGCATATGGTTATCCACAGTATAACCTTTGTAAAATTGTTTGTCAAGCGAATGTAAATAAACTTGACAAATATTTTAAAAGGTTTAAAATAAAGAGATAATAATATCTAAACTCTATAGAGGAAGTGATAAAATATTAAATTCTACTATCTATGACTAAATCAAGGGAAGAATATTCAGAGAATCTCGAAAGTCAATTTAGAAGTATGGAGCGTGTCTTTAATAAAATAATGGCCGATTTTGAAAATAGGGAGTTTTCAAAAAGCTCTAGGGAAAGATTAGACGAAGTCTATAACTTTTTCCAAATCTGCTATCATTTAAGAGAATGGATACAGAAAGACAGCAAAGTCGATCAAATAGTAAAGGATAAATTACCAACCTTTGAAAAAGATAATTCGCCTATTCAATTTCTGATTTGCAGAGACTTATGCAATAAAACCAAACATTCTATATTAGATAAAATCAAGGGGCATAAGCCAAACGATGTTAATACGAAAATAGTTCCTTATGGGGGAGCTATTTTTTCAGTACCTTTTAAAGATCTAGATGAGGCTAACAAAAAAGGAGAAACTCTTCATGTAAAAGAGGAAGAAGGAATCTTTATGGGTAACTATTTTGTAGAGTTTAGAAATAATAAATATGATCTAAAAGGAACCGTTCAGGGCTGTATGCATGTTTGGAAGGAATTTTTTGAAAAAAATGATTTATTACTACCTAGGAGCACGCCTTATAAAATAGTTTAATACAAAAAGTTTAAATTAATGACCTAAAAATAAAAAATAACGAAAACCAATAAATCGGTAATAGAACCACTTTCAAAAACAGCAGTTTGACTATAAACTCCCTTCCGCAATTTTGTTTAAATCGCTATTTTTTATTCCCAAACCTAAATTCCTCATAATATTATATGCGGCACTACCATCTTTTAAGTAGTTAACCTTTCCATTAAAATCTATATAAAAAGCTTCGCCATGTGATTCAACTTGTAAAAATATTTTTCCGCTATTACTTTTAGCGAATATTTTATTAGCTTTAATTTTTTCTAAATTTTTATTAGTTATGCCTACTCCTAAATTTCTCATTATTCCATATGCTTTATTGCCGTCGGCCATATAATATTTTTTATTATCTTTTGGGTTCACATAATAAGCTTCGCCGTGATTTTCAACTTGTAATAAAATTTTTCCTTTTAATCTATTGCTTAAATTTTTGTCAATTTGGTTTTCTGCTCCGGTTTTAACATTTTTTTCGTCGCCAGCAACAAATAAACCTAAAGAGCCAAGCGCATTTAAATCCATATTATCCAACATTGCCGAAACTCTTGAATAATCGTTATTATTACTATTACTGTTATACGCTATGGAGTTATTGAGCCAGCTATTAACTGTGTTCACTGATAATAGGTAACCCATTGAATTTAAACTGCCTTTAATAACGGCAGTGGGAATGCCAATGAATGCGCCATTTTTTAAATACGCGCCACCGCCAGAATTTCCGTGCTCAATCACCGCAGTAGTTTTTAAATAATCGCCGTCCACTCCACTAAAGTCGCCGCTGGTATAAGTTATCTTTGTGCCAAATTTTGCGGGATAACCATATGTAGTGAGTATTTCACCTAACTTAATACTGCTACTATTGCCTTGAGAAATATTAACCGAAGCCAAGCTTTTATTACTTGGATTTCTTAATTTTAAAACTGCCACATCCGAATTGCCGGATACTTTATAAATATCAGCGATTTGTCTGTCGCCAAAATACGGTTCATCACCGTAGCTATCTATAAAGCCAACCAAACATCCGGGCGTGCCATCAATAACATGTTTATTAGTTAGTATTGTTCCTTTTGAATCAATTACTGTTCCTGATCCCTGGCTGGCCATAGTGCTACTCACAGGACAAATAAGTTTAACTGTCGATCTAATTATTGAATCTTGATTAACTATTCCCAAATCTTCCGTTGGCGATTGTAGCTTAGGTTGGTTTGGTGCTTCGCAATATTGCGATGTCGCTGGCGCCGCTGTTTCGGCAGACGGGCAATCATAAGTTCTATTACAACTTCTTGACTGGGTTCCCTGCGGTGAGCAAGTGAACAAGCAGGTGTATAGGTGCAAGATTGGGTTGTAGCCGGTGATTGAGTTCCACCTTCGCAACTTGAAATTTTACTGCAAGAACGTATTTGTGTACTATTTGAAGAACAAGAGCTCCAAGAGCCACACGACCAACTATAAAAGGAACACGTCGGTACATAAGTGCAAGACTGTGAAGTAGCTGGCTCCGCAACGCCGCCTTCACAATTTAATTTTTTACTGCACTGTCTAGTTTGCTTGCCATATAATATTGAGCAAGAACTCCAGTCAGTACAATCCCAATTAGTAGCGTTGCAGGGCGGCGCATAAGTACAAGATTGGGTAAGTGTAGGATTGCCCCCCACACAACCTACCGGGAAAGAAGAGATTATAGTTCTTGTTTGCTGCCCACTTACAGAGCATGTATTCCAATTTGAATAAGTCCACGAGGTGCAAGCGGGGGGCACATAGTCACAAGATTGGGTGGTAATTGGCGACGGAGTATTGGCAAACGGGCAATTTAAAGTTCTGCTACAATTCCTTGTTTGTTGTCCCTCTAACGAACAGGAGTTCCAATCACTACACCCCCATATATCAGCATTACAACTCGGATTATATAAAAACGAACCGCTTGAGAGAGGATTAGCACAAATGTAATAATCTGCACTGCCATAAATATAATATTGATATGCCTTATCTGGCCCACTGATAGAATTACCGACTGGCGTAAGATCTGCAACATGTATAGAAAAAACCAAAGCATCTTTAGCAAGGTCTATCACACCAAGCTGGTCTTTTTTTCCAGAAAGCGAAAGCTCAAGCGTATTAGGTATTGAAAGCTCTATTTTTGTGTCAGTCCAACTAATTATTCCAGCATTTTTTTGAACTGAGTCAGTCCCATAAATTTCCCCATTTTTTAATAATGAAATATCTACATATTTATTATATATCCAACTATCACAAATCTTGCCACCAGAGTTTCTGACAGCGTCACTACCCCAAATGCAGGCTTTAAAAAGTTCCCCAAAACCACTACCATTAATGACAATGGTCTGACCAGCTGAAACCGCAGTTGCTGGCAAAATAGACATAATCCCACCTTTACTGTAGTTACATTCACCAGAGGAAATTATAGCAGAAGCCGGTAACGCTTTTAATAATCCAAAAGCAAAAAACAAAATTAATAAAATTGTAAATTGTTTTTTCATAAATTTTAAAATTATTATAACCACAAAACCCCGCGCCAGCGGGACCTTGCGGTCGCATACTCCTTTCGAAATATGACCCAACGAAGAGTCGCTGAACGCGGGGTCCAGTATCTTCGTTGGGATTTCAGCCATACCTCGCGACAAAAGCCACGAGGGTTAGGCGGATTGTTTTAATTGTTAATTATAAAGTAGCATATTGGGATGAAAAAATCAACTTGGCGGCGCATTTCGCGAAGCGAAATACGAAAAAATACGGCGGGGCGGAAAAGCGGGCGGGCAAAAATTCCCTCCCCTTAAACCCCTTCCTTTTTGCCCGCCCGCTTTTCTTGGGGGTTAGAGGGGGCTTTGCCCCCTAACTGATTACTTTTAAATTATTTTAATATATTTTTCAGCTTAAATTCTTTTTTTGCCTACGCCGTGCCTTTGGAAGGCAAGTCCTTGCTTTGTGGATTAAATTCGGCAGGACGAGAGTAAAAGCATGCCCCGTTGAAAGCCTGCTTTCTTGCGGGGTTCGCTGAAATTTTTTTTGGGGAGCATTGCTTAACGAAACGAACTCATCTTCAGTTTTCCGCCCTAAGGCGGAAAAATTTTCAGGCGAGAATTCAGCCCCGCCCCGCACCTCGCAGGCGGGGCTTTCGGTTTGGAGCGAATTAAAAAGGTTTTCCCCTAAAACAAAAGAAATTTTAATGCTTTCGGGCGAATAGGTTATTTTTTGTTTTGAGGGCGGTATCAATTTTTTCTTTTTCTTTTTTTCAAATATTTGGTATAATAGGAACGAACCCAATCCATACGCTCCGCGATTTTTTATTATAACTTAATTGTTGTAATACCGAAGGGGCAACTCCTGTCAATTTCGCGAAAGCGGGATTGGGTTCGCAGGGTTGCCCCTTTGGTTTTTAAAAATATGAATTATAAAAATTGCGCGATTTATACAAGAGTTTCAACCGATAACCAAGCGGAAAAAGAGTTTTCGTCTTGCGAGGCCCAGGAGCAAAAAATAAAGTCGTTTATCTCCAGCCAGAACGATTGGCGAGTTTTCAAAGTTTATTCCGACGCTGGCTATTCAGGGGTAACCCTTGAAAGGCCTGCTCTGCAACAACTGCTTTCGGATTTAAAAAAAGAAAAAATTGATATTGTTTTTGTGTATAAAATCGACCGGCTCACCCGTTCGCCCAAGGACTTTTATCAGTTGATCGAATTTTTTGAGCAAGCAAAAATTGATTTTATTTCTATTACTGAAAGATTTGACACTTCAACGCCAGCGGGCAGATTGCTTCGCAACATCATGCTTACTTTTTCCCAGTTTGAAAGAGAACTAACTAGCGAGCGGACAAAAGACAAAATGCTGGAGCGGGCTAAAAAAGGCATGTGCAATGGCGGAAATACGCCTTACGGATACGCGCGCGAAAACAAAAAGCTTATCCCCTGCCCGAAAGAAGCCGAAGAAATAAAATCAATTTTTGAAAACTATCTTGAAATCGGCTCATTGTCAAAAGTATATAAAATGGCAATAGAAAAAGGCATAAAAAATAAACGGGGCAAAAATTTCTCTAAAACTACTATCTTCTCTATATTAAGAAATGTCGTTTATGTCGGAAAAATAAAATATAACGATGAAATTTATCAAGGCACGCATGAATCGATAATCTCGGAAGAAATTTTTGCCCTTGCTCAAAAAATACACAAAAACAAAAGAAAAAATTTTAGAGTATACAAAAATTTTCTTTTCGGCGGTTTGATAAAATGCGAAAAATGCGGCTCTAAAATGACCTCTTATTTTACGAATAAGAGAACGAACGGAAAGCTGACGAGATATTATTACTATCGCTGTACCTCTACTTTGGGGCACGACTGGCAAGCCTGTTCGGTAAAACAAGTATCCGCCGAAAGATTGGAAAATTTTTGTATTGAAAATTTAGAGCGAATTTCCGTTGACAGCGATTATATTGAAAATCTAGTTTTTCGGCTAAACTATGAATTACAAAATAATCAACCTAATTCGCAAAATGAGGCGTTGCGAACGCCCCACGAGGCCGAATACGAACTGACGCCTGCATGCTCTAAATTTTCGCAATTTTCGTCAGAGAAAATTGCTCACACTCTAAAATTTTTCCTTTCTGCCCTCAAAACTAAGACGGGAGTCGAAAGAAATCTTTTAGCTAAAAGATTTCTTAAAAAAATAACTTATTCGCCCGAAAGCATTAGAATTTCTTTTGTTTTAGGGGAAAATCTTTTTAATTCGCTCCAAACCGAAAACCCCGCCTGCGAGGTGCGGGGCGGGGCTGAATTTTCGCCTGAAAAGCTTTCCGCCTTAAGGCGGAAAGCTCCGATTTTACGCCGAAGTTCGAACGGAATTCAAAAAAAGGTTTTAAACTATTTTATATAAAGCTTTTAAAAGCGCCCGCCCCCGCTTTTAAAAGCAAAATTTCCCCGCGGGCAAAGCCCGGCTTTAGACGATTTCAAGTTTTTCCGCTGGCGAAAGCCCGCTCCGCCCCGCGCCTGCGGGGCGATTTGGCGGCAAATTATTTTTATTTTATATTATTGTTTTTTCTTAAAGATGCATTTCTAAGATCAACTCCTAGTTTAAGTTGGCCTCTTGGATCTGACAAAAAATACCCTCCGTAAAATAACTTATTTAGTTCACCATGTGCCATGCTATTACGTAAATTTTTTATATCTTTTAATACTTTGGTATAAACATCCATTTTTGGATTTGAAATATAGTGTTCTTCAATGAATTTAATTTTTTGTCCAAAAGTCATTTCGTCTAACATTTTATCAATCTCTTTAGAATCTTTATGAAGATTAGTCTCTACATAAAAAATCGAATCCCTAATTTCCCTTTCTACAAAATAAGAAAACCACAAAACAAATTCAGCGGCATCAATACTGTCTTGTTTTACTAATTCTGGAAATCTTTTTCTGGCCATTAACTTACCAATTTCTAACTTTTTTAAATCATCTAAGCTCCCGCCCCTTTGTTCAATTAAAGTAAAAAGTTTGTCAGGATTAGAAAATAATAAGTCGAATATTTCTTGTTCATCCATAGTAAAAAATATTTATAAAATGTAAGTTTAGTTAATATTTATCAATAATGCTTTTAAGAGACATCTTTATTGAATTTACGGCATCAAAAAAGCCAGTAGTGATACTTTGAATTTCCTGTTTATTGAGCTTCGCAAGCACTTCTTCGGTGCTTAAGTAAAGATTAAATGATGGTATTTTAGCTTCAATTAGATCGAGATCTTTTTTATACTCACTATTTAAAATTAAATATGTAGATAATTTATTAAATGAATTATTTATGTCATTCACATATTGATTAAATCTAATTTTATTTTGGTTTACGAGATAATCAGGTGACATCGTATTAATTTTATCTAGAAGTACTTTAGCCTCGGGTATTATCCCATTATATATATTAAGCTGTGCTTGATAATCTTTAACAGAAATGTTGATATGAGTTAGCAAAATAATTGCAAGCTCGCGTATTTTTTCTCGCTTAGAAAAATCGGCATCTAAATATTTTTGCCGACGATAAAGTCTTAAACCCAAAAGAGCTAAAAGAAATCCAGCGAAAAGCGTACCGATAAAAGTATTATTTAAGAGTTTTAATAACTCGTAAAATATGTGGGATATAATATCCATATAATTTTTTATAAAAATTATTATAACGTAGCTCTATTAAAAATAATAATATATTTTGTTTATTTTTGACTTCGGTAAATTTTCGGTATATACTATAAATATAACATGTGGATAAATAATGTCAATATATGCAAACTCTAACAAAGAGACAAAAACAGATCTTAGACTTCGTTGGGGAATATATTAAAAAAAGTGGTATATCCCCTACTTACGAAGAAATAAAAAAACGCTTCAAACTTTCCGCGCTTTCTACGGTGCATCAACATGTTGAGGCGTTGATAAATAAAAATTATTTAATAAAAAATGAGAATTCTTCAAGGGGTATAGAAATTAAAAAAACTATAGATGACTTTATCCAAATTCCATTAAAAGGTACAATCGCCGCCGGGCAACCGATTGAAGCGACAGAAGAAAGAGAAACTATCGCGGTACCTAAAATTAATTTACCGGAAACATCCGATATTTTTGCTTTGCGCGTAAGCGGTGACAGTATGACCGGAGAAAATATCAGCGACGGTGATATTGTAATAATAAAAAGCCAATCAACGGCCGATAGCGGACAAAAAGTTGTGGCCTTAATTGATAATTGCGAAGTAACACTAAAAAAAATTTATAAAGAAAAAAATAGGATCCGTTTGCAACCGGCAAATTTAAGAATGAACCCAATATATGTTAAACCGGAAAATTTAATGATCCAGGGGATAGTAATTGATGTTATTAAAAATATAACAACTGAGCTACAGGCAGAGGAAAAAAAGGTAGTACAATACAAAGAGTTACCATTAAATAAGATTATTTGCGGTGACTGCGTAGATACTCTTAAAAACCTGCCAGATAATTCTGTCGACATGGTAGTCACCTCGCCGCCATATGATGAAGTTAGAAAATATAATGGTTTTAGTTTTAACTTACACGAAACTGGTAAAGAATTATTCCGCGTTCTAAAAGACGGCGGAATTGTAGCCATGGTCATACAAGATCAAACAAAAAACTTTGGCAAATCCCTCACCTCTTTCCGTACAATAGTAGATTGGGTTGATAATATCGGCTTTAAACTTTTCGAAACGGTTATATACAGAAAATACGGCACCGAAGGCGCTTGGTGGAAGTATAGATTTCGCGTTGATCATGAGTATATGCCAATCTTCATAAAAGGCGAAAGACCAGCTTATTTTAACAAAGAACCATTAAAAGTGCCGTCCAAACATGGCGGCAAGGTTATGACTGGAAGCGGAAACCGAAAAACGGATGGCACAACCACCAAAACGATAACTAGACAAATCAACGCCATGAAATGTCGTGGAACTATTTGGGACTATTTAAACGCGGGAGATAAAAATCCATTAAAAAGAAAACATCCGGCTGTTTTCCCGGATAAGATTCCTTATGATTTCATTCAATGTTTTTGCCCGAAAGATGGCATTGTTTTAGATCCGTTTGTCGGCTCTGGCTCCACGGTCGTTACCGCCAAGCAGCTCGGAAGAAAATATATCGGTATTGATATTTCGGAAGAGTATTGCGAATTATCGAAAGAAAGATTAAAAACAGTCAACGAGGGCTTATTTGATAAATTAAAATAATTTATCTGGCGCTTCTATTGTATATTCAATATTCTGGCCGTTTGTCATAGCCCAAGTAAGCGGCTTTTCTAATAAAAATTCTTCGAATGTTTTATTGTTCAAACGAATATTTTTGCCGGTAAAATCGCCTTTTGTAAATTTATATAACTTAAAATTTTCCCAAGTCCAACTGTTTTGATTATACTGCCAACCGGTCAAGCCGGATAATATTTTAATAAATTTTTCAATCCTCTCTTTCGCTTCTAAATTGATTTTATAGGATTCATCATGTTTTTCAATATTAGCCGGTGAGCCATCAGCTTCTGATATTCTTAATCTATCGCCTCTTTCCTTAACAACGCTAATTTCATCTCTTTTTCTAAAAAATTCATCCATTTCCTTCATGAGAGAAAATACGCTATATTTTTCGTTTTCAAAAACATTTTTTAACGGGCTCGATTCTTCATTCGCTCGTAAATAATTTAACCAATTCAAAACATTTTCAGGATACTTAAAAAGAACATTAAATGTCCCATCGGTAAAAAATAATGCGCGAATCGCGGTTTCCGGTATTTTAAATTTTATTTTTGAGCCGAGTATCCCTATTAAAAAATGTATAGTAGCTAATGGATATTTTAATCGAAAATTATTATAACCGTCATAATCTCGTAAATTATTTGGCTGGATACAGTTCTTATAATTATCCCAGTTTGCTGGCTTTTTTCTTTTATTAAACTGAACCATATGATGGCCAACGCTTTTTATATCTTTTCTAAAAACTTCCATATCTAAAAATACGCAATCTTTGGCTGAAACATCTTTATCTAATAACATCACTTTACCATCATAAAAACCTTTTATTCGCCAGTTTAAATAAGCGGACATAAACAGGCCGCACAATAAACCATCACTATCGGGGCTTAAAATACAATTTTGCTCCTTCTTTATTATCCAGGGGTAATTTTTAACTATTTTTTCGTAGTCAATTTGATCTGTTTTACCTAATAATAATTCTTGAATCTTAGACATAATTATTCAACAAAAAAATTTATACTCTTTTTATAAATTCTTGCTAATTCTTTTAACTCGGCGATATCAACTCTTCTCTCGCCTCTTTCAATTTTTGAAATATATGATTGTGGCTTGCCTAATTTTTTTGCTACTTCAATCTGTTTAAGACCAGCTTCTTGCCTAGCCTTTTTTAATTTTTCTACAGCGGTTTTATATTCCTTAGAATAAATAGATTTTGGCATATAGTGCTATTCTACGCTTTTAATTATAAATCCTATTGTAGGATAACCCAAAATAGGATATAATATAATTAATACAATTATATCAATAAATTCAACAAAAAAGAAAAGTTTGCTTTTGGCTTAAAATATTCAGTGGATATAATCTGCGCTCGCTCGGAAATAAAAAAAATGAATTTTTTATTTCTCTCGCTCGTTTGATTATAAAGTTCGAGCCGATATTTTTTACAGGTTCTTTGGCAGTTTTTTAAAGTCGGGCTTTGCCCGCGGGGGCTTTTAAAAGCGGGGGCGGGCGCTTTTAAAAGCTTTATATAAAATAGTTTAAAACCTTTTTTTGAATTCCGTTCGAACTTCGGCGTAAAATCGGAGCCATGTCGCATACGCCTGCCTTCGGCAGGCAAGCGCCCACTCAAATTCAGCTAAAAATTCAAACTTTCCGCCTTGCCCGAGCGACAGCGAGGAAAGCCAAAAGCAAACTTTTCTTTTTTTCTTTTTATTTAAATACTGATTTAAATCATGATTAAAATCAGTATTTCTTTCAAAATTATGAAATATATACTTTACGCCCGTAAATCCACCGATGAAGACGATGCCGAATTAAAAGAATTTGCCGCCAAAGAAAAACTTGAAATCGCCGCCTCGCTCTGCGAGGCAAAAACTGCCAAAGAACCTGGCCGAATGAAATTCGGCAAAATGCTGGCTTTGATTGAAAATGGGCAGGCAGACGGCATTTTATCGTGGCATCCTGATCGCTTAGCCAGAAATCCGATTGACGGCGGTCGAATTATTTATATGGTTGATACGGGCAAAATAAAATCTCTTAAATTCCCCTCTTTCTGGTTTGAGGACACGCCGCAGGGAAAGTTTATGCTTAACATCGCTTTCGGCCAAAGCAAGTATTTTATAGACAACCTTTCGGAAAACGTAAAACGAGGATTAAGGCAAAAATTAAGAAACGGAGTTTATCCGGGCTGGGCGCCGCTCGGCTATCTGAACGACTATAAAAACCACAATATAGTTATCCACACCGAAAAGCATAAACTTATAAAAAGGATTTTTGAGCTCTACTCCACCGGCGAATATACCCTAAAAAATTTAGCCGATAAATTTAACGGTTTGGGGTTAACCAGCCACAACGGTAAAAAGATAAGTCCGGGCATGATGTTGTTCGTTTTAAAAAATCCTTTTTATTACGGCGTGTTTAGATATAAGGGCGAAATGCACGAAGGCAAGCACGAGCCAATTATAACCAAGAAACTTTTTGACCAAGCCCAAGTTATGCTAAAACGAAGAGGCCGGCATCATGAAAAGAAAATACACAATTATATTTTTACCGACTTTATGAAGTGCGGAGCTTGCGGCTGTGCGATTACCGCCGAAAAGCACAAAGGCCATATTTATTACCGCTGTACCAAGAAAAAAGGCATCTGCGCTGAAAAATATGTTAGAGAAGAAAATTTAACCGACCAGCTTAAAAATATAATGCAAAAAGTTTCTTTACCTGATGATTGGGCTAATAATATGCTTAATGAATTAAATAAAGAGAAAAAGGCAACCGCCCAATCATCTGTCGCCCTGGTTAATTCTTTAAATCAGGAAGTTAAAATTATTGAGAATAAACTTGATAATCTGCTTGATTCTCATCTGGAAAATGTAATTGATAAAAACGACTATTTGAGAAAGAAAGAGGAACTAATCAACAAAAAAATCGGCCTGGAAGAAAAAGTCAAAAGAATTAACGATCAGGGCGATAATTGGCTCGAACCAATGAGAGATTTTATTTTGCGTTCAAGATTAGCAAAAAAGACCGCCGATGAAGGCGATCTTCCCCAATTCAAAGCATTTCTAAGAAATATCGGCTCGAACTTTATTTTGCAAGGCGGAAAGTTTGAATTTTTAGCTCAATTTGAGTGGGAGCTTGCCTGCCGAAGGCAGGCGTATGCGACATGGCTCCCGATTAAGAACATATTTAGAACGCTGGATTGGGATAAAATAAAAGAAGAATTATCTATTTTCCAATGCGGTAGCTTTCCAAATAGTTTTTAATTATTTACTAATTGAATATATTTATTATAAGTTTTTGATAAATAATCTTTACTAACCTGTTTTATTTCAATTTTACCTTTTTCCATCTCGGGCATACATCCTATTTCATTAAAAGTGGTTAGTTTAATACCTTCAAGAAAATTTATAGCTACATCTAAAGTCTTTTCATTAATAAGTGCGGCTTGATAGGGTTTATATCTAACATCAAAGCCCCATTGAAAAAGTTGGCTATAATCAGCTCCTGCGCCGTGAGTAATATCATTTTTTTGTGTATAAAATTTATCTCTCGCCAACTCAACATCACCTAAATTATATTTATTGTTAAAATGGCTCTCCGGTAAGGGATGACCCTTAAATGATAAAAAGGCATTAAAGTAATGTAATGCAGAATAATAAATGGCAACAAATATCCATTTAAAAAAACACTCCTTAGAACATTCATCTTTTAAATATAATACAAGCCCCTCATTAACTCGGGCTTGTATTAAAAAATCTTTATATACATCGCTTGACATATTTCTTATGTTTGAGCTCCAGCATAAGAAATATTGCTGGTTAGTTGTATTTTTTCAAGTTTAGAATTATTTTCTAATTTATTATTTTTATATTGTTTATCATAAACATAAACGCTCGTTTCAATTTTGACATCTCCCAACTCCCTTTCTATAATTTTTGTCAAAGAATTTAGATAACTGATTAAACTTGATGCATTTTTTTCATCAACTATAAAAACTAAATTAATATTGTCTTTATTAATTCTATAGTAGGCATTTTTAATACCAAAAGTTTTGGGAGAGAATTTTTTTATTAATTCTATTGTTTTTTGATATTTTTCTGGCATAAAATTACTTTACTACTAAAATATTAAAATAAAATTAAGATAGAAAAACATCTTGCTGAAAAATCAATAATAGAAGAGAGAAAATGATGATACAACAATTATAGCATACCTTATATTATCAGACAATAAAAGTCAAATTTTAATAAAAGCTACCAATAAATATGGCGTTAATTTACAGCAAGGCGTATTGTTTGGCGGGCGGGCGGAGCAATGACACGGCAAGAAGAAAAACTAAAATCCCGCCCGCAAATTCACGAACTTGTTAGTATTTACTCGCCACGCTCAAAGGCGGATAGCGAAAACTGAAAATTTAAAAGATAACCTCCTCTAAAAAAAGACGGCCAGAAAAATATTAAACGCTTTGTCGGTTTCAAGCGTTTGCTATTTTTCGGGCGGTCTTTTTTCAATTTCAATTTTTAAATTTTTAGTTTTTGCTTTCCGCCGTTTTCTTGATAGTCTCGCCCGACCCCCACCACGCAAAGCATTTAATTTTGTGCCACGACACTACCAAACTTGGCGTATTTACGAAAAAGCGTTGTCGCCTAATCAGCTTTTTACGACGATTTTTCATAAAGCGTCTTAAAAAGTCAGATTAGGCGACAAGCGGCGGACGCACGCAAACCCTTTTTGCCATTTAAAACATACTCGCCAATCAGTAAGGTTTTTTACTTTTTTAAAGGGCGTTTTCGCCTTCGGGCGAAAAAGCGAAGCCCTTTAAAAAATAAAAAACAATTCCTTTTAAAACCGTGTTTTTAGTTTTGTTTATAAAGTCAAAGAGCTTGATTTTTTCAGCAAATAAAGCCATAATATTGATATAGATTAAAAATGTAATGAAAAAATAATGTTTGATGTATTTAAAGAAACAGAAAATAGGTATTACCGCAATTTTGATAATGATTACTCATTGTTAATCATATTGATCTTGCTTGAAAAATATCACTCAAGAAAAAAGGATGTTTTTGTAAGCGACCCTCTATGCCTTAATAATTTTATAAAAGGCGAGCCTAATAATATTAAGGAAGTTGATAATGAATTAAACGACACTAATGATTTTAACAGCATAAATGATTATATTTTACAGAAAATAATAAATATTGGCGATGAATTAGATTTATTAAAAATAAGACAGATTGGTGTTTTGAGCCCGAATATAATGTTAGAAACAGTAATAGAAAAGGCAATAAAAAATGACAGCGGGTTTCCCATTGAAACTGATTATTACTGCTCGGTGATTGATGAAATATTTAAGTTAAAGGTGTTAGAAGAAGAAAGGATAAAAGAGCTTATAAAAAATAATAAATTTAACCACGATGCATTATATGAGCCTCTTTTTTTTAAAGGTAAATACAATAAAAATATAGGGTTGTTAATTGATATAGTGCCAGAAAACATTTATTTTAGAATTACTTATATCAATGAGGCAATAGGGGTTATTGAAAGAGAAATTAAAATTTTTTTGCATAAGTTTTCTACCGATTTATATAAAGATTTTCGCCCAAGCTATAGTGATACGAGCCGAATATATTTTGCCAAACAAATTGAAAATTTTTATACTTTTATTAACAATTTGCCGCTTATTAAAAATACCATTAACATCCCCTTTTCAGCTTTGGAAAATAAAAGTTTTGAAATAGTAAAAATTTTAAAATATCTTGAAATAAACAAAAAAATCAAGATAAATAAATGGGATGATGAAAATTTTTGGAAAGTTGATTTTCTAAATTTGCCAATTACGATTGACAGTTTATTAAAAGATAAAACGGAAGCGCAAAAGACAAAAATAAAAATAATAAAAACTACTTTTAAAGACGGCATTTTATACTTCCAAAATAAAGAGCTTAATTTTGACAAAAAACCAATTCAAAGAGATTTGTTAAATACCTTATTTAAAAAACCAAAATATAAGTGGACTAATGACGAAATATGGGAAGACTGGGGCGAGGATAATCTAAAAGTTAAAACGCTTAGATTTTATACCGCCAGCGATGAGATAAATAAAACGATTGCTTTAGATACTGGGATCAGAGATTTTCTAACAAAAAGCACTAAACAAATTCAAATTAACCCAAAATACATAGAGTAAAAAGTTAGATAAAGTTAGATAAACTCCCCTTTTATATAATAACCTCAAACGATAATGAGGTTATTTTTTATTTGCAAAAAATTTAATGAAACCGCCTAAAAGCGATAATCTAACCAGCGAACAATTTGAAGCCAAGCAAAATTTGACTGGCTTTTTTAAATTGCTTTTAGAGGTAGATATGCGAAATAATCCCCAGTTATATGAAAATAACGGAAATACAAATAATCCCTATCAAGGCGAATAACGGCCTTGTGGCCTTTGGGAGCGTTGTTTTTGATGATTGCCTGTATTTAGGCTCAATCGGCATACACAAGAGGCTGGACGGGGTAGGCTACCGGCTAACCTACCCAACCAAAAAAATCGGCGACAATAACATAAATATTTACCACCCGATAAATAAAAAGACAAGCAAGCTGATTGAAGAAGCGATAATTGCCAAAGTTGAAAAATTATTAAACCAATAAAATCGTAATAATTAAAGATGTAATGAAATGTTTGATACTGTAAAATTACAAATTCCGCGGGGCAGATATGAAATAATTGACCATAGTAAATTTATTCCCCCGACGATAAGGATGTTAGAAAATAAACTCCCCTATTTTAAATATGTAAATAACCCAATGGCTTATGATAAAAGCCTGAAAATTTACAAGCCAAAAATGACTATTTATAAACGAGGGGCGGGATACTATTTAGTAATAGAACTTTCAGCTCCCAAAATATTATTTAATAACAATGTTGATGAGTTAGAAGATAAAGATTTTGACGAAGTGCTAAGAAAATTAAAAGAAAAATTATTTGCTATGGGAGTTGAGGTTAATTTAAACTCACTAAAATACGCCCAAGTCTTAGCCCTTCATCCTTCAAAAAATATACCACTTAGCAAGGGCTACACCAGCACTTTTGCCATGAGAGAATTGGCTAAAATTGATATAAGCAAAAAATTTGATATTTCAAAAATTAAATTTAAAAACAATATTGAAGAATTACTATTTTATACTAACTCCCACTCGCTTGTTTTCTATGACAAGATCGCAGACTTAGAAAACGCCGAAAATCGGGCGGTTGATAAACAACAAACTAAATATCAAAAATCTTTATTTGATTATTTAAAAGAAAAACAGAGAATTGAACTTTTAAGAATGGAGGTGAGATTAAGCGAAAAAAGAAAAATGAACGAAATATTAAAAGAAGTCGGCTACTCCCCCGATCCGCTCTTTAAAGATATTTTTAAAAAGGATTTGTGCCAAAAAATACTAAACTTATACTGGACTAAATATTTTAGCGATAACCCTTTTATTTTCAGCACTAATAACGATCCACAAGAAATTTTACAAAAAATTTTTATGATATTTCCTAAAATAAAAAACACTATGGCCTACAAATATGTCGGGCTGTATATGCTCTGCAAGACCGAGCAGGGAATGAGGGGTTTTAGGCAGATTGTTGACAGCCGCCCGAAATACAAAGTAAGTTGGGAGCTTGCAAAAAAAGAATTTGAAAAATTTGAAGACAAAATTTTTAGCAATTCTGTCTGGGGATTTTTACAGGATATAAAAAGAGAATTAAGGGAATTTAATCCTTTCCGCCTTAATAGATAGGTTAAATTTTATCTACTTGCTATGTAAAGCAAAGTAAAGTATAATATGTGTATAAGTAATAATTTAAAAATATGACAGAAAAACATTTTTATACCGCCCAAGAGCTGGCCGATATACTTCAATACAATATAATGACGATTTACCGCTATATTAAAGCGGGTAAATTGAAAGCCTTTAAAGTCGGCAAAGAATTTAGAATTATTAAAAAAGAGTTTGATAATTTTTTAAATAAGGTAAAAACTAAATAGTTATGAAAAGCACAAAGCGTACTCCCGAAGAAAACGAAAAGGCGCAGTTGGAAAATGAGATAGCGAGGCTTAATAAAAAAATTGCTAAATACGAAGCCATAGAGCTAAAACAAAACCGCTTTGGTTTAGTTTGGCTTGATGTGCCGGAAGCCTTTGAAGATGATGTTGAAAATAAGCTCCCAATTTTGGAAGAAGTGCCGAAGCAGGCAATATATAGCAAAGACGGCAAGCCAACGCATTTACTGATTGAGGGCGACAATTACCACGCCTTGACTTGCCTAAACTATACCCACAAAGGAAAGGTTGATGTTATTTATATTGACCCGCCGTATAACACCGGCTCGGACGGCTTTAAGTATAAAGACAAAAGAATTTTAGAAGAATACCCCGACGGCACGGAAGTGCCGGTTGAACATCCTTTGAGACATAGCTACTGGCTATCTTTTATGAAAAAGCGTCTTGATTTAGCAAGGGATATTTTGGCTAAAACCGGTTTAATTTTTATAAGCATTGACGACAACGAACTTGCG
Source organism: Parcubacteria group bacterium GW2011_GWC2_42_12 (assembly GCA_000997945.1). Taxonomy (GTDB): domain Bacteria; phylum Patescibacteriota; class Patescibacteriia; order Patescibacteriales; family GWC2-42-12; genus GWC2-42-12. The sequence goes on along the minus strand of LCCP01000005.1, from coordinate 20,976 downwards.
CAGTTAAAACTTTTATGCGATGAAATTTTTAATGAAAGTAATTTTATTTCGCTTAATGTCATTGAAAGTGGTGAGGTTTTTGGAACAAAAGCTGGTCATGCTGATAAAACTTTTGTAAAAGTAAAAGACTATGTTTTAGTTTATGCAAAAAATAAAAGCGAAGTAAAAAATAAACAGCCACTTTATGACAATATGCGGGAATTATATGACTCACATTTTAATACAATTATTAAAGATGATTTATCAAGAATTAGCCTTGTTGATTTTTTAAATGACGAAAAATGGGTAAAAGAACTATTTAGTAAAAACAAACTCAAAATAAATGCAAGGAGCATAAATTTCATGATGAATTTTAACGAAAAATTTAAAGATTTTATGTATGTATCCGTTGCAGAAAAATTATTTACGGATCAGCCGTTTGCTAAAAAAATTGATCAAAATTTTTTAAAAAAACAACCGACTGGGAAACCATTTAGATTTGAAGACAGGCTTTTATTTAAGACAACAACTGGCTCAGTTCGTATGTTTATAAAATTTAAAGAGGGTATTAAAAATTCAGATGATTTTGAATCTGCATTTACAAGATGCACTTTGCGAGGCGATCTTTGGAAAGGTTTTCATTTGGATATGCGTAATATTCAAGATGAGGGTAATATAGATTTTAAGAACGGTAAAAAACCAGTTAGATTAGTTAAGCAAATCTTAAAATGGAATAACAATAAATATGCTACAATTCTTGATTTTTTTGCTGGATCAGGCACAACAGGTCATGCTGTAATGGAATTAAATAAGGAAGATGATGGGGAGAGGCAATTTATTATAATCACAAATAACGAAGAAGTTATAAACGGCCAAAACCACAAAATAATGACGGATATTTGTTATCCACGAATTAAAAATGTAATAAAGGGCTATAATTCAAAAAAAGGTTTGGGCAATTCGGTTAGATATTTCAAAACGGCTTTTGTTGGTAAAAATAATATCTTAAAAGCTGATGACGCTGATAAAATTGATTTAGCCCACAACGCAGGCGGTATGCTGGCCATTGCCGAAAATACCTTTGATCTGGTTGAGCAAAATAATTTTTGGCAAATCTTTGAAAGCCCTAAACAATTTACCGCCATTTATTTTAGGGAAGAATTTGGAAAGTTTGATAACTTTGTTGAAAAAATTAGAAAGCTAAAAAAACCGACGGTTGTATATATTTTTAGCTGGGAAAAAGAATTTGATTTTAACGACTTTGACGACGATAAAAACATAAAAATTAAAACCATTCCGCAACCGATTTTGGAAATTTATAAAAATATTTATAACCTTGTTTAATTATGCCTGTATTTAATCTTTTACCATTTCAAAAAACAGCTATTGACGGCTTAAACGAAGCCTTTTTGCGGCTTTGGAAAAAACAAGGCCGGCAGTTGCCTTTGGTTTTTAAATCCCCTACCGGAAGCGGCAAGACTTTAACCATTGCCCATTTTATAAAAGGGCTTAATCACTTACCGCAATGGAAAATAGATAAGGCGTTTATTTGGATTACTTTTAGCGATGACTTGACAATGCAAAGCAGGGATAAATTTAGGGAGTATTTTGAAAACAATTTAGAAAATGCGCTGTTGACTGTAAATGATATAAACAGGGGCAAGTTATACGAAAACGATATTTTATTTTTAAATTGGCAAAAGGTTGTGCAAGATAACGCCTCAACCAGAAAACTAAAATTACGCAAACCGAAAGATAAAAGATTTAAAAAGGAAAGCGGCAGTTATTTTGAAGATGTAATTGAGGAAACTAAAAAGGCAGGCCGAGAAATTATTTTATTTATAGACGAAGCCCACACCAACAAAACAACTGAATTGGCGCAAGATATTATTGATCTTGTAGACCCTAAAATTGCTGTCCTTATTACCGCAACGCCGGATGACAAGGATGTAGTTAAGGCCGCTACATTAGGTAGTTTTGTGCCGGTTGAAAGGGAAAAAGTAGTTGACGAGGGTTTGATTAAAGAAAAAATTTTAGTGCAGACTGAAGAAGATTTGAAACAACATAAGGGCAAGGATTTAGACGAAATGCTGTTGACCTTAGGGATGGAAAAACGGCAAGAGCTGGCGAATGAATTAAAAGCGTTAGGTAAGGATATTAACCCGCTAATGCTGATCCAGCTCCCTAATGACGACAAAGAGCTTATGGCCAAAGGCGATAAGACAAAAGAAGAAGTTGTGAGCCAATTTTTAGCCGTTAAGGGCGTTAAAAATAAACAGATAGCTAAATGGTTTGACAAGAAAAAAGAGAACTTGGACTTTATTGCCGACAACGACAGCAAAGTTGACTATATGCTTTTTAAACAGGCCGCCGGCACGGGCTGGGATTGCCCGCGCGCCAGCGTGTTAGTTATGTTTAGGGATATAAAAAAGGAAACTTTTTATACTCAAACAGTTGGCCGTATTTTAAGAATGGCCGAACCGCAGGCCAAAGAAGATTATAAAAATAATCCGAATTTAAGAACCGGCTATTTATACACCAACTATAAACGAAGCCAAGTTGAACTGCCCGATCTAAAGAAAAAACAAATTCCTGATAGGTTTGCTTACCGCAAGCAAGGCATTAAAAATGTTAAATTACAATCGGCCTATATTTCCCGCATTGACTATGGCGATATACCAGCCTCTGCAAAATTTCAAGCGAGTTTTATCAACTCAATTAACATCTATTTTAGCATTACTAAAAATGATATTTTTGGAAAAGTGGAAGCAAAGCTAAAAAAAGCGGGCGTTGATTTAAGCCGCAAGCTAACCAACAGTATTATTGCCAACGCTAAATTTGAAGACCTTGAACAAATGGCCTATGAGTTTAAGAAAAAAGGCGTTGATGTTGAGTTGGAAATGTCAACCAACGATGTTGAAAAAACTTTTAACTACTTTTGCTATTCGCTTTTAAAAGAGCAAACTGATGAGCGGGCAAAATATACTAATTTCGCCCGTGCTTGGGGAGTGCTTAAATCAGCGATCCGTGTTTGGTTTCAATCGGCATTAAGCAAAGACAGCAACTATTATTACAGAATTTTTGTTAAAGACATACAAAAGGGAGCGAGCAGTAAATTTAGGCCGGCAATAACTAAAGCATTGGCTGATTTTAAGCCGACAGCCCAAGCCATACTAAAAGATAAAAAGAAAAGAGAAGAAGAAAAGGAAACTCCGATTTTTGAAATTTTGGAACATTACGGTTTTACATCTGATTATGAAGAAGTGCCGCAAAAACTTTGCGCTTTGGATAAATGTTTTGTGCTTAAAGATTATAATGGCAAAGATAATGAGCTTAATTTTATCAAATACCTTGAAAGCAAAAGTAAAAAAATTGATTGGTGGTTTAAAAATGGCAATTATGGCCAAGAGTATTTTGCAATCAAGTATTTTAACAGCGTTGACGACAAAGAAGCCCTATTCTACCCAGACTTCATAATACGCTTTAAAAATGGCAGGATAGGCATTTTTGACCCTAAAGACGGGCAAACAGCCGAAGATCCCGAAACGGCAGACAAAACCAAAGCATTGGCCTTAAAACTCAAAGAATTGGGCAAGGGCTATGTTGGCGGTATAGCGATTTTTGAAAACGGCGTTTGGAATTATAACGGCTCAACAAATTATAAATATCAAAAAGGTAAAATTGGCCAAGACAAAAATTGGCGACCAATGGAAAAATTATTTTAACGAAACCGAAAAACAAAAAAGCCCCAAATTGATGAGACTTTTTTGGCAAAGACAGGAGGGCTATCTTCGCAAAGATATTTTATCAATTTATTTTAAATATGTAAAATCGCCAATATGAAAGCAATAATTTTAGCCCGTGTGTCAACTGAAGAGCAAAAAGAAGCTGGCAATTCCTTGCCCGCTCAATTATTAAGATTGCAGAAATATTGCCGAGAAAAAAAGTTAAGCGTTTTTAAAGAATTTAATTTTGATGAGTCGGCTTGGAAAACCAAAAGAGAAGAATTTAAAAGAATATTGGATATTCTGCAAAATTCAAAAGAGATAACGGCTTTATGTTGCGATAAGATTGACCGCTTGATTAGAAACTTCACGATGGATTTAGCTTTATTGGAAGAATTAAGAAGAGCCGGAAAAATAGAGCTACACTTCCCCTCGGATAATATTATTTTACATAAAGACTCCCCCGCTACCGATTTATTCAGATTTACTATAGGCGTAAGCCTTGCAAAATACTATTCAGACTCCGTTAGCGATAATGTAAAAAGAGCCAATGAAAATAAAATTAAAAATGGCGAATGGATTGGCAAAGCTCCCGTAGGTTATATCAATTACGAGGACGAAAAGGGCAATAAAGCTATTATGATTGACCCTCGCCGAAGCCCTTATGTAAAACAAATGTTTGAAATGTATGCGACCGGCGATTATTCATTAAGACAGATTGAGGGAACAATGGATCGGGCGGGATTAAAAAGCAATACTGCAAGCCCTAAGCCCCTTTCAATAAGTATGCTTTACCACACTTTAAAAAATCCGTTTTACTATGGAATGATGAAAATAAAAAACGAATTATACCAGCATAAATACCCGTCGCTTATAGCCAAAAATTTGTTTGATAAAGCCCAAGAGATAATGAATGGCTGGCATAAAAAACCTTTTAAATACGCCGCTAAGCCGTTTATATTTAGAGGATTGATAAAATGCGCCGATTGCGGTTGCACGATCACGCCCGAAACCTCAAAGGGGCATATTTATTATAGTTGCACGAATTATCATAGAACCCACAAAAAAAGGGTTTATGTTAAAGAAGCCGATTTATTAAAGCCAATTTATGAATTATTGGATAGTATAAATTTGCCGGATAAAAAAGTTAAAGAGTTAGTGCAAGACTTAAAACAAGCCACAAAATCAGAAAATCGCTTTTTTACCAATACGCTACAGGAATTAAGAAAAGAATATGATAAAATTGAAAATCGCAAAAGCAAATTGCAAGACGATAAATATGACGGTAGTATTACTAATGATTTCTATGACAAAAAGTTTAAAGAATACACGGAAAAGCAAGCCAAGCTAATGACGGAAATAAGCAAACACGATAAAGCCAATAATCAGTATTATATCACGGCAAACACTATATTAAATTTGGCAAAGCGTGCTCGTGAAATTTTTGAAAATTCTGAAGTGCCGGAACAAAGGCAATTTTTAAATTACCTACTTCAGAACTGCCAATTAAAAGATAAAAACCTCATATATAAGCTAAAAACACCGTATGATACGGTGCTTTCAGCGTCTAAGTGTTCTAATTTGCTCCCGGGGTCGGATTCGAACCGACGACCAACGCGTTAACAGCGCGCTGCGCTACCGCTGCGCTACCCGGGAAGATTTTGATTACTTATTCAAGCGTAAAATATCTATTTTTATTATAATTCTCAATTTACACTTGTCCCGAGTATAGCGAGGGACTACCCGGGAAAATTTAGATTACAAATTCCAAATGTAAAATTTAAGTTTTATTGTAAATTCTCAATTTACACTTGTCCCGAGCATAGCGAGGGGCTACCCGGAAAGGCAGTGTTAATACAAAAGTCCACTCAACTTAACAAAAAACATGCTTTTCGGCACTAAAAATATCTTAATTTAAAACTGACTAGTTGTCAATAATCTAATAGTCTCTTAGCTTCTTAATGCCCGGGTGCTTTTGAATCCTCTCTATGGCTTTGGCTTCAATCTGCCTGATCCGTTCGCGCGTAACATCAAACTCCTGCCCCACTTCTTCTAGAGTGTGAGCTATGCCATCTGTTAAACCAAAACGCATTTCCAAAATTTTCTGTTCGCGCGGCGTTAATTCGGCAATTACCGACTTCACATAATCTTTTAATAAGCGCAAAGCGGCTGAACGGTCGGGCGACACATTCTTTATGTCTTCAATAAAATCTTCCAAAGTTGAATCTTCGTCGTCTTCGCCGATGGTCGTTTCCAAAGAAATCGTGTCCTGGGAAATTTTTATGACATGCCTAACCTTATCAATCTCCTCGCCCATCTCGGCGGCTATTTCTTCGGGCAGCGGCTCGCGGCCCAAGTCCTGAATCAGCTGACGCTGAACCTGCTGAAACTTATTGATTGTTTCCACCATATGCACCGGAATTCTAATGGTGCGGGATTGATCGGCCAGCGCTCGGGTAATCGCCTGTCGAATCCACCAAGTGGCATAAGTGGAAAACTTATAGCCCTTGCGGTATTCAAATTTTTCCACCGCGCGGAACAAACCGATATTGCCTTCCTGAATCAAATCCAACAAACTTAAACCCTTGGAACCGGTAAATTTTTTGGCGATGGAAACGACTAAGCGCAAATTGGCTTCAATAATTTTCTTCTCCGCCTCTTTATCGCCTTTTTCCTTGCGCTTAGCCAATTCAATTTCTTCGGCGCCGGATAAGAGCGGCACTTTGCCGATTTCCCTTAAATACATCTGGATGGAATCGGCGCTTAATTCAGAAATGTCAAATTTTTTCTTTTCATTAAAGCCGCTAATTTGCGAGGTTTTCTTCTTTATATCATCGCCAAGACCTAAAAACCCGCCCGTGTCTTCAATAATTTGAATGCCGTTTTTCTGCAACTCCTCCAAAGTCAATTCATAATCATAAATATATTCTTCAACTTCAGGGAAAATATGCAACAATTCGGTTTCGGTGATAAAGCCGCGCGACCGGCCTTTAACAATCAAATTCTTTATCTGCTCGTCCGTCGGCTTAATTATTTGATGCTCAACCGCTACTTTCGCTTTCTTCCTGTTTTCTCTATGCTTGCTGGTGGATATAGCGCCCTTAGCGGATTTTTTCATCTTCCTGGCATATCTCCTAAAATATTGCTTTTTTGCTTTGGGTTTCGCCGGTGGTTGAAATCTTTTTTTCTTAAAGCCGCCTTTATTTTTCTTATTTTTCTTTGACATAGAAAGCAATTATTCAAATTTTACTCTGTCGTTGCGGCCGAAGCCTGCCCCGGACTCCGCTTCGGGAAGCCGCAATCCAGAAACTTGTTCTTAGCACCGAAACCTGGATTGCGGGTCACCCACCCGAACGCTTCCCGCCAGAACGACTCTGTCGGGCTGGCGGGCGGGCGGGAGCCCGCAATGACAAAAAAAGTTGTTATTTTATTCCGATTAAATTAATTTCTTCAGTCAGGGCTTTATATTCTTCCAGCAAGCCCCTTAGTTTTTCGGTTTTCTCCGGCGGTGGCAAATTGGTTTTTTCCGCCGCGGCTAAGAGCTTTATAATCTGGCGGCGGCGCTCGCTTAGATAATTAACTTTTAGAATAGCAACCCATTCTATTATTTCAGCTTTAGCCTGCTCCACCGTATAATCATAAAAATCTTTATCAGCCAAAAGCGCCAGCTTGTCTAACGAGCTGGCGCATTGCTGATTATCTGCCTGATTATTGGTTGTATCATTATTATCTTGCTCTAAATTCTCCGGATTATTAAACCAATCTTTCAAATCTTGATAATTTATGGCCAAATCAAAACTTCCTCCCTCATGAGTCCAGAAATCTATAAGCTTATTATAATAGATAATCAGATTTTTGTAAAATAATTTATAGTCATCTCCGCCCTGTGATGAGCCTGCTGAATTGACCAAGTGCTCTGGCGCGATATGATTGATAATATACTCTAAGTGAGCCGGATATTTTAAAGCCAGCGCCAAAAGCGATTCAGATAATCTGGCCTCCCGACTCTGCTTGTCTGCGCTTAATTCTGGCTTGAGCTGGCCGCTTATTTTATTCGACCCGGCCGGCCCGTCTGCTCGCCTCGCCTGCCTTTTCTCCGCCGTTCGCTGGCTAGCGGAAATAATTTCATTAAATTTTTCCCTTAACAAATTTTCATTGGCATCAATCTCTTCGCTTAATTTTTTAAGCCAGAAATCTTGTTCAATTTTAGAGCCGAATTTAGCGATGACCGGCAGTAAAATATTAAGACTTTGGCGCTGGCCCTCGTAATCATTTTTGTTGAATTTAGTAAAAACCTTATCAAAATAATATTGCATCACTGGTTTGGCTTCAGCCACCGCCCGTTTCCATTCTTCAGAATTGGATTTTATGCACTCATCCGGATCTTTGGCGCCTTTAATTTCAATTACTTTTATATTCATCTCCGCCCGCATGGCCGTGTCAATGCCGCGCTCGGAAGCCAAATCGCCGGCCTGATCCATGTCAAAAGACAGCAGTAAATTATTAGAATAACGCTTAATCAGACTAACCTGATCGGCGGTTAAGGCCGTACCGGAAGAAGCGATCACATTAGTAAAACCGTTTTGCTGGGCGGTTATCGCGTCCATCTGGCCTTCGACTAAAATTGCCGCGTCTTCCCGCTTAATGGACATTTTGGCTTTGTCCAAACCGAAGAGAATTTTTGATTTTTCATAAATCATGGTCGCCGGCGTGTTGATATATTTGCCCACCTTCGCTATCGCTCCGGAGGATAAACCCATCTTTTCCGTTGCTTCTTTCTCCGGACTGACTCGGGCGGTAAACCCGACCGCGTTGCCATTGATGTCGTTTATAGGAAACATAATCCGGCCACGAAAACGATCATAAAACCCGGGATTTTTTTCTTTTCGGATGGACAGGCCGGCTAAAAAAATTTCATTTTCGCCGAAACCCTTGCTCTTTAAAAAATTGGTTAAAGTTTCCCAAGCGTCCGGGCTATAGCCGATCTGCCAAGTCTCGATTGTCGCTTCGGTTAAACCGCGCTGTTTTAAATAAGCGCGGGCGGCCGCGGCCACCGGACTATCCAATAATACTTTATGATAAAATTTAGCTGACAGTTCCACAATATCCAATAAAACATTTCTTTTTGAGGTTAAGGCCGGATCAGCGCCTCGCTTTAAAGTCACGCCGGCCTTCTTCGCCAGAAGCCGCAAGACTTCAATAAAAGTCAGCCCCTCAATTTCCATGACAAAAGAAAAAATATCCCCGCCCTTGCCGCAACCGAAACAATGCCAAATTTGCTTTTCCGGGCTGACCATGAAGGACGGCGTTTTCTCCCGATGGAACGGGCAAGTGGCGCGAAAATTAAAACCGGCCGCTTTAAGCGGAATATATTCGCGGATGACTTCCACGATGTCTAACTTAGTTTTTATTTCATCCGAGGGATTAGGCATAGCATTCTTATTGTCATTGCGAGAAGGAGCGTTAGCGACGACGAAGCAATCTCCGGTTAGAAACACTGTGCAAACTAAGAGCTAAAGCTCTCCAAGCAAAATTTATTTTGTTAATCAAAGCTATTTTTTTTTATTTGTTTTTCTTTTTAACCAGAGATTGCCACGCTCCTTTCAGTCGCTCGCAATGACAATGCAAACTTTACCTGAAAAATTTTCTCCACCAACTTTTCTTTTCCAGTCTTTTTCTGGCCGCGTTAAACTGTTTTGGCCTTATCTGGTCCAGAATGTTTTGATCAGTTCCTACATTCGCATTTTGAGTTACGGGTTGTGAGTTGCGAATTACGAGTTCATTTATTCTGGCCATTTCCGCCGCTACCAATTCCCCGTCATATTCCGCGTTATGAGCGCGCGCGCCCGCGTAGCTGGCTTGCTTCTGGTCTAAATGTAAATTTAAAATAACCTGGCCGTTTTGTTCAGCCAAATACAGATGAAATCTTGGATAAAACCCGCGGCCCAACCCGCGGACAAAGCTTTCCTGGCCGGTATTCCTGTCAAGCAAATAGGCATAACCGGCCTGCCGCAATAAGTTAGCGGGCGTTTGACTTAATTGATTATTGTCTAATATTAGCTTCATAATTTTATGGCTCATCCTTACATTTATAATTTTATCATAGTTTAAAAAATTGATTAGGTCAAAGGCGAAAAATTGTGGTAAAATAATAATATAATATAAATACTATGTTTACTATTTATCTCTATACTATCGTCAGTGTGGTGATTGTTTCCCTGCTTTCACTCGTCGGCGTTTTTATCCTAACCGTTAGATGGAAAAATTTAAATAAGCTAACCATTTTCTTGGTAAGCGTGTCCGCCGGAACGCTCTTGGGCGATAGTTTTCTGCATCTTATCCCCGAGGCCGTGGAAAAAAATAATGGCACGAGCATCTGGCTTTGGCTCTTAGCCGGCATCTTATTCTTTTTTATCTTGGAAAAAGTAATTCATTGGCGCCATTGCCACTTGCCGACTACCGATGATCATCCCCATCCTTTCGGTCTAATGAACTTAGTCGGCGACGGCCTGCATAATTTTTTAGACGGCATTATTATTGCCGGCTCATTCTTAGTTGACATAAATTTAGGCCTGGCCACCACTATCGCCGTTATCGCCCATGAAATCCCCCAAGAAATCAGCGACTTCGGCGTTCTGCTTCACGCCGGCTTTAGCCGGGTTAGGGCGCTGATTTTAAATTTATTGTCCGCCAGTTTGGCTATTTTTGGCTCGCTCTTGGCTTTAACTATCGGCGGGAAGCTGGAGAGTTTCACAAATTTTATTATTCCCTTCACGGCCGGCAACTTTATCTACATCGCCACTTCCGACTTATTCCCTGAATTAAAAAAAGACAACAACAAACTACATCAAGCGTTTTTCCAGTTGATCAGCATAATGGCCGGCATCGGCATCATGCTGGCGCTAAAAAAAATCGGCTAATAAATAATTTATGCCACATTTAAGCAACCATTTTTACCGAATTTGGATTTTTGTTATCGGCGTTGTCGCCACTATCGCCTACCGCCTAGTGGTAATCTTAAATCATTACAGCCAATTCTGGGTGGAAGTCGCTTGGTATATTGGCACCATCGGCTTTATCTGGTATTTCGCTCATCGCTTTAATATAGAAAATCGCCGCGACCGGCTGATTGAAAAACTGCGGCTGATTGAAAAAATTGAGGTCAGCCAATCAATTCCTGCTGAAGACAAAACCGCTCTGATTTATGTTTTAAAAAGTTTGGAAACTAGTTTAGCCAAATGGAACTATATCGCCATCTTTATTTTTTCCGGCTTAGCCATGGCCTACGCGATTTACGCAGATTTGTCGGCCATGCTGAAATAAATTATCAAAATAAAATACTTCGGCCAGGACCGAAGTGTTTTATTTATTAAACAATTTAATTCAGCGACAATAGAGTAACGGCAATAACGGCCGTAATTATACCGATGATACCGATAACGGTTAACCTTTCACCAAAAATCAAGAGCCCAATTAAAACCGTGGCTAATAAACTTAAGACCGACCAAATCGCGCCCACGATTGATAGTTGATTCTTCTGTAAAATCGCCGGTAGCCAGGCCAGGGTGCCGAGAATATACATCAGTAAAATATAAACCACCATGATGGCCCGGGGATTGAGCGCGAATTTCTTTGAAAAAAATTCTCCGGCGGCGAAAAATAAACCGGATAAGATCAGCCAAATTAAATAATGGATTGACAATAAAGATTTCATATTTGTAAATTACCCTGCGGCAGAGACCGCGGTGTGAAATTATTATTTAGCAGGAGTCTCTATCTTTTTAAATTTTGCTTTAATAAGTTCAATAAATATCGGCGCTACGGATAATACGATAATGGCCATAATCACTAAAGAAAAATTTTCTTTGACGCCCGGCCAGTTGCCGAAAAAATAACCTAAGAGAGTAAAGCCGAATACCCAGGTAAAGCCACCGGCAATATTATAGTAGATAAACTTTCTGTAATCCATCTTGCCCAGGCCGGCAACGAAAGGAGCAAAAGTTCTGATAATCGGCATAAAGCGCGCTAAAAAAATAGTCTTGCCGCCGTATTTTTCATAAAATTTCCGGGTTCTCTCTATATGTTCCTGATTGATGGGAATCCTCCGATTATTTATTATCGCCTGGCCGAAATACCGCCCCAGCCAATAATTTACCGAGTCGCCTAAAATGGCGGCCAGCCAAAGCAAGAAAAGCAAAACCGCAATATTAAAAGAGCCGATCGCCGAAAAAGTTCCGGCCGCGAAAAGAAGCGAATCGCCGGGCAAGAATGGGGTAAAAACCAAGCCGGTTTCGGCGAAAATGATAACAAACAAAATCGCGTAAGCTAAAGCGCCGTATTGAGCGATGATCTCGCCCAAGTGGATATCAATGTGAAGGATAAAATCAAAGATATTAACAAGGATTTCCATTAGCTAAAAAGGTTATTTTTTTAAATTTTGTTCAATCCGCTTTAATCTGCCGTCCATTTCGTGAATCTCGTGTTTTATTTTATCATTTTCTTTTATTTCCTCTTCCACCTCTTCCTCAGTCTTTTCCACTATCTTCTTTTCTTTTTTCAGCCCGGAAATAATAATCTCATTGCCGATGAAACTAGAAACGAACAAACCCACGGTTAAGAGCAAGGCGGCTCCAGCCAGCATGGACAAAGGGCCGTCCCACCAAGGCAGCTGGGGCAGGCTGGCGCTCATCATGCTGCCGCCGGCTGCGAAAAAAAATCTCATGATGATATAATCCGCCGCATGCCAAACGCCGCGCCAAAAAAGAATTATGCCGGTGCCGCCGATAAAAGCATAAATAATCGGGTAATGGCTTAGCCGGCCGCGCGCCTTATCTTCAAGCCGGTCGCCGAAATTATAAATTTTTTTATAGAACATAAGAGTTAATTAAAATCCATTAATTAGCATTCGTTTGATTATCTTTTTCTATATCAATTAAAACTTTTCTGATAACTTCTGAAAACTTATTCCAATCAATTCTCTTTAGAAAAAACTCTTTGCCAGAACTGGCGAGCGTCATTTCAACAAACTCTCTAAGGCCATCAATTTCCGCTTTAATGCGACGGCCTGACTCGGTCTGTAAAAATGATTTCCTCTGCTGTCTAATATTCTTTGCACCGGATTCTTGGTAGAACGGTTTGGTTAAAAGAGTAATACCTATCATTTTATCTTTTATTTTTTCTACAATAGTCTTTAAATCATCAACGACCTGCGGATCGTCGTAGTAATCAATAAGATATTTTTCTAAATATTTCCAGCCCTCTGTCCAAGCTCTTAATTCTTCTTGATGGGTTGCTTGAAAATTTTCTCTGTCGGGTTGTATCCTGCCCTTCTCTATCAAATGACCCAATTCATGAGAAGCTATAGAAAAAGATATGGCCTCATCAGATTTATCTGGCAAATATAGTTTCCCTTCTTCCCAATCAGCCAGACCCCAATGATAATCATTAAAAAATGGATTCTTTTTAAATCTTTCGGGTGCTTGACTGGAACCGATAATTTTAATACTTGGTTCTTGCTCAGTTTCTATTTTTCTAATTTCTCCAAATCTCATATTTTTTATATGCGGAGGGTGAGAGATTCGAACTCTCGATGCCCTTGCGGACATACATCCTTTCCAGGGATGCGCACTCGACCACTATGCGAACCCTCCGAAACTGTAAAGTTAAATCTATTTCAGCAAATCGTTAATTATACTTCTTAGACCTTTTTCTTGTTTTCCATCAGAACCGGTAAAATCTTCGAACGGATAAGCACCAGGGTAAATATTGCCGTTAATGAAACTGGTAGGCGTGCCGGTAACGCCGGCGCGCTTACCTTCGGCCATCATGTCGACCACCTTACGGCCAAATTTACCGCTAGCTAAGCATTGGTTAAATTTAGCCGCATCCAAACCCAAATCGCTCGCGTCTTGCTTAGATTGCTCCGCGCCTAAACGGCCGGCGATGTTGTCAGCGAACAATTTATCATGCATTTCCCAAAACTTGCCCTGCTCGGCCGCGCACTCGCTGGCTTCGGCCGCTTTAGCCGCTTCAGGATGCCCGGCTAAAGGATAATGCCTAAAAGCAATCGCCACTTTATCGCCAAATTCCCTTTCTACCTGTTTCATGGTCTCCGAAAAACCAGCGCAAAACGGACACTCAAAATCGCTATAGACTATCATCTGAATCGGCGCTGTTAACGACCCAAAAACATGGTCAGCCGCGTCAATCGGACTTACTTTATTCACATTATACTGATCGCCATTTTGCCCCTGATCGCTGGGCGGTAATTTTTTACCCTTAACTATAACTAAACCGGCAGCCAGCGCCAGTATAACCACCGCCATAATTAGAATTGTTTTGTTTTGTTTGAACATAAAAAAATAATTTTTAATTTTCAATTTACAATTTTTAATGAATGATTGAATTATTTAATTTTCAATTGAAAATTATAGCATTAAAAATTGATTGAAAATTAGAAATTGAAAATTTATTATTCTATATTTCTACTTTCTTCTTATGCCACCCTGTCGCCTGCTCGTAATTATGGCCGACACGAAATAAAGTGGCTTCGTCAAATCTTTTACCGATTAATTGCAGACCAACCGGCAGGCCATTATCAAAACCGCCAGGGATAGAAATCGCCGGCAGACCGGCCAAGGACGCGCCGGCAACAAAAATATCTTCCAGATACATCTTTAGCGGGTCTTGAATCTGCTCGCCGATCTTAAAAGCCGCGTGCGGCGCGGTTGGCGTTAATAGGCAATCAACTTCTTCTAAAACTTTATCCATCTCTTGCTTTATCTTAGTGCGCACTTTCTGCGCCTGTAAATAATAAGCGTCATAATAGCCGGCGGATAAGGCGTAGGTGCCGAGCATGATGCGGCGTTTCGCTTCCGATCCAAAGCCCTGACCCCGGCTCTTAGTATAGATACTCATTAAATCGCTTACTCCCTCTCCTTTAGAAGAAGAGGGTTGGGGTGAGGCGCTTAAGCCATATTTTATACCGTCAAACCTGCCTAAATTTGAACTTACTTCGGACGGCGTAATGATGTAATAAACCGGCACGACATACTTAGTATGCGGTAAACTGACTGATTTAAATTTCACGCCTAACTTTTTAAAATCTTCGATTGCCTTTTCCACGGCTTGCGTCACGCCTTTATCCGTGCCGTCAACAAAATATTCTTTAGGCAGGCCGATAGTTAAGCCCTTTATGCCCCCTTTAACAAAGAGGGGTAGGGGGGATTTCACCGTAGTTGCGTCATTCTTATCCACTCCGGCCATAGCTGATAATACAATAGCCGCATCTGCCACGGTCTTAGTCAAAGTCCCTGGCACATCGGTTGAGCTGGTCATGGCGATCAGGCCAAAACGAGAACTTCGGCCATAAGTCGGTTTAAGCCCAACCACCCCGCAAAAACTAGCCGGATATCTAGTTGAGCCGCCCGTGTCCGTGCCTAAGGCGAAAATACACATATCCGCGGCCGCGGCCGCGGCTGAACCGCCGCTTGAACCGCCGGGCGCACGCGTCAAATCCCAAGGATTATGGGTTGGGCCGAAAGCGCTATTTTCCGTTGACGCGCCATGGGCGAATTCATCCAAATTAGTTTTGCCTAAAAGCACGGCGCCGGCTTGCTTTAATTTTTTAATAATCGTCGCGTCATATGGCGCGATATAATTTTCTAAAATTTTTGAAGCGGCCGTGGCGCGTACGCCTCGGGTTAAAATATTATCTTTAGCCAAATACGGAATACCTAATAGTTCACCGGTTTCACCCTTAGCGCGCCGTTCATCGGCGATGTTCGCTTCCACCAAAGCTTCCTTTTTACAGACAGTCAAACACGCCTTGATTTTCCCGTCAACCTCTTTAATCCGCTTTAAACACGCCTTGGTTAATCCAATCGAAGTAATTTCTTTTTTTGCCAGCAAACTACTGGCCTGTTTTATTGTCAGAGTATTTAATTGCATAAAAATTATTCAATCACTCTCTTTACTTTAATAAATCTGCCTTCCTTTTCCGGCGCATCGGCCAAAGCTGCCTCAATTTCTGCCTTATCCCAATCTTCAACTTTATCTTCGCGTAAAACATTTCCCAACCCAGTAACCTGCGCGGTCGGCTCCACGCCCTTAACATCAACCTCTTTAAGTTGATCAATATAACTTAAAACATTGGACAGTTGTCCACCGTATTTTTCTAATTCGGCTTCAGTCAAATCGAGCCGCGCTAATTTAGCAATATGTTGTATTTCTTGTTTAGATAGTAACATAATATAACATGTCAATGACAGTTAAGAAATTAACTTTAAAAATTCCTCTTCATTAATTACTTTCACCCCTAATTTATTCGCCTTGTCCAGCTTACTGCCGGCGTCAGAACCGGCCACCACGAAATCCGTGTTTTTACTGACCGACGAAGAAATATCCCCGCCTAATTCTCTTATCTTATCCTTGGCTTGATCCCTTGTCAATTGGTCTAAGCCGCCGGTCAAAACGAAAGTTTTTCCGGCTAATTTAGCGCTTCCAGTCGTTAATTTTAAACTCTTAACCCTTACTCCGGCCGCCGCTAATCTGGCCAAAAACGCTAAATTAACTTTATCATGAAACCATTCATAGGCGCTCTTAGCCATAATTTCTCCAAAATCATAAAGAGAATTTATTTCAGCCAAACTGGCCTTGGTAATTTTTTCTAAACTGCCGAAATGTTTAGCTAAAGCCAAAGCCGACTCTTCGCCCACATGCCTGATGCCCAGCGCATAAATAAATCTAGGCAACTCCGCGGCTTTTTTGGCCGCGACGGCAGCGACTAAATTTTCCGCGCTCTTTTCGGCAAATCTTTCTAAAGGCAGCAAATCACCCGAGGTTAATTTATAAAAATCGCTCGGGTCGCGCACTAAGCCGACTTTAACCAACTGCTCAATAATTTTCGGGCCCAACCCTTCTATGTCCATGGCATTTTTCGAAGCCCAATGGCTTAAATGGCGTAAATTCATCGCGTAGCAATTTTTATTAACGCAGCGATAAGCCACTTCGCCCTGGACTTTCTCTGCACCGCCAGCGCACATCGGACATTTAAGCGGCGCTTTAATTTCTTTTTCATTACCTACGCGCAAGCCGGGCAAAACTTTTATCACTTTAGGAATTACATCGCCGGCGCGTTCAATAATTACCGTGTCGCCGATCTTTAAACCCAGCCGACCGATTTCATCCAGATTATGCAAAGTCGCCCGACTGACGGTTACGCCGTAAATTTTAACCGGTTTTAGATGCGCCGTGGGCGTTAAAACTCCGGTCCGACCGACCTGCCAAACTACCTCCTCCACCACCGTTGTCGCCTGCTCGGCCGCGAATTTGTAGGCCATAATATATCTCGGGCCCTTGCCGACAATCCCCAGTTTCGGCCATAAATCTAAATCATTAACCACTATCACCACGCCATCGCAATCAAACGGCACCTGGCCGCGCCGCTTTTCCCAGTAGTCATGATATTTAATGGCCTCGTCCAAATTCCGGCAATATTTATTTTGCTTTAAAACTTTAAACCCTAGAGCCCGAGCCACTTCATGCTCTTGTTCATGATAAGCCAAGCCCAAGTCGGTGGCCAAAGAATAAATATGGCAATCCAGTTTGCGCTCGGCCATTAATTTCGCGTCCAATTGCCTGATTGAGCCGGCCGCGGCATTCCGCGGATTAGCCAGAGGCGCTAGGCCTTGCTTTTTATATTGCTTATTCAGATCGGCAAAAACCTGATTAGTCATGATGGCTTCGCCGCGCGCTTCAAACCTACCCTTGTCCAACGCCTCATACAATTTTTTTATTGACTCGTTACTTAAACCAATCTTTTTCAACTCCCCACGATCCGGCCGATATAAACTCAATGGTATGGCTTCAATGGTTTTTAAATTCTGCGTTACCTCTTCGCCGGTAACTCCATCGCCGCGAGTCGCGCCTAAAACAAATTTTCCTCTTTCATAAGTAAGCGCCACGGCTAAACCATCCATTTTTAATTCAGCGTAATAATTAAATTTTTCACCCGGTAAGATTCTAGCCATTCTTTTCTCCCAATCCGTCATATCGTTCGGAGAAAAAGCGTCATAGAGCGATGTCATGAGCGCCGCATGCTTGGTCTTTTTAAATTGCTCTAAGGGCTCGCCGGCCACTCTCTGCGTTGGCGAATCGGGCGTAATAAATTCCGGATAGTCATTTTCCAGCTTTTGCAATTCATTTTTTAAGCTGTCTAGCGCCGCGTCGGAAATCAAGGATTTATCCAAGACATGATAAGCATGGCGATATTTTTCAATCTCCTGTCTTAGTTTTTCTATTCTCTTTTTGACCTGCTGTTTTTCCATATGATCTATTCCACTTCGTATGTACCCTCAACCGATCTTTTAACACCACTAAAACTGCCGATTGATTTAAAAATAACATTAGGAGGAAAACTAGTGTAGCTAACTATATAAGAACTGCCGTTTGCTAAAACACATGACCCCGGAACAGAACATTGTAAAATATCATTTGAATTGCCGCCAGATAAATCAAGATTGTTTTTTCTGGCTTCCCATAAAGCTCGCTCCAGACCGGCCTCGGCGGCGAAAAAGGCGATACTGGAATAGCCGGTTAGCCGATTCATTCTTAGGCCGGCCAAAACCAAATCAGCCGCGGCCAAGGTCACCACTAAAATACTGCTTAAAATTAAGAGCGTTAAAATTAAAATCACGCCCTTTTGATCGTTTTTTATTCGCGCTATTTGCATATTATATTATTGTCATTCCCGCGCAGGCGGGAATCCAGAAATTTCGCTTCTTGTCCAAATATTATTTTATTCATAATATCTTGAAGAAACGGTCATTTGAATCTTCATTTTCTGCTCATGGATTGCCAAGCCAACCGCCTTAGCGTCCATAACCATGGTAACGTACGGCTGGGTGCTATGAAAAGCGTCGATTAGATCGTCGACAACATAAAATTGCAAATTGCTGATGTCAATTTTAGCGGGTGTGACAAAACCGTCATGAATGCCAGTAGCCGAGTCAGCCATTGCCTTAAGGCGATTATTTTCCAGATAATAAACCACGCAATAGTCATATTGATTTTTAAAATAAAGTTTGCTACCGCCAGCCGTAGTATTAAAAACTGTATAAACAGCGATCGGTCTGGGCGCGCTAAACATTGCCTCGCATTCATGATCGCTTTTTTTCGCCATCCTGACTTCTTTGCTGATTTTTTCCATGGCGTATCTGATGTTTTCCTGCACATTCTGGGCACTAACGGCATTCCTTTGGCCGTCGATAACCATCTTAAATATCTGGGTCGCGGCTAAAATCATAAAAGAAAACAAGGTTATGGCCACCAATAACTCAATTAAGCTTGTGCCTTTCTCTTTTTTTATTCGTGACATTAACATTATATTACCGCCAATTATATAAATAAGTTTCCGCCGTATAATCGTGATTCTCTGCGCCATCTCGCCAGCGGATCGTGCATTTAACATCTAATAAATATTCGGCCCCAGCGATCGTTATCTTTTCCACTGTCAGCATGCGCTTAAACATGCTGTCCGTTCCCGCGCCATGCCAATAAAAACCACTGCTATTGTCAATATTTAAAATAGCGGCGATAGCGTCTATTCCGGCTATATCCGCCAGACTGCTACGGCCCCTATAATCAATAACAAACTTGTGCTGGCCACTGACTGGAGCCAAATCTTTATCCCAGGCATTGCCCGGCGTCAGCCAATTTAAATCCCTAATATTTCTAACTAACTCCAAGCCCTCCTGCGCCAAACCGGAAGCAATTAAAATATTTCTATTAATATATTGCGCTTGTATGTTTTGAATTACCAAGGACAAAACGCCCACACTTCCAGGATGCTGATGCCGGAATTATTTTTAATAATTTTAGTCTTCATCAAATTTATCTAATAAGAAATTTAAAGACATATTTTTGTCATTGCGAGGAGCGTAGCGACGAAGCAATCTCTGGTTAGAAACTCTTTACAAGTCTAAGGATAAATCTCTCCAATCCTAATTCAACTTATTAAATAAAGCATTTTCTTTTTTTGTCTTTCTTTCTTACCAGAGATTACTTCGCCCCTTACAGTCGCTCGCAATGACAGTGAACATTTTACTCCGCGTCAATTAAGCCAAAAAAATTCACGGTCACCGCGGTTGTCGAATTATTTATATTTTCCCTTAAATTAATTTGCGCGCTAGTAAAGATAGAGGTGTTAACATAAGTCGTTGGGTCGGGCGGGAAAAAAACAATATCAACCGAATTAACCGGCGCTCCGGCTACCTCTAAGGAGCTAATAGTCACACCGGCTGGCAAATTTTTAGTTTCTATGGCCTCGCCGGAGTTATAAACCTGATTACCATTGGGCGCATCTTTATCAGCAAAAATTATATAATGAGTCGAGTCGGCCAAACTAAAGTGTACGCCCCAGCCGCCTGAAGGCGTGGTAGCGCCGTCATAGGTTTTTGAACCCAGACTGTAATTCTGCGCCAGCCGAATATCCGAGGCCAATTTCTGCGCGGCCATCTTAAGTTCTGACCGTTTATTGGTATTATGATAATTAACCATAAAAACAGCGCTGATTAGAGCAATAATGAAAATACTGACTAATAACTCAACTAAAGTAAAGCCGGCGTTATTGCTTGATATTTTATTTTTATTCTTATCTAACATGGTGATTTTAAATTAGCGCGGTTTAAGCCACGCCAAAGTGAATTTACCCCCGCGAACATTGGGGGTTAGGGGGATTTTCATTTACCCCCTTTAACAAAGGGGGTTAGGGGGATTTATGTTAATTCATTCTATAAAATCATAAAATCCACCCTGCCTACCGGCAGGCAGGCGCCCTTGCGGGCGACCCCTTTATTAAAGGGGTTATCAATTATCATTCCGGCTTGACCTCTTTCCAGCCCGGTAAATTGGCATTTACTCCAACCTGAATGGTAATTTCTGCCCAGTAGCCGTCATTCTTGTCGGTTATTCTTAAGGTTACGCTATTCGATCCGGCCGTGTTGAAAATTACAATCGGCGCTGAAATCGTCGCATTATCTATTGTAGCGTCAGGCGGTACGGTCCAGAGCCAAGCGCAATTAACATCATCGCAAGACACGGCCGTGGCTGGCGCCGCGCTTAGATAAGTTTGGCTGGCATCGGTAAATTGAACTTCTTCTCCTCGACTTGGATTAGCCGGAAACGGCGTAGCGATCGGCCGAGGAAACTCGTGCTTATAAGTAGTAAAGGTCAGAGGCGCGCCATCATCCGCTTCCGGATAAGGAGTGTCTTG
>LCCP01000004.1 GCA_000997945.1 Parcubacteria group bacterium GW2011_GWC2_42_12 | reverse complement strand
AATTTGCTTAGAATGCATCGGGGCATAAGTCGGGAAAATCGATACAAAATGATTTGCCAAATATTAAGAAACCAAGCACCCAAAAATTAACTTAAACCATAATTTTTAATTGATTATAGCACTTCCGACGCCAACGAAGCTATCTTTATAAAACCAAGCTGCTTCAATTCGCGCGCCACTGGGCCAAAAATTCTTGTGCCCTGCGGCTCTTTTTTTTCTTTATCAATAATTACGCAAGCATTCTCGTCAAAGCGCACATAAACGCCATCCGGCCGCCTGACTTCTTTCCTGGTCCTAACGACTACGGCCTGCGCGATATCGCCGTTTTTAATGGCGGCATGCGGCTCCGCGTCTTTGACTACCACGGTAATAATCTCGCCAACGGTAGCATAACGTTTTTTATAGCTACCCAGCACCCTGATGCACATGACTATTTTAGCGCCCGTATTATCCGCAACTTTTAACCTGGTTTGAACTTGTATCATATAATAAATGTCAGATTTTAATTATACAGCGCCCGCCATCTTTTATCTTTGCTTAAAGGACGGCACTCAACGAACTGCACCTTGTCGCCAACTTTATATTGATTCTTTTCATCATGCACTTTAAATGTCTTATTAGTTTTGTATCTTTTCTCGTATTTCGGATAAATTTTAACTGATTCAACGTTAACCACCCTGGTTTTATCCATTTTATCGCTCACGACCACACCGTTAAACTTCCGTTTAATAATTTGGCGCTTGGCCATTTGCTTAGTTGTCTCGTTTTGATTTCCCATATTTATTTATTCTCTTTACCGCTTAATAAAGTCAAAATCCTGGCGATAGTCTTCTTAATACTTCTGATCTCCCGAATATTTTTTAATTGCTTATTAGCATCTTTAAAACGCAAATCTCTTAGCTTATCGCGAAACTCATTTAGAATCTGCTTTAATTCCTTGGCGGTCTTTAATTTTAATTCTTTAAGTTCCATATTGATAATCTTTACTATTTTTTAATATACTTGCATTTAACCGGTAATTTGTAACCGGCCATTTTCATGGCTTCTTTGGCTTCGGTTTCGGTGATGCCGGCGATCTCAAACATTATCATGCCGGGCTTAACTATAGCGACATAGTGATCAACCGAGCCCTTGCCTTTACCCATGGGGATTTCTCCACCCTTGATCGTCACCGATTTATCCGGAAAAATCCTGATCCAAACCTTGCCGCCCTTACTGATATATCTGGTTAAAACCTTTCTGGCTGATTCAATCTGCCGAGAAGAAATCCAGCAAGCTGCCAAACTTTTTAAACCATAGTCGCCAAAACTTAAACTAAGCATCTGGGAAGCTTTGCCGCCCCGCTTGCGCTTATGCATCTTTCTCCACTTTGTTTTCTTTGGCATCAACATACACAATAATTTTAAATTTTAAATTAATTATTTATTTTTTCATCTCTCCCACCACTTCTCCCTTAGCGGTTTCGCCCTGTTTCTTAAAGACATCGCCCTTATAGATCCACAGCTTTATGCCGATTGTTCCATAGGTGGTTTTAGCCGTGGCTTTGGCGAAATCTATATCAGCTCTTAGGGTGTGCAAAGGAACTTTGCCTGAAGTCAGCATTTCCGTCCTGGCGATCTCTGATCCGTTAAGCCGGCCGCTAACCACTACTTTTACTCCTAGAGCGCCGGCTCTTTCCACTCGGTTAATCGCCTGTTTCATAACTCGCCGAAAAGGCATTCTCTTTTCAATATCCATGGCCATGGACTCGGCCACAATCATACTGCTTAGGTTCGGTCGGTCAAATTCGGTAATATTTAAATTGATATCGTTTAACCTAAAATTCTTTAAAAATTTATCATGCAATTTCTTTTTTAAGTCGCCGACTCCGCTGCCGCCGCGGCCAATGATAATGCCCGGCTTGGCCGTGAAAACGCCGATGGTAATTTTATGGCCGCTTCTTTCTATTTCAAAGCGATCCACGCCGGCCTCCCGCAGTTCAACAAATAAAAATTTCTTTAACCTAACATCTTGCTCCAAATTCTTGATTAAACTCTGGCCACTGGCAAACCACTTAGACGGCCAAGTCCTAGTAATATTAAGTCGAAAAACTTTTGGATTTATCTTATGTCCCATAATAATTAATTTAGAATTGAGAAGTTAGAAGTCAGAAAACAATGGAAAATATGAATAATTATTCTTACTTCTCACTTCATACTTCTTACTTTTTAGCCGCTTTTTCTCCTAAACATCTTGCCGACAAACCCCTTGCTGCCGCCTTCAATCTTGGCGTGACCACCGCGGCCTTCCATCCTCGGATCAACTATAACTTTGCCTTCTTCCTTAACCGCGATATTCTTGTCTTTTTCCGGCTTGGCCGACTCTTTGATTTTAACGGCTGATTCTTGCTTGGGCTGGGTTTCCAGTTTAACCGGCGCGGCCAAGTTCTGCTTCTTAGCATGGATAACGCCCGAGACCTTAATTTCGTCTAAGACTAAATTAACATGACTGGTGCGCTTTCTAATCGGCGTGGCTCGGCCGTGCGCTCGGGGCAGCCAACGTTTTAAAGTCGGGCCCTCGCCAACGGTTATGGCTTTTATAAACAAATTATCTTTGGCCAATTCAAAATTATGCTCGGCGTTAGCTATCGCGGAATTAACCAGCTTGGCGATCGGCCGAGCGGCTAATTTATTTACAAACTGCAATTGGTCCAAGGCTTTATCTACCGGTAATTTTTTAATCAGATTAGCGACCAAGCGCATTTTAATCGGTGACATTCGGATAAATTTTACTTTTGCCTTAACTTCCATATTTTTTTATAATTTCACTCTTGGTTGAACTGGATTTATAAAATTTTCGTGCGAGGACTGTTTGAGGCCGGTACTCCGAGCCGAGTTCCGAGAGGAAAAAATTTTATAAATCCAGTTCAACCATATTTATTTTCCAGCTTTTAAAGTCGGGGCTGTAGTCGGGGCGGCCGCAGTGGCCGTAGCATCCTTAGCTTGATCTTTAGCCATCTTGCCGCCGTGGCTGACAAACTTCCTGGTCGGCGAGAATTCACCTAATTTGTGCCCAACCATATTCTCGACGATAAATACTGGCGTATGTTGCTTGCCATTATGCACGCCAATAGTAAAACCAACCATCTCTGGCGCGATTGTACAAGCCCTGTCCCAGACTTTAAGAATGGTCTTGTCGCCAGGACGCATTGCTCTAAGCTTCTTCATTAATCTTTCGTTAAGGTATGGGCCTTTTTTTAAACTTCTTGACATATAAAATACACTAATTTAACGAATATAGGACGAAAGACACGAATGATATTACAAACTTGGCAATCTATTTCGTTTTTTTCGTTCTATGTTCGTTTTTTTCGTGCTTATTTTTTTATTTCTTTCTTCGACTGATAATTAATCGATTTGATCTCTTTTTACTCTTTCTGGTCTTAACTCCGAGCGCGGGTTTACCCCACTTGGTCTTAGGATGCTTTAAGCCGATTGACTGCTTGCCTTCGCCGCCGCCATGCGGATGATCAACTGGATTCATGGCCGTACCTCTAACCGTTGGCCTGACGCCTAAGAGCCGTTGCCGGCCGGCTCGGCCGATGACAATATTATTTCTATCTAAATTACTGACTTGACCGACGGTCGCCAGGCACTCTTTATTGACTAATCTGATTTCACTTGAAGGCATCTTAATTTGCGCGTTATCGCCTAAAATACCCATAACCAATACTAAATTTCCGGCGGCTCGGGCAATTTTACCACCGCGGCCGGGCTCCAATTCTATATTGTAAACTTGCACGCCCGGCGGAATAAATTTAATGGGCATGGCGTTGCCGACTTTTATTTCAATCTGCTTTTTAGAGCTTAAGATCTCATCGCCAACTTTTAAGCCGACCGGCATAATGATATATCTCTTGGCACCGTCTTTATAATATACCAAACTGATACGCGCGCCCCGATTCGGATCATACTCAATTGACATAACTTTCCCCGGTATATCAAATTTATCTCTAAAAAAATCAATCTGGCGGATATATCTTTTTACTCCGCCGCCCTGATGCCTAACCGTAATTTTACCCGTGTTATTCCTGCCGGCCTGGCTTTTCTTTATAAAAATTAAACTCTTCTCCGGTTCGATTTTAGTTAAATCGCTAAAATCGTCAAAGGTTGCCGACCTTCTGCCTGGTGATGTGGGTTTTACTATTTTAATTCCCATATGGATAAACACTAATTAAACGAATACGGAACGGATAACACGAATGTATAAAGTTGGTTTATCTTTCTAATAATTGATGCCAATGAAAAAATATTTCGTTTTTTTCGTTCTCTATCCGTTTCTTTCGTGTATTTTACACGCCTTCGTAAATCTTAATGGTTTCGCCTTTAGGCAAGGTGATTATGGCTTTTTTCCAATCTTTCCTCTTGCCACTAATTTTACCGTAGCGCGTTTGCTTACCCAGTATTTTAATAATATTCACGCCCAGCGGCTTAATGCCATAAATCTCTTTGATGGCCTTGGCAATTTCTATCTTATTAGCGTCGCTGGCCACGGCAAAAACATATTTATTTAAAGCGCCTAAATTGCTAACTTTTTCCGTAACTAACGGCTTAACTAGGATTTTATAAGCATTGCCGTAAGCCGCTCGCGTCTGGCCTTTTTTAACCTGCTTAGTTTTAGTAGCCGCAGCAGGACCATATAAATCTTTCATGCTCTTGATCTCTGTCTCAACTTTTTCAGGTTTGGCAGTCGGCTTTTTCTTATCGCTTGCCCCGAATTTAGTCGAGGGGTCAATTTTTTTTCCGAATATGAACATATATTTTATACTTGTCATTGCGAGAAGAAGCCCTGTAATCAGGGCGACGAAGCAATCTCCCCCTGTCATTGCGGGCTCCCGCCCGCATCGCCAGCGAAGCGTGGCGGGCGCGGTGACCCACAATCCAGAGATTTGCCTCTGCCGCCAAAATCTGGATTGCGGCTCGAAGGCCGCAATGACATAAAAAATTCTATTTATATCTTTCTTCCAATTTCTCTATAACAGCTTTAGTTAAAATCAATTCTTTATATTTTAACAAATCAACTATATTTATATTATTTATGTTAATCAACTCCACACCGGGCAAATTTTTAGCCGAATAACTTAGTTTCTCATCGCTCTTATCAATAATGATTAAAAAACTTCTCTTGCCGGCTAATTTTTTTGTTTCCCGCCTGCCTGCCAGCCCGACAGAGTCGTTCTGGCGAGGAGCGTTCGGGCGGGTGACCTTTTTCGTTTTTGGCTCGGCTTGACCGGTTAAATTCATAGCCGCCTTCTTAGTCGCCGGCAAAACCGAATTTAATGGTAGCAGAATTTTATTTTCCAGCCCGGTCAAAATTTGATTAAAAATTTTAGTTTTAAATTCCGTTAAAAAAAATTTATCTAAAACGACTAAATGATTATTAATTACTTTATCGGACAAAACCATAAAAATAGCATTCTGCCTCATCTTTTTATTGATTCTCATTTTAAAATTCCGATCATTTCTCGGGCCGAAGGTCACGCCGCCGCCTTTCCAAATCGGCGACCGGCTTGAACCATGGCGCGCCCGGCCGGTGCCTTTTTGCGCCCAGGGCTTTTTGCCGCCGCCCCTAACTTCGCTTCTGGTCTTGGTATGAGCGATGACTTTTCGTTCATTAGCCATCTGGGTAACCACCGCCTGATGCACTAAAGCCGGATTGGCCTTCACGCCAAAAACCTTGGACGAAAGTTCCATTTCTCCGGCAGGTTCCGCGTTTTGATTGTAAACTTTTATCTTTAAAGTCATAGATAATTATTTTTTGATTTCTGCCTTTTTAATTTCAAGTGGCTCTTTTTTCTCTACTGCTATTTCAGTTTTAACAGTTTCCGTTCTGACATCCGATTTCACGCTATCCTCAACTTTGACTCCAGTTTCAACTTTTTTCTCGGTCACAGTTTCCGTCACGGCCGCTTTGGGCTGCGCCACCTTTAGCTCTCCGTCTCCATAAACTAAAACCACGCTGCCTCTGGCGCCCGGAACCGCGCCGCTGATGTATAAAATATTATTCGGCTGATCAACTTGCACAATTCTTAAATTACTGGTTGTCACGCGATCATTACCCATCCGGCCCGGCATCTTCTTATTTTTAAAAACATGCTGCGGTCCGCCGGCGCCGATTGAACCAGAAGTTCTAACTTGATCCTTAGTGCCATGAGTAGTGTTATGGCCGTGCCAGCCATGCCTTTTAACTCCGCCCTGGAAACCCTTGCCTTTAGAAGCGCCGGTAATTTTTACAACATCACCGATCGTAAAGGTATCGGCTAAAACCACATCGCCCACCTTTAAATCTTTTACTTCGTCTCTGAATTCGCGGTAATATCTTAAGTTGATCTTTCCGTCTTTTGAAGCCAGGCCGGCTTTTTTCAGACGCCCAATTTGCGGCTTACTGATATTTTTCTCTTTTCTCTGGCCAAAGCCAAGCTGAACCGCCGTGTAGCCGTCAGAATCAATATTTTTCAACTGAACCACCGGACACGGGCCGGCTAAAACCTTAGTCACGGCCAGCATCTTTTCGCCTTGCCAAACCTGCGTCATCTCAATTTTTTTACCGATAATGAACTTCATATTTAGATTATTGTGGCACTTTTTGCTGTCATTCCCGCGAAGGCGGGAATCCAGAAACTGATTTTTTACTTATTACTCCTGGATTCCCGCCTTCGCGGGAATGACAAGAGGAAAATATTTAATGGTTATTTAACGCTCTAATTTTTAATAAAATAAAAACCGGTCTTCAACAAACCAGTCCTAAACCGCCCTAAATAGCGGCTAACACAAATTATTTTCCAAAAAAGGAATTTAATTTTAACTCTTGGTTTGATTGAATTCTACCTCGCTCTAAATATTAATTTTCCTTTAAACACTTTCCCGTTAAGGAGTTGTTTAAACAATCATTAATATAATATAAATAACATTCTAACTAATAAAACAATTTGTGTCAACCCCCCCCGGTGTATTTACCCCCTTTAACAAAGGGGGCTAGGGGAATTTATACTTCATGCCACATTTATAAATCCCCGCCCTTTCGGGCTGCCCCTTTGTTAAAGGGGCTTAATCTTTTTACATCTTTATCTCTATGTCAACCCCGGCCGGCAGTCCTAGATTGGTTAATGATTCAATGGTCTTGGCCGTGGGTTCAATAATATCCACCAATCTTTTATGAATCCTAATCTCATATTGGTCTCTGGCGTCTTTATGCACGAAGGTGGAACTATTAACCGTGTACTTTTTCTTTTCAATCGGTAGGGGTATGGGACCGTAAATCTGGGCGCCGGTTCTTTCGGCCGTGTCAATAATGGTTTTAGTAGACTGGTCAATAATCTTATGGTCAAAAGCTTTAATCTTAATGCGGATTCTCTGCTTAGAATCTTCATTAGCTTTTACTTCTTCTTTGGCCTCATTATCTGATGCCTTCTTTTTGTCTTTGGCTTCGGTCATGTAAATTAAATATTAAATTAAAAATTCTGTCATTCCCGCGCAGGCGGGAATCCAGAAAAATTGAACGGTGCGTGAAATCTGGATTCCCGCCTGCGCGGGAATGACAATCCTTGGAAGGCCTGGACTAAATGTCTGCTTAATTCTTATATTTGGGAAATTACTCTTTTCTTCCTTGAAGTTCAATGATCATCCGACTTACAAGCGCGAGAGCATCGTGCGCATCATTTTCTCCTTTGACCGGATCATATTCCTTAAGCACTGTCTTCATCTTCTCCAATGCCTCAAGTTGTTTTTTAACATTTTCTCCGGCCGCTTGTAATTCCGCAAATGCGGTTTTTGCCTCATCTGGCAATGGTTGTTTATTTTTTTCTAGCTTCGCCACAATCCCCTCAAGATCTTTTAAGTCTTTTGCTACATCCCATGTCCCCGTTTGCGGCATTTCACTTTCAAATTTTTCTTCTGGCATAATTTTATTTAACCGCAAATCTGCAAATTCACTACGAATAATACAAACGGTATTCGTAATATTCGTAGCTAATTTGTAGATTTGTGGAGTGTTTACTTAATAATTTTAGTGACTACGCCGGCGCCGACGGTCTTGCCGCCTTCGCGGATGGCGAATCTGGTTTTTTCTTCCAAAGCCACCGGAGAAATCAATTTAACTTTTAAATTTACCGTATCGCCGGGCATAACCATTTCCGTGCCGGCCGGCAATTCTACTTCGCCGGTAACATCGGTAGTGCGGACATAAAATTGCGGCTTATACCCTTTAAAGAACGGCTTATGCCGGCCTCCTTCCTCTTTGGTCAAAACGTAAATTTCGCCTTCAAATTCAGCGTGAGGCGTAACCGAACCCGGCTTGGCTAAAACTTGGCCTCTTTCAACTTCATCTTTTTTCGTGCCGCGCAGTAAGAGTCCGGCGTTGTCTCCGGCTCGGCCCTCATCCAAAGATTTATTGAACATTTCAATGCCGGTAATAACGGTTTTCTGCGTGTCGCGCAGGCCGATAATTTCCACCTCTTCGTTTATCTTAATCATGCCTCTCTCAATTCTGCCAGTCACGACCGTGCCGCGGCCTTCAATAGAGAAAATATCTTCCACCGGCATTAAAAACGGCTTGTCGGTTTCGCGCTTCGGTTCCGGGATATAATCGTCAAGAGCTTTAGTCAAATCCATAATCCCCTGGCCGTATTCGCCGGCCGGATTTTCTAGGGCTTTAAGAGCGCTGCCCCTGATAATCGGCGTGGTATCGCCGGGGAATTCGTATTTCTTTAATAAATCGCGAATTTCTTCCTCAACCAAATCAATCAATTCCTTATCTTCAACCATATCGCATTTATTCAAAAAAACTATGATATAAGGTACGCCGACTTGCCTAGCGAGCAAAATATGCTCTCTGGTTTGCGGCATTGGTCCGTCCGAAGCCGATACAACTAAGATAGCTCCGTCCATTTGCGCGGCGCCGGTAATCATATTTTTGACGTAATCGGCATGTCCCGGGCAGTCAACATGGGCATAATGCCTTTTTTCCGTTTCATATTCAACATGGCAGGTGGCGATAGTAATGCCGCGCGCTTTTTCCTCCGGAGCCGAGTCAATTTGGTCAACGCTTCTCTCGGAAGCTCTAAAACCCTTGGAGTGCAGCACTTTTAACATTGCCGCGGTCAGAGTTGTCTTGCCATGATCAACGTGGCCGATAGTTCCGACATTGACATGGGGTTTGGTGCGTTCAAATTTTTCTGCCATATTTATTTTTCTACGGCCCCCAATGGGGTTTTTGCCCAAGATTTATTAAAATAGGCTTCCAGCCGTGTTTATTATTTATTAAAAATTAAATTAATTGTGACTTTTACTGATGTTATTCTACTGTTTCAGACATTTCAGGCTTTGAAATAACTTTATACTTTCTCCAGTCTTCGATCTGTTGTTCTTCGGAAATGCCACCAAATGTGGTAGATATATGAACACCGCTATCAACTGACCTATGATTAACAGCGTATGGAACTCCGTCTTTATCGTATTTAGGATTTCGTATTACTTCTTCCACTCGCGATCTATTTCCATATTCATCTTCAATTACCCAGCCGACTTCAATATTCTGCATAGACAGAGGTTGTTCCCCCCCCCATCGGGGCTTCAAACGGCGATGGTTTAGACATAAATTTATTTTTTTATAAATTATTCGTAATATTCGTAGCTGATTAGTTAATTCGTTAAAACGCTAAATCTTCCAAATATTGACGGTCTTCTTCAATTATTTCCTCGGCGTTCTTTTTCCTAGTTGAGGGAATTGACCAGCTCTTATTAAATTTTCTAATCATTTTCTCTCGCGCTTCTTCATGCTCTTGATGTTTTTCACTGGCAGGCAGTTCGGCTAAATAGTCCAAATCCGTATCAATTTCTTTATCTGAATTCTGCTCGCTTTTCCAAATGGCAATATCACGATTTATTTTATCAAGTAATCCATCTTCTGTCAACCCGCGAACTTCACTCTTGCCTAAAACTAAATTTTCATAATCCTTAAGCGCCAAAACCACAAAAGCATTGTCCGGTTTAGAGCTATCAAAAACAATCAATCTGTCACCGGTTTTTTTGGCTAAATTTATGACTTTTTGCAATTGGTCTTGCATAGGGGACATGTTAAATCTCAAATAATATCTATATTATATATTAAAATTTAACCGACTGTCAAATACTATATGTCATTGCGAGAAGCTCGTACTCGAGCGCCGAAGCAATCTCTGGTCAGAAGTGTTTTACCAATCCAAGAGAAAATCTCTCCAAACAGAATTCATTTTGTTAATCAGCATTTTCCCGATATGTTTGTTTTTCTTTCCAATCAGAGATTGCTTCGTCTCTATGCTCCTCGCAATGACAATAAAAATTTTTATTTCTTGCCTTCATTCTTCTCCCCGATAATCTCTTCGGCCACATTTCTCGGCACCTCGCTGTAATAGGCGAATTCCATGGAATAACTGGCTCGGCCCTGGGTCATTGACCTTAATTGCGTGGCATAACCGAACATTTCCGATAAGGGAACTTTGGCTTTAATGAATTTAACCGCGGCTCGATCGCCCATTTCTTCAATTTGCGCCCGTTTGGAATTCAAGTCGCCGATAACCTCGCCCATAAAATCTTCCGGCGTAACCGCTTCAACTTTCATAATCGGTTCGAGAATTACCGGCGCGGCGCGCTTGCAAGCGTCTTGAAAGGCCAGGGAGCCGGCAATCTTAAAAGCCGCTTCGGACGAATCAACATCATGATAAGAACCATCGAAGACGGCGGCTTTAACATCCACGATCGGATAACCGGCCAGAATGCCCCTATCTAAAGCTTCTTTAACGCCCTTTTCAACCGCCGGAATAAATTCGCGCGGAATTGAACCGCCCTTAATTTCATCAATAAATTCAAAGCCCTTGCCGGTTTCATTCGGCTCAACCCTTAACCAGCAATGGCCGTATTGCCCGTGGCCGCCTGATTGTTTAATATACTTGCCTTCGGCTTCAGCTGATTTTTTAATTGTTTCTCGATAAGCTACCTGCGGTTTGCCCACATTGGCCTCAACCTTAAATTCGCGCTTCATGCGGTCAACAATAATATCCAAGTGCAGTTCGCCCATGCCGCCGATAATCGTTTGCATGGTTTCCTCATCGCTTCTGACTTTAAAGGTCGGATCTTCTTCGGCGAGCTTAGACAGAGCTATGCCCATTTTTTCCTGATCAGCCTTGGTTTTTGGTTCAATGGCGATATGAATAACCGGTTCGGGAAAAGTAATGGATTCTAGAACTAAAAGACGGCTCTCATCGCACAGAGTATTGCCCGTAGTTGTGCCTTTTAAACCGATAACCGCCGCGATTTCACCGGCGTAGACTTCCTGAACTTCTTCTCGGTGATTGGCGTGCATCCTAACAATACGGCCGATTCTTTCTCGATTGCCGGTAGAAGTATTTACTAAGTAAGAGCCGGATTTTAAAATCCCGCTATAAACCCTAATAAAACACAGTTTACCGACATAGGGGTCGGTGGCAATTTTAAAAGCTAAGGCCGCGAATGGCTCGGCGTCGGACGGTTTAACCGCGATAATTTTTTCTTTATCATCCGGGTCAAAACCGGTAATGGCCGGAACTTCCAAAGGCGACGGTAAATAATCAACCACGCCGTCCAAGACCATCTGGATGCCTTTATTTTTTAAAGCGCTGCCGCAAAAAACCGGTACAATTTTGTTGGCTACCACGGCTTGACGCAAAACTTTTTTTAAATCGGCCACGGCGATCTCTTCGCCAGCTAAATATTTATTCATTAAAATTTCATCGTTTTCGGCAATGGCTTCAATTAATTTAGCGCGATATTCTTCTACTTTGGCTTTCAGGTCGGCTGGCACCTCTCTATCCTCCCACTTCGTACCCAAATCATCTAGAAAGAATCTGGCCTTTCTGGCAAATAAATCTATCATGCCTTTAAACTGATCTTCGGCGCCGATCGGCAATTGAACCGGATAGGCCTGCTTAGTTAACCGCTTATGAATGGCTACCAGATCTTTATAAAAATCCGCTCCGGTGCGGTCCATTTTATTGATGAAGGCGATGCGCGGCACTTTATATTTATCCGCCTGATGCCAAACGGTCTCGGATTGCGGTTCTACTCCGGCCACGCCATCAAAGACTACTACGCCGCCGTCCAAAACGCGCAAAGATCTTTCCACCTCGGCGGTAAAATCAACATGTCCGGGCGTATCAATCAAGTTAATGCGGCAATCGCTCCAAAAGCAGGTGGTGGCCGCGCTAGTGATGGTTATGCCTCGTTCCCGTTCCTGCTCCATCCAATCTAAGTCAGTCGAACCCTCATGCACTTCGCCAATCTTATGCTTTTTGCCGGTATAAAAAAGAATCCGTTCGCTAACGGTCGTCTTGCCGGCGTCGATATGGGCGATAATGCCGATATTTCTGGTTTTTTCTAGTGAATATTCTCGGGGCATAGTATTCCTTTGTCATTCCCGCGCAGGCGGGAATCCAGAATTGAAATTAATTTAAAATAAAAAATTATTTTTTTTTGTTTTTATAATCTGGTCAACTTCATTTTCTATTTTTTGAATACTGTCTAATAAACTTTTATCAACTTTTGATGATTGTAAATCTATATTTTCTAATTCATCTTGTAATTTATCTAATGCAGAAATTAAGTCAGCTAATAATACGGAATTTAACCCAGCATCATCAACTCTTTCTCTCATGACCTTAACCATTTCTTTACTTTTCTCTAAATGCCTAGCATGATATTTTTCCATTTCTCTGGATAACAATAAAAAATGACCCACATAATGAGCCAACATCCCGCTTAACCATTCAAAGGATTTCGGTTTTTCTTCCAAACTCTCCGGTTTGTTTGATTTTTGCGGAATTTGTTCGGGCATATTTTTAATTGTCATGCCGGCCCCGAGCCGGCATCCAGGAGAAGAAAGCACGAATGTGAGTGCTAAAATATTCTATTTATATTCATCTCCCTGCTTTACCCTCCTGGATTCCCGCCTGCGCGGGAATGACAGAAGTAATTTATTTTTTATCTTCTAAATTATTTTGTATTTGCTGATTATATTTATTCAAATTTTCATTTATGGCTTTTAAATCGTCGACCGCCTTATTTTTTATTTCTTGGCTTTGCTGAACTTGCCCTTTCCAACTGATTGTCCCAAAAGCAATGACGGCGATTATTAAAATAGTAATTATAATGAGTATTAATGCAAAACCTCCTTGTTCGGCAATTTCTTTTTTTATTTTTAATTTTACATTGTCATTTTCCATTTTGATATTTACATTTTCAACTTAACGAGCGTTAGCGAGCGAAATGCGCGAAGGCCTTATTGGCTTCGGCCATGCGGTGGACTTCAGCGCGTTTCTTTACGGCCGCGCCCTCGCCTTTAGACGCTTCAATAATTTCTAAAGCCAATTTTTCCGCCATAGGCTTGCCTTTGCGGGCGTGAGCCGCGTTAATCAGCCAGCGGCAGCCTAAAGTAAAACGCCGCTCGCCTCTGACCTGAAAAGGAATCTGATAATTGGCGCCGCCGACCCGCCGGCCGCGGATTTCTAAAAGCGGGCTAATTTGCTTTAAAGCCTTGTTAAAAATATGCCTGGGGTCTTGCTTAGTTTTTTCTTTAATAATATCAAAACACGAATAGACGATTTTCTGCGCTACGGTTTTTTTGCCTCGTTCCATTATATAATTAATAAACTTAGCGATGTCCGGATCGTTAAATTTTACATCAAGTTGAATTTTTCTCTTGGTGACTGGTTTACCTCTCATATATAATACGAATTACAAATCCAATACAAATTTACGAATTGAAAATGTAACTTTGTTTATTTAATATCAATATTTATTTTATAAAATTAATTATTCTCCTATAATGAATGCCCAAGCAAATTATGGTTTATCTATTTATAAATTTGTAATTTGTAATTTGTATTACTTTTTAGGTCGCTTGGCGCCATAACTGCTACGGCTTTGTTTTCTACCTTCAACTCCCTGGGTATCATAAACGCCGCGGACTATCTTATATCGGACGCCCGGCAAATCTTTGGTTCTGCCGCCTTTTAATAAAACGATGGAATGCTCTTGCAAATTATGGCCTTCGCCAGGAATATAAGCGGTTACTTCCATGCCGTTGGAAAGTCTAACGCGGGCGATCTTTCTTAAAGCCGAGTTTGGCTTCTTCGGCGTGGTGGTCGTAACTTTAACGCAAACACCGCGCTTAAACGGCGCGCCCTTAGGCAATTCTGTTCTTTTGCGATGCAAAGTATCCAGCGTTGATTGCAGCGCCGGCGATTTAGTTTTCGTTTTGTTGGAATGCCGGCCCTTGCGGACTAGCTGATTTATTGTTGGCATAAATAAACGGTAAAAAAACAAACCCGTATAAGCGGGATATTATGAACTTCACCCCGTGAAATTGCTACGCACCGGCGAAACCGGATTTCATAGGGTAAATAACTTATTTTAATTTAACACAAGAAATAAAAACGGTCAAGGGCGTTTTATGCTTAGTTTCTTTTCCGGGGTCTCAACCCGTTTTCGCGGTTCAACCAACTCAAAGCGGTAAACTACACTATCAAACATTTATTTCATCTATCCTATATTCCCACTATCAACCCAAACAAAAAGTTAATTACCGGTATAATTAATGAAAAGCCGAAAAAGACGAACAATAAAACCAGGATGAAACCATAATGCTCCAGTTGCGCTAGCTTCGTCTGCAAATTATAAGGCAAAAACGGCATAAGCACTTTAGAACCATCCAGGGGCGGTATGGGCAAGAGATTAAAGATTAAGAGCACGATATTAATCTGCACAATCATGGCCAAAAATGAAACTAAAACAAGGCTCAATCCTGGGACAAATCTTAAAAACAAACCGAAAAACAAGGCCGTAATTAAGTTAGCCAGTGGCCCGGCGATAGCCACTTTAGCTACGCCGTATTTCTGATCTTTAAGATTATAGGGATTAAAGGGTACGGGCTTAGCATAACCGAAAATCAGCCCGCCGCCGGTGCCGATAAAAATTAAAACCGGCATCAAGATTGAACCCCACAAATCAATATGAGCCACCGGATTTAAGGTTAAACGGCCGGCGTCGCGCGCCGTCGAATCGCCCAATCTATCCGCCATCCAACCATGCGTATATTCATGGATAATGACGGAAAACAATATAATAATTAGAGAAAATATTATGTCCATAAAAAAAGTTAAAAGTTAAAAAATCAAAATGACAATGTAAAATTAAAAATTTATTATTTTTAAAATTATTACATTTTACATTTTTAATTGTAATTTTTCATTTTGATTTTTGATTTTTACATTTTACGCTTTTATTCTACCACGGCTTGCCTTTTAAATCAAAAAATGATAACATCACAACATAAATAATAAAACGAAATATATGGCAAAAAAATGCGGTGTTTGCGGACGAGGTTCAACCAAGGACGCCTCCAGATCCCACTCCAATATAAAAACTATCAAAAGGCAATATCTTAATCTGCAAGTTAAAAAAGTCAACGGCCAGCGGCTAGCGGTTTGCGCCAAGTGCATTAAAACCATGGCTAAGAAAAAAAAATGAGCTAAACTTCAAAACACTCGGCGAATTGCCGAGTGTTTTTTATTTATCTGTAACGCAGGCTGGAAATTTTCTTACCCTGTCTTTTCCCATGTTTTTTTAAAGCAGCTTTTTTCTTTTTGTACATAGATTTAACTTTTTTATATGGCTAACAGTATTATGCCGCCAACCAGCAGAATCAAGCAAACCGCTTTAATCAATAAATGTTTTTCATGAAAATAAATCTTGCCGGAAACCACCGACCATAAAACAGCCGAAGAACGATAAGCCGATAAAATTACCGAAGCCGGCGCGAAAGCATAAGCATAGCTATTCAAAAAGGACGGAATAACATTAATCAAAGATTGAAAACAAAAAATTTTCTGCTTAAAAAAACTGAAAGGATTTTCTTTGGCTTTAAAAAAGGCCATAGGCAATAAAAATATCAAGATAACTATATGCATTATAGTCTGTTCAGCCGCGACCGAATTGTAATGAGTGATATCATATTTATACAGTGAAATTGTCGCCACCGCCAGCACGGCCGTGGCTAAAGACAGCCAGGCGCCTTGTTTTTTTATGCCCTGATAGGAAAAAAGTAAAAATAAAGAAAAAATAATTATGCCGATACCAGCCAGTTGATAGCTATTTATTTGATAACCAAGAGAAAAATCAACTAAGAGCAATAAGGGCATAGTCAAAATTCTAATAAAACCGTGCGTGCTGCGGTCGGCTTTGGCGATGGCGGTCAAAGCCAGATAGGTTAGAATAATCTCTAAAATCGCCCTAATGCTTATGATCGGCAAAGAAGCCGGGGAAAAAATGAATTCCCGCTGATAAATATTTATGGCGATAAAAATCAAAGTTACCGCCAAACTATTGACCACCGCTAAGCTATAGAGGCCGATTTGTTTTTGCTTCAATTCAAGCTTAGAAACCGAGTCGGAAATTTCGACAAAAAATGAACTTAAAAAAACTATTATAACTCCGAACATAAATTTTAATTAATTTACAGTACTTACGCAGTTTATTAGCAGTTGGCTTATATTAGTTATTTTTGAAGTGAGGACTGTTTGAGCGAAGCGAGTTCCGCAACGAAAAAATTACTAATATAAGCCAACTGCCTTAATAAATATTTTTTAAGTGCGTAAGTCCTGTAATTTAATACCTTAGCGGTCAAATATTCAACCGGCGAATAATTATCGGTTAATTTCGTGTACAAATCAAAATTAACTTGTCTTAAATCAATTAGCTTGCTGCCAGCCTGGCTGATAATCTCATTTTGGCTTTCAACAATTGATTTGTCGCTAAAATCTATCTGATGATCATTATTCAAGCCGACAAAAATAATATTTTGCGTCTGTTTTAGCTCGAGTGAACGAACCGCGAAAAAATAACTATTAGGAAAAACCGCTTGCAAAGTTTTCATTTCTGAAAAAATTAGCGATGGCGGCCGGCTATCTAAATTACCGATTAAATTAGCCATAAAAATGCCACTATTGCTCAATCTGCTCTTGGCCAGTTTAAAAAATTCTTCGGTGGTAAAATGCACCGGCAAAGAATAAAGGGAATAATAAACATCGCTAAAAATTAAGTCGTATTTCTTATCTGTTTGTTTAAGCCAGCGCCGGCCATCAATAACATAATTTTTTAATCGAGCGTCCTCGGGCAGGCGGAAATACTTCTTGCCCAGCTCAAAAAGCGATGGTTCAATCTCGGCCACATCCACGGCCTCTATACCCCGCTCTTTTAAGAGCGCCTTGGGAATTGAATAAGTGCCGCCGCCGATCACTAGAGCTTGCCTTAAGTCAGGATTAAATACTTTATAAAGCGCGTAGTACTTAGTATAATCAAAAACCAAATCATCGGAGTCTAGATGCATGGCGCCGGAATTACTTCTATCCTGCTGAAAAAATCTGGTAGGCCGGCCTTTATATTCCCGATCGAAGATAAATAATTTTTCATAAACGCCGTCGCGCGAATAAATCAAATCGTTTGGCGGAAAACTTATGGTAATCAGTTCCGCGCCGGCAGCGATTAACGCTAAAAGAATTAAAAAAAAATATTTTATTTTAATCCCCTGTTTGAGGAGCGGCCAAAAACCGACGAATGTCAGTAACAAACCAACGCCAATAATAATCTTATCCACGCCGAAGTTAGGGATAAAAACAAAACCGGTTAAGAGACTCCCCGCGATACTGCCAAAAGTCGACCAGAAAAAAATCGTGCCGCTGATCGCGCCTATTCCCTCTTCCGGGAACGCCTGCTGCTGTAATTTAATGGCGTAGGGCGAGAGCGTACCTAGGAAGAAGGCCGGTAAAAAAAATAAAATCACGGCCGTAATCAGCGGCCCATAAATTAATGATAGAGCGTTACCTAGAGACGGTAAAATAAAAATAATAATTGCTTCCAAGCCAATCACGGTTAAACCGCTAATTAAAATGATGCCGTAAAACCAAGTCGCGACCGGGCGCTTATCAGCCAGCCGGCCGCCAAAATAATAACCAAAGCTTAAAGCCGCGAGAATCACGCCGATAATGCTAGAAACCGTATAAATCGTATTGCCAAAATAAGGCGCTAAAACTCGAGTGGCCACGACTTCCAGAACTAACACGCAAGCGCCGGTGATAAACACCACGCCCGGTAAAATCATTTTTTTTAATTTCGGCGTAAAGGTCACCTGAATTATATTAACAGTACTTACGCAGTTTATTAGCAGTTGGCTTATAACTGCCTTAAGAGATATTTTTTAAACGCGTAAGTTCTGTTAGTTAGGTTAAAACTCAAATCAATATTGAACACAAAAATGCAGAAATGGCAATGACAAAATACATAAAAATATATGCTCCATATATATACGGATTATTTTCCTTATAAATCCACCCTCCCCAATACTTTTCCCAAGATCGACCATAAACTCTGCCGGATAAAAGTCCGTAGATAGCCAGACACAACGATAGCAGGCCAAGCAGTTTTACTAATAATATCTCTAAGATTAAATAGTTCATAAAATTATGGCTGATAATTAAATCTTCTTATTTATAATATGATAATAAATATCCAGCAAGGCGAAAAGCAGGCTTAAAATGATCGGACCCAACAAGAGGCCGATCGGGCCGAAATAAATGATGCCGCCCAAGACTGAAAGCAGGATTAGCAAGGGATGCAACTGCATGCCCCGCCCGATCAGCTTCGGCCCCAGCAGATTATCAATCAAACCGACCGCCAAAGCGCCCCAAATCAATAGCCCAACAGCGGAAAAATATTGCCCGCTGATGAAGAGCAGGATAATCGTCGGCACAAAGACGAGCGAGGTGCCTAAGGTAGGAATTAAAGAAGTAACAGCCGCGACCGTCCCCCAAAGAATAAAATTCGGCACGCCAAAGATAGCGAAACCGACCGCGGTCATGGTTCCCTGAATTAGAGCGATCAAAAAATTGCCTTTAATGACCGAGCTCATGGCTGATTCTAATTTGTTAATAATCATCTCATCGTTAACATCATTTAAGGGGCTTAAATCAATAACTTTCTTCCTTAACTTAACTCCGTCTTTTAACAAATAATAAAGTGAAATTAAAAATAAAAAAGCAGTGGCCACCATATTGGCCAGGTTGGAGAAAACGGCGCCCAGATGACTTAATATCCAGCTTAGGCCCTGCTTTAGATACTGTTCAAAATTAATGGAAAATTCCGGCAAACCGGGAAAACGCTCATGTAAATTATCCGCTAAGCCATTTAAAGA
The DNA here is from genome assembly GCA_000997945.1 of Parcubacteria group bacterium GW2011_GWC2_42_12. Classification (GTDB taxonomy): domain Bacteria; phylum Patescibacteriota; class Patescibacteriia; order Patescibacteriales; family GWC2-42-12; genus GWC2-42-12. Next base: position 7,311 of record LCCP01000004.1, on the reverse strand, counting down.
TCTAAGAATGGTGTCGGCGCTGCTATCTGCCGCCAAAGAGACATACAAATTTTTAGCTTCTTTTAATATTTGAAACCCTAAAAACATTAAAGGAGTAAGAATAAGAATGACAATTACAATGATCGAAAGGAGAGCCGCTAATGTTTCAAATTTAAAAGTATACTTTAATATTTTACGGTAGAGAGGATGAAATAAGACGGCAAAAACTACGGCTAAAGTAAAAGCGAAGAGAAACGGCCGCAAAATAAAAAACGACAAAACAAAAGTTATGGCCAAGATAATCAATAAGAAATAAAATTGCGGTTTTTGATTGTTGGCCGCGTTGGCAATTGTCATAATTTTATAGTTAGTTGTATAAATTAGTCTAAATGATATAATAATATCTTCACCGGCCTAGGCCTCGGCCTAGGTTTAGCTAATTACATTTTACCAGAAAACCGCGTAATCGCAAAATGCGGCCAACTTTAATTCTATGAAAACTATCATTAACCGCGCGCGCGCCGCTCTGCTTAAATATGATATCCGCGCCTTAGCCGTCATCGCGGATAAACTAAAGACTCTGGGAAGAGACATCTGGGCCTGGGAGAATATCGGCGATCCAATAAAACAGGGCCACCAGGCGCCGGACTGGATAAAACAAGCCTTAATCAATGTCGTGAAAAAAAATTCCAACTGGGGCTACTCGCCGACCGAAGGGCTGGACGAGGCACGCGAATTTATCGCCGCCACGGAAAGGCAGCAAGGCATCCGGCTGGCGAAACAAGATATTGTTTTCACCAGCGGCCTAGGCCACGGCATCAATACTCTCTATCAAAGCCTGCTGAACGGCGGCGGCCGCGCCATCCACCCTTCGCCCGCCTACCCGGCTCATTCCTCAAGCGAGAGCTTCTTCGCCGGCGCGGCGCCGATTTTTTACGCCTGCCGGGCAACCAATAACTGGCAACCGAACTTAAACGACCTGGAAGAAAAAATTAAAAAACATCCGGAAATTAGATTCATCCTTACCATCTTCCCCAATAATCCCACTAGTGTTTGCTATAGTGATGAAATTCTCAAAGGCATCGCCGCTTTAGCCCGCCGCTACGATCTCGGCGTCATCTCCGATGAAACCTATATCCGCCTGCTCTATAAAAATCAAACTCAAACCGGCCTGGCTAAAATCATGTCGGCCGGCCAACCGTTCCCTTTAATTGTCATGAAAAGCACGTCCAAAGATATCCCCTGGCCGGGCGGGCGTTCCGGCTGGCTGGAATTTTATAATCTCGGCCAAGATAAAAATTTTGCCGAACTGGAAGAAACCATCAAACAAAATCTGCGGGTTCAGGTTGGTTCCACTACCATGGTTCAAGCCGCTTTGCCGGCCATTTACGGTGATCCGCGCTACCAGACATATTTAGCCGGCTTCATCGCCAAGCTTGAAAAACAGAGCCGATACATTTCCGCCTTATTGAATACCGTCAAGGGAATTTACTGCGTGCCCGGCCAAGGCGCTTTCTACTTGGCCGCGGTTTTTAAAGACGGGGTCTTGCGGCCAGGCCAAAGCCTGCCCATCACCAATGCCAAAGCGAAAGAATATATTGAATCGCTCACCGCTGATCCTAATCTGCCCTTAGATAAGCGCTTTGCTTTTTACCTTATGGCCGCTAAAGGCATCATCCTCACTCCGCTTTCCAGCTTTGAAGGACCGCCCGGCTTCCGCGTTACTACGCTTAAAACCGACCTCAAGGAAACAAAAAAAGTCTATGCCGAAATCAAATCGGCGATTGAGCAATATTTAGCTTCCTCAATCCATAAAATTTAAAAACAACATTCTGAAATTTTGCCGCTAATAAAAAATACTGATTTAAATCAGTATTTTTTATCTGTCGGGCTGCCGGGACCCCTGCCTGCCGGCAGGCAGGGGTCCCGGGCTACATGCGCCCCAGACCTACGCCGCACCCGCTTGCCTAGTCTGTCGGGGTGCGGAGAATCGAACCCCGGCTACAAGCACCCCATGCTTGCGTACTGCCACTATACTACACCCCGGCAAGCTAGGCGGGCGGGTACTACCGTTATACTACAGCCCGCTAAAAATAACTCGCAATATTTTTATTATATCATAATATCTGAACTTGCGCGGTTAATTAGCAGTTGGCTAAATTATTAACTAGCATAATCTATACTAAATTATTTTATTTGGCTCGTCAATATAAAAAAACCCGACATCGCTCTTCGCTTCGTCGGGTTGTGATTCAGGGCTTTCGGAATTCTTCCGAAACCCTAGTAATCGCTCCGGCTCTCTCCATCAGCCGGGGGAAACTACCACTTCGTTCAAGCAGCCCCTCGGAGTAAGGAACGGCAGACCATGCCGGTATTTTTCCGGCTGTTCTTCGGCGAAGTGAAAAGGGATTTGGAAAATATGCGGTTCGCAATCCTGGGCCACTATAATCCTAGTGCCTGCTTCCGCGTCCAGCACCTCTGCCGCGGGAACTCCTCCGCCAGGAGACATCTTCAGCGGAAAAACATGACGACATTTTAGTTGAAGTTGGTCGCCGCGCCATAATTTTCTTTCTATCATATTTCTCCTTTCTCGCTAGCGCTGATGGTCGCACAAATCCGCGAACCTCATCCACGCCTTTGCGCCCGTGGACGAATCACGCACACTAATCCTAACCAATATTATTGTCCCGCGCCTGTTTTTCACCTGTTTGGTCTGGCCGCAAGTGACGATGGTGCCATCTTGCAGTATCTCCCTTGTCTTCTGAACGCGCCCGTTGTCAAAAAACCGATAGCAAGGCGCATTGTTGATTACTGACTTTCTGGCGCCAACCAGATCCCTATCTTCGTTTCTTCGGGTTCTGCTCTTCATTGTTTTAATCATAGTTCTCCAGTGGTTTGTGGTTTAAGAAATTCGCTCATCCAAAATACGGATGGCGAAAAAGGCGGGTCCCAATTTGAGAGCCCGTTTTCCCGATTAACTTTTTAAATTCTAAATCAATCAGAAAAATCGGCTCTCAAGCCCCGGACTAAAAAACTAAAAATCGCAGTTAGCCGGTCAATTTTTTACGGGCGCTGCTTAAATTTAACCCTTAGTTTTACTTCCCTCCTTTAACTAATTTTAAAGAGCTTTTGGCTAATAACAAAACTGGCTCGCCTTGCGGAGAGCCAGTTTTTGTTTTCCCTAGTGAGTTTTAACTTAATCAATTACGTTAAAACACCACAAAAAACTGCTCTCCGGTCGAAGAACCAATAGAAACTAAACGAGAAAACAGTTTTTTGTCTGGTCTTAATCATAATTATTTTAAAAAGTGGCAGTTCTACCACCTGTGGATAATTATAGCAGAAACTGCATTAAAATCAAGTTTTTTTATAAAAAAATAGTAAAAATGGCTAATTTTAAAAAAGAAGGGGTAAGCGACAAAGTGCCACTCACCCCGGTTTGACTTAACTACCGCTCTTCTGCCTTGGCCCTGGCAAAAAAATCAGTAGCTTGTTGTTCGTAATCAGCCAGCACTGCCTACCAGGCCCGTTCATCATTGCCTCTGGGAACGCCTACTCTCCTGAATTTGATACTAGGCCAGGTTTGGCTTAAAAAATTATGCAAAGCATCGCGCGCGATTACCGGCCATCTGGCAATACCGAAAGCTGTTGATCGTCGCAGAGGATTGCCAAAGACAGTAATCCTTAGTGAAACGCCTCCACTCATAACGACCAGCTCATTTACCACAAACGGTTTCATTTTGTATTTCTCCTTATTTTAAAGGTTGTTTGTTCATTTCATTACCGAAAGCGACCAACGAATTTATCCTTAGCCGTTTCCGATAATCAAATTATTTTAAAGAGCGCTAATAAAAAAACCGCCTCGGTTTAGTGGCGGCTCTTAGGTAAATCTTTTTCTATTATCTTATTTTAAGCCGCCCCAAACCAATGGCAATAATCTTGCTAATAATAATTTGGCTGATTATTATGGTTTGTCTGGTGGCTTGATTCATATAAAACAAGCTTATCCAATCTGAAAATTTTTGTCAAACAGGATTGGTTTGCCTGACAAGGGCATTCATTTTGAGCGCATACGAAATTGTTTTATTTTTTTCTTAAAATTATCCAGACCCAATATATTACAATTTTAAGAAAAAAATACCAAATTTCGTCTTAAGTGAAAAATGAATGCCCTTGTCAGGCAAACACCTTTTACTCCTTTAACCCGTCCAAATTCACATCATACAATATCTGCTCTTGGATCAACCGATAATTATGCAATTCTTCTTTCTTAAACCAAATCTTGATTTCTTTTTCCGCCTCAAGGGCCGTGCCTGAAGCATGAATCAAATTTCTCACGCTTCTCTGATCTATGTCGGCAATTTGATAAGAATCCAAAGTTAAATCTCCCCTGATTGTGCCCACATCCGAAGATAAGGGCTCGGTCGAGCCGGTAATTTTTCTCACCAGTCCGACGGCGCTATTGCCCTGCCAAACCATGGCGATAACCGGTCCGGAACTTAAGTATTTGGCGTTAGCCATCATGACGGCTCGGCCATTATCCAGGTTAGTTTTATAAGGCGAGGTCAAACCCTTTTTTTCATAAGCCGCCCGCGCTTTGCGGCCGACTTCTTCCAGCCAAGCGTCGCCGCCGACTTCATAATAATGCTTAATGGCCATTTTTTCGGTGGGAATCTCCATCTTTAAGCCAACCATCTTTAAGCCGGTTCTTTCGTAGCGGCGAATAATTTCGCCAATCAATGATCTTTGAATACCGTCCGGTTTTATGATAACTAAAGTCCTTTCATGTTTCGGATGTTGCATATGGTTATTTTTATTTAATCTTCAAAATTTCTTTAACTCTGTCGCTGATCTGGCCAGGCGTTAAACTGGCCTTAATCAGATAATCCGCGGCGCCCATTTTTTTCCCTTTAAGCTTATCGTCTTCCGTGCCTAAATTAGTTAACATAATTACTGGGATGTCTTTAGTGGTTTTGTCTTTCTTGATTTCTTCCAAAACCGAAAAACCGTCCAGCCCCGGCAGAATTACATCCAGCATTATCAAATCGGGTTTTTCTTTCTTGGTCAGTTCCAATCCTTTAGCGCCGTCGGCGGCAACCAGAACTTCAAAGCCGTCGGCCTTAAATTTGGCCTCATAAATAGAACTGATCATGGCGTCGTCTTCAACTACCAAAATCTTTTTATTTTTTGCCATAACAATTTTTCTTAAAAAATAAACTGCGCCTGGCTAGGTGATTATCATAAATTATAGCATTTTTTATAAAATTGGCAAGCCATCTCTAGTCTAACCAAACTTTCATCCCGTCGCTTTTTAATTTAACTGTCCCCACTCCATCGGTTCGGAAAATTCGCGCTCCAGCCCTTTCCAGGCGCTTAATAATTCTTAAATTCGGATGGCCGAAATCATTATCTTTTCCTACCATGATAACCGCCAGTCGCGGTTTAACTTTATCTAAAAATTCCTGGCTGGTTGAGTATTCTGACCCATGATGCCCAACTTTTAAAACATCGGCGGCCAGATCCGCGCCGCTGGCCAACAATGCTTTTTCCACCGCTAGCCCAGCGTCGCCGGTCAATAAAAATTTATTTTGGCCATAAATTAATTGTAAAACGATTGAACTGTCATTTAAATCCGCTAGTGTTTTATTCAATAAACTTTTCTCCGGATATAATATTTCCAGCTTAACGGACTGGCTTAGCGCCACGGTTCGCGCTTTATCCACGATAGTTAAAGGCACTTCTTTATCGCGGACAGTTTTCAGCCAAGTTAAATAATTAGGCGCGTTATGGGTCGCGCCGGTATAGAGAATTCTTTTTACTCGGTATCTTTTTAAAACTTCTATCAGTCCGGTGACATGATCATCATGCGGATGCGTTAGAATCATTAAATCAATTTGCTTATCCCACCAAGGCAGGTTTTCTCCTAATCTCTTAATAACGGTTTTATCCGGTCCGCCATCTATCAATACATTTTGCCCGCCCGGAGTTTTAATTAAAACCGCGTCGCCCTGGCCCACATCTAAAAAATTAACCTCCAGATTACGCGGCGCGTTATAGGTTAACCAAAACAAAGGAATAGCCACGACCATCGCGGCTATTCCTAGAATGAGCAGAATTTTATAAACTCTAGCCGGCATGGGTAAATTATATCATAAAATAAAAAGTGCCGGAATCTTGTGATCCCGGCATCGTGTCACTTCGTCTTAAAAAACAAGTTGGCGAAAACCTGATTGGCTGCTTGAGCGCGCCACCCAACGGTTGTCGTGTGGTGCGATGATCAGGGTTGACCGCAATTGGCTTGGATTCGGCATCCTTAAAAGCCAACTCGTATCAATGTACATTCTCCCGCTATACTCTCGAAAGACGCTGTAGTTAGGCGGCGTGGACATAAGCACTCCTTCTTTAGTCCACGGCCGGTCTTGAAAAATTTCGTACAGCATCAGCGCTGGCTGGCTATCGTCAGTATGGCTTTTGGCGAATCGGACAAATGAAAGCCAATGGATCCATTCACCGATTTTCTCACCATTTGCCAAAATAAAGCCGATTGGCGTTCTTCTGGGTTGAAGCGATGACAAGTAGAGGATGCGCGACGGACCGCCCGGAACTCCGTAGTGGAGAAATTTCTTGGCATTCTTCCTGCTGATCAAGTTGCTGTCCCGAAAGTTCTCACCATATCCGACTTTCCCAACATCGCCGAGGAAGGTCACAAAACTTTGCATGTTCCCATTTTCAGTCTCGATATCAGGGAAGGTGGCGATGGTGCCTTTGGCACGCACATACTTAAGGTCAACTAACTCCGGGCGCTCCCACGGCAAATTAAGAACCCGATTTCCGGCGGCGCATGATACGACCAATTGTTGAGTGATGTAGTTCACGATAACCGAGAATATCGGTAAGCCGCGACGAACACAGCTTATGGCAGAGGTTGCGCCGGTAATTGAAGCGGGTTTGGAATATTTTTCCTCCCACCTTGCTACCGCTTCCGAATCTCCAAGAATCTTACCAATCTTCATATATCTTGGATATTCAGCCAAAAATGCCTTAAGCTGATTTGACCGATCTGTTGGATCGCTGATAAAAACTGTCCGAAACGTCTGCGGATCATTCGGACGAAACGAGTCGCTGAACTGCATGCCTCGAGAACCGATCTCTTCGGTCACGACAACTGCTCCGGCGTCATATTTAACGAGTTCCTGACAAATCGTGATTTCCGGTCCGGCGTCCATGCCGAGACATAGCTGTCCAAAATCCCACAAATCCCCTGAAAACATTAACCAGAATTAAGATTGGCTGGGTTGAAAGCGGCAGCTAACTCATAGCGCCAAGTTTGGG
>LCCP01000003.1 GCA_000997945.1 Parcubacteria group bacterium GW2011_GWC2_42_12 | reverse complement strand
TTTATTGTTTTATTTATGAGTCAGGAGAAATTGAATCTAAAATTAGACAAGCAGCCGATTAATATGCGCCAATTTTGGTTACGGCTATGGCGTTTAATCGCGCCTTCGCATCAGCAAATTATAAATTTGTTTGTTTTAATATTGATTGCCGAAGGTTTTCAATTCGTCGGCCCTTATTTATTTAAAAGAATCATTGATTTATTGGCAGTTTTTAAGGTTGAAGATATTAGCAAGGTAATAATTTTAATTATTCTCATACTTCTGACCGATCTGGTCGCTAACCTGATAGATTATTTCAGCGACAAAAAGATTTTTGTCATTACCGTGGAAGCGGAAAAATATTTGTCAATTAACGCCCAGAGAAAGATGGTTAGTTTGGGCTTGAGCTATCACGAGAAAGAGAACACCGGCAATAAAATTTTTAAAATCCAAAGAGGCATAGACAAAATCGTCAGCTTGCTGGAAAATTTTTTCTGGGAAGTGGGGCCGACGATTATTCAGACGGTTTTAACGGCTATCATATTATATTTTTTTGACTGGCGCTTTGGCTTGATTTTTACTCTGTTCGCTCCGATTTTTGTCTACCTAACCGCCAAGTTAAATAAAAAAATTGCTCCCTTAAGGATGTCGCGCCATGATATGTATGAAAAGGCCGCCGGCAAAATGGCCGAGACCATCATCAATATCAATACCGTCAAATCGTTTGTTCAGGAAGAGCGGGAGGTTAGAGAGTTTAAAAAAATTAAACAGGACACCAGGCGAATCGCGCTCTTAGAATTTTTTAAACTGTTGAAATTTAACTACGGAAGAACGGCGGTCATAACCGCCGGCCGAGTTTCCATCATACTATTCGGAGTTTATTTAGTTTGGAGCGGCGGCCTTACTATCGGCAGCTTAGTTTTCATTATTACCATATCGGAAAAAGCCCTGATCTCTCTGTTTAGAATTTCCCGGCTTTATGACCGGATTATGGATTCCAGCGAAGCGATTAACCGGTTGTATATATTGGCCAATCAGCAACCGGATATTGCCAATCCGGCCCAAGGCCTAAAAGTAAACGCCATCGCCGGTAAAATTGAATTTAAGGATGTGATCTTCGCTTATAAAGGCAGTAACCTCAAAGTTCTAAATAAAGTGAATTTTAAAATAAATTCCGGTTGTATTACGGCTCTAGTCGGTCCATCAGGCGGCGGCAAGACGACGGTCGCGCGCTTGATTTACCGCCATTATGATCCGGCGAGCGGTCATATTTTACTGGATAATAAAGATTTAAAAAGTTACGACTTATCCAGTTTCCGCAAGTTTCTAGCGATCGTGCCGCAAGAGGTGGAAATTTTTAACGCTAGCGTCACAGACAATATTTCTTACGCCAATCCGGCCGTGGGCGCGCAAGCGATAGCCGCGGCCGCCAGAATGGCCAATGCCGAGGAATTTATTGATAAATTAAAGAGCGGTTACGAGACTTTAGTGGGAGAGCGCGGCATTAAATTATCAGGCGGCCAAAGGCAGCGGCTCGGCATCGCTCGCGCCGTCTTAGCCAACCCGCGGATTTTGATTTTTGACGAGGCCACTTCCAACCTTGATTCTAAGAGCGAAAAATTAATTCAGGAAGCTTTGGAGAAAATCAGGAAAGACCGGACGGTCATTATTATCGCCCATCGGTTAAGCACGATTAAAATGGCCGATAAAATTATTGTTTTAGAAGACGGCCAGGTGGCCGAACAAGGCAGCCATTTTGAATTAGCGAATCTTGATGGCGGGCTATACAGCGAGCTGTTAAAATTGCAGCGCCTGGGAGATGTTGAATGATGGGACCGGCGCTAACTAGCTGATTTATTATATTTATAACCAAGAGAGACAACAAAGATTAAGCCGCTTGGCCAACTTCGGCCAAGTGGCTTTTTTGTCGGTTTTTTGTTAAGATATATTAAATATGGCAGCCAAAATAATTGTTAATATTTTACTCATTATTACGTTGGGCATAGCGCAAATATCTTTTATTAGCGGTTGGTCCGCGCCATATAGCGACTTGAATTTGGTCTTGGTAATTTTAATTTTTATTTTAGGTTTCGCGAGCTTTAATCTGGCCGTCTGGTGGTCGTTTGGCGTCGGTTTTATATTAGAAATTTTTTTCTTTCTGCCGTTCGGCGCTTATCTAATAAGTTTAATCCTCACGATTATTATCGCTAATTTTTTGCTGGACTATTTTTTTACCAACCGTTCGCTTTATTCGTTTTTGGCCTTAGTCGCTTTGGCTACCGCCGCCTCCGAGCTGATAATTAATTTCATGGCTTATATTTTTATTGAAGCAAATAGATATTTTTTTCCGGTCGAGCCCGCCTTTTGGCTTTCACTCTTAGAGCAAATCGGGTTAAATTTATTACTGACTTTTTTTATTTATTATCTGGTTCATTTTTTTGGCAGAAATTTAAGGCCGGTTTTTTTAATGAAAATTAAAAAATAAGTCAGGTTATAATAGAATTTATGCGGTTAACTGGCAGTCGGCTGGAATTAGTAATTTTTTCGTTGCGCCTGCCTGCCGGCAGGCAGGGAACTCCCCCGCAAATGCGGGGTCAAACAGTCCTCACTTCAAAAATTACTAATTCCAGCCGACTGCCTTGACGAATATTTATTTGTATATTTGTAGTAAGATTTGTTGATTTGTATCCTTATGATTTTTATAAAAAAACAATTTAGGAGAAGCGATCCTTTTGTCATTCAGGAAGGCAGTATAAAATCGCGTAAATTAAAAAGAGATTTGGGCGCTTGGGAGTTGGAACAGCCGTCGTCTTCGTTTTCCGGCAAAAAAGAAACTATTGGCCGAAGCTTTGACGTCAATAAAATTTTTAAAATAAATTTGGCATTATTACTGTTCTTTGGCTTTATTCTCGGCCGCGCCGGCTGGCTCTCTATCGCCCGCGGGGGCTATTATCACGAACTGGCCGAGGGCAACCGCATTAGAGTGGAAAGAATAGAAGCGAAAAGAGGCGTAATTTACGATCGCTTCGGCCGGCCGTTGGTTAGAAACTCGGCCAATTTTTTACTATATTTTGTGCCAGCCGACTTACCTAAGGATAAAATTGAACAAAAAAAAATTATCCAGAGAGTAAGCGAATATTTAGGCAATATTAAGCCGGATGAGATTGTGGATTCTTTGGTTAAGATTAAATCCGGCTCCTTAGAATCTTATCAGCCGCTCTTTATCGCCGATAATATTGATTATGAGAAAGCTTTGGCGCTTTATTTGGCGGCCGATATTATGCCGGGCGTAATTTTAACCAATAAGACCAGGCGCGAATATAATTTATTTAGTTTATCTTTATCTCATATTTTGGGCTATACCGGGAAGATTAATGAAGCGGAATTAACTAAATTCGGCCAAGAATATTTACCGATTGATTATATCGGCAAAACCGGCATGGAAAATTTTTGGGAGAATGAAATGAAGGGTCTGAATGGGAAAAAGCAAATTGAAGTGGACGCCTTAGGCAAGGAGAAAAAGATTATTAATCAAGCGGCTGGCCAAGACGGCCATAATTTAGTTTTATCAATTGACATTGAATTGCAGAAAAAATTGGCAGAAGCGGTTATTAGCGCTTTACAAAAATTGCGGCTTAATAAGGCCTGCGCCATTGCCTTAGACCCGAATAATGGAGAAATTTTAGCCATGGTCAGCTTGCCTAGTTATAATAATAATGATTTTGCTCGCGGCCTGACGCAGGCGGAGTATGCCAGTATTGCCGAGCACCCGGATCAGCCATTATTTAATCGCTGTATTGCCGGCGAATATCCGTCCGGTTCGGTTATTAAGCCGGTAGTGGCGGCCGCGGCTTTAGAAGAAGGAATTATCAATGAAAATACCAGTTTCAATAGCGCCGGCGGAATTAAAATAGACCAATGGTTTTTTCCGGACTGGAAAGCCGGCGGGCATGGTTATACTAATGTTCGGTCGGCAATCGCTAATTCGGTTAATACTTTTTTCTATTATATCGGCGGCGGCTATCAGGATTTCACCGGTCTGGGGCTTGATCGCATGGTTCGCTATGAAAAATTATTCGGTCTGGACGCGCAAACCGGCGTGGATCTCTTGGGTGAAGCCAACGGTTTTTTGCCGTCCAAGGAATGGAAAGAAACCACCAAGGGTGAAAGATGGTATATCGGCGATACTTATCATTTGGCTATCGGCCAGGGCGATCTTCTGGTTACGCCTCTGCAGGTCGCGGATTATACGGCCGTCTTCGCCAACGGCGGTTCTCTATATCGGCCACACTTAATTAAGCAGGTTTTAAATCATCAGGATCAACTAATCGGCGAGGTAGAAAATAAACCCATCAGGAGTAATATGGTAAGCGCCAAAAATATTGAAATCGTCAGGCAAGGCCTGCGCCAGACTATAACTCAAGGCAGCGCGCAGAGTCTGCAAGATGTGGTTGTGTCAGTAGCCGGCAAGACCGGCACGGCGCAATGGTCAACCGTTAAGCCACCGCACGCCTGGTTTACCGGTTTCGCGCCTTATGATAAGCCGCAAATTGTTATCACTATTTTAATTGAGCAGGGCGGGGAAGGTAGCGCCGTGGCCGTGCCCATCGCCCAGGAAGTTTTAGATTGGTATTTTAGCCGGAAATAAAAATGGGAAAATGCTTAATATTTTGTATATAAATTAGCACTCTCTTGACCCCGCCTAACTCGCTAACGCTCGTAAGCGGGGCAGGCAAGAGTGTTTTTTTATACTGTAAATTAGCACTCTCTTGACAAGAGTGCTAATGTTTTATATAATGGCAATATAGTGAAAATTTATGAATAAACGTCAGGAATTAATTCTAAAAACTATTATAAAAGAATACATAAAGACCGCTTTACCCATCGGGTCCGAAGGCTTGGTTGAGAAATATAATTTGGACATTTCTTCGGCCACGGTCAGGAATGAAATGGCGGATTTGGAAGAAGCCGGTTATATTGCCCAGCCGCATACTTCGGCCGGCCGCATCCCGACCGAGAAGGCCTATAATTTTTATTTGGAAAATTTAAGCGAGAAGAAATTAAGCGATAGTGAAATCAAGATTTTTAAAGAAGCGCTCATAAAAAAAGAAGAAACAGATTTTAAGCAAGCGGCTAAAATTATGGCTAAACTTTCCGGCAACGCGGTTTTTTGGGCCTTTCATAAGCATAATCTTTATTACACCGGTGTTTCCAATTTACTTCATCAGCCGGAGTTTTCCCAGCCGGATATGGTTTACGATATTTCCGGATTGATTGATCGACTGGATGAAATTATCGGCCAGATTTTTAATGATTTGAAATTCGGGCCGCAGATAATGCTGGGCTCAAAAAATCCGTTCAGCGCGCATTGCGGCGCGGTGATTTGTAAATACCGCTTAGGCGATGACATTGGTTTAATCGGCGTTTTAGGGCCAATGCGGATGAATTATGAAAAGAATCTGGCATTAGTGAAATTTATAAATGATATTTTAATTGAAAAAAAATAATATGGCAGAAGAAAAGAAAGATCTAAACGAGCAAAGCGGCAATTCTGAAAATAATGCCGTCAATGTTCCTGACGAAGCCAAGGCCTTGTCAGACAAGTCTAGCGGTGCTGGCACCGCGGCAGATAATAAATCAGATGAGAAGACCTTAGAAGAAAAATATAAGCGCGCCCTAGCCGATTATCAAAATTTATTGAAGCAAACAGCCAAGGAAAAAATGGAATTTGCCTTGTTCGCCAACGAACTGATGCTCAAAGAAATTTTGCCGGTTTATGACCATTTAAAAATGGCCGTAGAACATCACTCGGGCGAATCAACGGATGAATGGATAACCGGCGTGAAGCATGTGGTTAAACAATTTAAGGATGTTTTAGAAAAAATCGGCGTAGAAGAAATAAAAGTGAAAGATAAAGAATACGACCATAACATTATGGAAGCGATCAGCAATGAAGAAATAGAGGATAAAAGTTTAGACGGCAAGGTGGCTAAACTGGTAAAAGCCGGCTATAAGCTGAACGGCAAAGTCATAGCCGCGGCCAAGGTGGTAGTATATAAAGTAAAGTAATTTTGAGTTTTGAATTTAGAATTTTGAATGAATGATTAATTTTGAATTTTAAAATTAGAAATTTATCATTAAAAATTCAATCAAAATTAAAAATTAGAAATTAAAAATTGAACCAAAGTTAAAAAATAACAAATTTATTTTCACATTAAATTTTGATAAATGAATTAATGTGGGAAAGGAAAACTATATGCCAATCATAAAATGGACGCCATTCCTTGAGCCGTTCGAGGACATGGACAAAATGTTTGAAGATTACATGCCAGCGCGCGGCGGTTTTACCGGCCTGGTGCCGGCCGTGGATGTTTATCAGGATAAGGATAAGGTCTATGTGGAAACGCAACTGGCGGGAATTGATCCGGAGAAAGTTGATATTTCCATTGAAAATGATGTCTTGATCATCAAGGGCGAAAATGAAAAGACCAGCGAAGTGGAAGATAAAAATTATTACCGCAAAGAAATCAGACGTGGCAGTTTTTATCGGAGCGTGCCTTTACCGTCGCATGTCATCGGCGAAAAGGCCTCGGCCGAAGCGGTCAACGGCATTTTGAAAATTACCGTGCCTAAAGCGCCGGAGGGTAAGCCGAAGACGATTAAGATAAAGACGGGGAAGAAGTAAGAAGTTTAGCCCCTTTAACAAAGGGGCCGCCCTTCGGGGCGGGGGATTTAAGGTTGTCATTGCGGACTTGATCCGGCATCCATGGATGGGCAGTAGGAATGTTTTTACTCCGAGGATGTGGATTATAAAAAATGTAAAGTGTAAATATCAAAATGGAAAATAATTCATAGCATTATGAAAAATAATTTAGATTTCCAAAGAGAAGGGATATTGGCTTCAGCGAGAGAAAAACTCACTAAAGGTTTTGAAGCGGGCAAAAAATTAGAGATACACGATGCTATATCTGAACTTGGGGAATCTGACAATAAAGAAGTTTATGAAAAAATGGCTAACAATTTGCCAGAGCTTATAAGGAAAGCTTTGCCTGGTAGTTTTGTTTTAAGTCCTGAATTAAGAAAAGAAATTAAGGGTATTTCTGAAGTATATTTTCGTTTAGGAGAAAAGATGGTTCCGCTTTATACCGCGTTTGCTGACTGGATTCACGAAAAAATAGGAGCAAAAGAAAATGCAGTCATTATTTTTGAAGGCAGGGACAGTCTTGGTTTTCTTATTGCCTATAAACGCCGATATGAAGGCAATGGGACTAAATGTTTATTTGCCCCCACGAGCAGGGCGGCTGTGATATCTCATTATATCGATGAAACCCAGACAGGACAGACGGAGAAAGAACAGGATAGAGTAGTTGATTTTTATAAGCTCAAAGAGCTTGCCGGTAAAAATCTTTATTTCGTTGATTTTGGTTTTCGCGGCACGATCCCTAGGTTAGAGCAGCTTATTTTAGAAGAGTATGAACAACCTCGGCCCAAAAGAATTAATGTTTTACTATTTAAAAAGAGAAAGAGCCCGGTTATGTATGGCGAGAGTAGCCCAATGAGAGATAAGGCTTTTAAAAAACTTGGAAAAACCGAGTTAAATCAAATTGATGAAAAAAATTTGAAAAATGTAGAAGGTTTTTTAGATGGCGCTGAAGCCTCGGGTGGCCATCTCAATATTTCACCAGATAGCGAAGAAGGAGATGATTTTTACATGGTTTTGCAAGAATTAGCCTCATATATAAAAGAAGCGCGTGAAGATGCACTAGTCCGGCCGAGCGAGAGAACGCCGCATGAAACAAGTCTGGCCATAACTTCAGTCCAGGCACTAATTGCAAAATATTCATTTTTTAATGGTCTTAAGGGGAGCAATCTAAAGGATCAAACAACTTCAAAGGAAGCTGCGGTTGATGAGGTTAATTATTTTTTTAAATTATATAAAAAATATCCTGTTATTTTAGGTATATTAAAAGATATAAATTGGAATATAGGTACTTCAGAAAAATATAAAAAATTAATTGAGGATATAAATCAAGATCTATTAGCGGGTGGTATGAATAGGATTATTACATAGCATTTTAATTAAAATTAATAAATAATTAAATTTGTCATTTACGAGAAACGATCATGCCCTCCTTGTAAAGGAGGGGGAGGGAAGGATTAAATCCCCCTAACCCCCTTTGTTAAAGGGGGCAAAAGTCCCCTTTGAAGGGGGACATAACTCTTCGCGAATGACAATGAAAAAATATTATGTCAAAAATTTTAGGAATTGATTTGGGCACAACTAATTCAGCTATGGCCATAATTGAAGGCGGACAGCCGAAAATCATTGAAAATGTTGAAGGCGCGAGAACCACGCCGTCTATCGTCGCGATTACGAAGAATGGCGAACGATTAGTGGGGATGTCGGCCAAACGGCAGGGCGTGACCAATCCGGCCAACACGATATTCTCAATTAAACGGTTAATCGGCCGGAGTTTTGAGGACGAGGAAGTCCAGCGCGATTTAAAAGCCATGCCATATAAGATTATTAAAGCTAATGGCGGCGTTAAAGTGAAAATCGGCGGCAAAGAATACACGCCACAGGAAGTTTCGGCCATGATTTTGGCTAAACTCAAAGCCGACGCTGAAGCGAAAATCGGCGAGAAAATTACTGAGGCCATTATAACCGTGCCGGCCTATTTTAGCGACGCGCAAAGGCAAGCTACTAAAGACGCGGGCAAAATCGCCGGTTTAGATGTTAAACGGATAATTAACGAACCAACCGCCGCGGCCCTGGCCTATGGCTTTGAAAAGAAAAAGGGTCAGCAAATCGCGGTTTATGATTTAGGCGGCGGCACTTTTGACATATCCATTTTGGATGTAAGCTCGGACACGGTAGAAGTTAAATCCACTAACGGCGATACGCATTTAGGTGGCGATGATTTTGACCAAAGGATAATTGCCTGGATAATCGCGGAATTTAAAAAGAGCGATGGCGCTGACCTATCTAAAGATCCCTTGTCTTTGCAAAGAATAAAGGAAGCGGCCGAGAAAGCCAAAATTGAACTTTCTACCATGCCGGAAACCGAAATCAACCAGCCGTTTATTACGGTTGATCCCTCTGGCCGACCCCTGCACTTGGTTATGAAGATGGCCAGAGCCAAGCTGGAAGAGTTGACCGGCGATTTAGTGGCCGCGACCATCGCTCCGGTAAGGGCGGCGCTTAAAGACGCGGGGGTGGATATTAAAGATATTGAAGAAGTGCTCATGGTCGGCGGCATGACCCGTATGCCCTTAGTCTTAAAAACCGTTAAAGAATTTTTTAAGAAAGAGCCGAATTTAACCGTTAATCCAGACGAGGTTGTTGCCGTGGGCGCGGCCGTTCAGGCCGGCGTTCTACAAGGCGATGTTAAAGATGTCCTGCTCTTGGATGTTACGCCTCTGACTTTAGGCATTGAAACTCTTGGCGGAGTGGCCACGCCCTTGATTGAAAGAAATACCACGATTCCGACTTCAAAGTCCCAGGTTTTTTCCACCGCGGCCGACGGCCAGACCAGCGTGGAGATCCATGTCTTACAGGGCGAACGCCCCATGGCCGGCGACAACAAGACTTTAGGCCGGTTCATTTTGGACGGCATCCCGACGGCGCCGCGCGGCGTACCGCAGGTTGAAGTGTCTTTTGACATTGACGCCAACGGCATACTAAACGTTAAAGCCAAGGATAAGGCCACCAGCCGAGAGCAAAAAATTACCATCACGGCTTCATCCGGGCTATCTAAGGAAGAAGTGGAAAAGATGAAAAAAGAGGCCGAGCTTCATGCCGATGAGGATAAAAAGAAAAAAGAACAGGTGGAAATTAAAAATCAGGCCGAAGCCGTGGTTTTTCAGAGCGAAAAATTAATTAAAGAATCGGGTGATAAGATAAAGGCCGAAGATAAGAAAGAGCTTGAAGAAAAGATTGAAGCCCTAAAAAAGGTAAAAGACGGCGACCCTTCGACAGGCTCAGGGCAGGTACTTGCTGAAATAAAGAAAGCCATGGACGAATTGAACGCGGTCGCGCAGAAAATCGGCGCGGCTATGTACTCCGCCTCCGCTAAAGCTTCGGCGGACAAGCAATCTGAAGCTGGCGCGGGGCAGGCGAATGGCGGCGAAGCCGGAACCGGCGAACCGAAGAAAGAAGAAGGGCCAATTGAAGGCGAGTTCACGGAGAAAAAATAAAAAAGCGAATAAAAAAAACCGCGCTACTAACTTGTAGCGCGGAGCGAAAGCTAAAGGAGCGAAAGTCAACACACGCACGAATGCACATTGAAACCGCTCTGTTTGAGTGCATCCACAATACCAACGAGCGTGGTACCTCCTTTTGGGAAAACAGCTAAATGGTAACCAGGCCCTACTTGTGTGCCAGTAAGTGCTTCATTGGCAAATTTGGCCTTTAATGCTTCCCAAACTTGGTTGACCGCACTAAAATTGTCCTCGGTCTCGGTTCGGATTCTGATGGGAAGGATTTCGAGAAAACCGTGCCCCCGAAGCATAGGGCCGTCATTAGAGGTTATCAGAACAGTTACAATGCCACCGTCGGTAAGCTGTACGACCAATGATACACGCAAATCCCGCCTCATTTGCTTTTGCTTTTTGAGCGAATAGCTCAAAGCGATTACAGCCACTACCAGGATGCCAATTATTAGGCACACTATTAGAGTTGAAAGATCCATCTTGTTCCTCCGTATTGAAAAGTTTTTGCTTAACCTCCTGATATCTATTTACGATACCAGTACTAAAAAGCTGGTTAGCTAGGTTCGGTTATCAATATATTGGCATTTCATTATTTTTTTGTCAAGGCGGTTGGGTAAATAAAAAAGTTTTAAAAAAGCCAAAAAACAAAAATATTAAGGCAGTTTTTAATAAGAGTAGCTATCGCTTCGAACCAGAGATTGCTTCGTCGCCCAGCCCCAGTTTCTTAAACTGGAGCTGGGTTCCTCGCAATGACAATTAATAAATAATTTTTGATTCCGGCTCCGGAGGCCGGAATGACAAAACTAAAAAAATGAGCAAAGACTACTACAATATATTAGGCGTGAACAAGGGCGCCAATCAGGATGAAATAAAAAAAGCTTTCCGGAAAAAAGCGCACGAGTGCCACCCGGACAAGCCCTGCGGCAATGAAGCCAAGTTCAAGGAGCTTAATGAAGCTTACCAGGTTTTAAGCGACGAAAAAAAGCGATCACAATACGACCAATACGGCCAAACCTTTGAGCAGGCCAGAAATCAGGGCGGACCTTCCGGCTTTGAAGGTTTCGGCGGCGGCCAGGGTTTTAACATCAACATGGATGATTTGGGCGATATTTTTGGCGGCTTGGGCGATATTTTCGGCTTTTCCGCCCGAGGCGGACAGGGGCGGCGGCAAGAACGAGGCAGAGACATAGAAGTAATTTTAAATATTGATTTTAAAGAAGCTTGTTTCGGCGTGGAGCGGGAAATCAGCCTAAGAAAAACCGTCAGTTGTTCAAAATGCAAAGGTTCGGGCGCCGAACCGGGGAGCGGATCCGAGACCTGCTCGACCTGCCGCGGCACGGGCAAAGTAATTAAAACGCAGAGGACGATTTTAGGCAATATGCAAGTTCAGGCTGTTTGCTCGGCCTGCCAGGGCGAAGGCGTTATTATTAAAGAAAAATGCCGGCATTGCAAAGGCGCCGGCATAGCCAACGAAATAGCTAGTTTAAAAATTAAGATTCCGGCCGGCATTGATAACGGCGAAACCATGAGATACGCGGGGCAGGGCGAGGCCTCCGCCAGAGGCGGCTCCTTCGACAGAACTCAGGACAGGCAAGCCGGAGATTTATACATAAAAGTCAGGGTCAATCCGGACAAAAGATTTACCAGAGAAAATTTTAACATTTTATCAAGAGCCGAAATCGGCATAGCTCTCGCCTCTTTGGGCGGAAAAATTGACGTGGAAACCGTCGATGGACCGGTGGAATTAAAAATTTCCGAAGGTACGCAATCAGGCCGGGTAATCCGGCTTAAGGGCCGGGGCGTGCCCCATGTGCGCGGCGGCGGCCGGGGCGATCATTTGGTGGAAGTAATAGTTAAAACTCCGACCGGTTTATCGCGCAAGCAGAAAGAGCAATTAAGAGAGCTGGGGATTTAATTTAGCCCCTTTAATAAAGGGGCCGCCCGACAGGGCGGGGGATTTATGCTATGGCAAAAATTATAAATCCCCCTAACCCCCTTTGTTAAAGGGGGCTTAATTATTATGCCAACTTACCATATAATTACTATCGGCTGCCAGATGAATATATCTGACAGCGAAAGATTGGCCAGCCGGTTAGAGCAAGCCGGCTTTAAAAAAACCGATAATAAATATGGGGCTGATTTGGTTATCATAAATACTTGCGGCGTTCGCCAGTCGGCGGAAAACCGGATTTACGGTTTAATTCCCGGAATAAAAAAAGAAAACCGGAAAGCCAAAATAATTTTAACCGGTTGCTTAAGCGAAAGAAAAGATGTTCGGAGAAGATTGAAAAAGTATGTGGATGCGTGGTTGCCGGTTAAAGAAATTTTAAATTTTAAATTTAAAATTTTAAATTATCAACGACGCGGAAATGATAATTTTGGAAACCAAGATTATTTATCCATACAGCCAAAACATGACTCTAATTTCAGCGCTTATGTGCCGATCGGCAACGGCTGTGATAATTTTTGCGTTTATTGCGTCGTGCCTTACGCGCGCGGCCGAGAAGTTTATCGTTCGGCCCAGGAAATATTGGCTGAAGTCAGGGGGTTAGTGAAGAGGGGATATAAAGAAGTCGTTTTGATTGCTCAAAACGTTAATAGCTATAAGTCGCCAATCCCCCCTAGCCCCCCTTTATCAAGGGGGGGAGATTTTGCCGACTTGCTTAAAACGATAAATGATATTCCGGGAGATTTTTGGATAAGATTTTTATCCAGCCATCCTAAAGACATGTCGGACAAATTGATAAAGGCCGTGGCTAGCTGCGAAAAAGCCTGCCCGCAGATTTATTTGCCGGTTCAGGCCGGAGACAATTTAGTGCTAAAAAGGATGAACAGGCAGTATACCAGAGCAGATTATATAAAACTGGTTAAGAAGATAAGAAAACAATTAAATCTCCCTTCATCCCCCTTTATCAAGGGGGTAATATGGAAACCTCCGGTATCAATTACCACGGATATTATCGTGGGTTTTCCGAGCGAAACAAGAAAACAATTTAATAACTCGGTAAAATTATTTAGACAAGTCGGATTTGACATGGCTTATATTTCCGAATATAGTCCTCGACCGGGCACGGCCGCGTTTAAATTAGTGGACAATGTATCGCCTGCGGAAAAGACCAGACGGAAGAATCAGCTAGATAAAATTTTACGCCAGACGGCTCTGGCTAATAATAAAAAATATATCGGTAAAACCGTTAGGGTTTTAATGGAAAATCAGACTAAGGTCGGAAAGTGGTTTGGTAAGACCGCGACCGGCAAGGACATTAGGTTCTCGGCCAAATCATCAATCTGTCGAGCCGGTAATTTTGTAAAAGTAAAAGTAACCGGCGCTAAAGAATTTTGTTTAGCCGGAAAGGTTTAATTATTATGTCTCATGATAAGCCAAAAATTATCGTGGTTCTCGGTCCGACCGCTTGCGGGAAAACTAAATTGGCAATTGAATTAGCCAATAAATTTAACGGCGAGATTGTTAGCGCTGATTCCCGGCAGGTATATAAAGGCCTGGACATCGGCACGGGTAAAGATCTGGGCGACTATAATGTGCCATATTATTTAATAGACGTGGCCGATCCCAGACGGCAATTTAATTTGGTTAAATATCAAAAATTAGCTTTCGCGGCCATTGATGATATTTTACGGCGCGGCAAACTACCGATTCTGGTTGGCGGCAGCGGCTTATATTTGCAGGCCGTGGTGGATAATTTTCAACTAGCCGACGCTAAAAGAGATTTGGCTTTGAGAAAAAAGGCCGAAGAATTAAACGCCAAAGAATTATTCAGTAAGTTGGATAAACTAGCGCCAAAGATGGCAGCTAGGTTAAATAACAGCGATAGAAATAATCCGCGCCGGCTGGTTCGCTATTTGGAAATCCTAGGGCAGGACAAAGACTTTAAAAGCCAAACCGGCAGGGGAAAGTATGAGGCATTAATAATCGGCATTGATTGTCCGCGCGAAGTTTTAAAGAAAAAAATCACCGCCAGGCTGGTAGAACGGCTGGAGCAGCAGAAGATGATAGAAGAGGTTAGGAAATTAAGAGCAGGTGGTTTGGGCTGGAAGAGATTAGAAGATTTTGGCCTGGAATATAAATTTATTTCTCTATATTTACGGAAAAAATTAAGCTATGACGAGATGGTGGAGAAGCTGGATATCGCTATCTGTCAGTTTTCCAAGCGGCAATTAACCTGGTTTAAGCGCTGGGAGAAACAGGGGGCTAAGATAGCGTGGCTGAAGAATAAAGGTGGCGCAGTCAAAATGGTAAAAAAATTTATTAAATAAAGAAAGGGCCGATGTGCGAACATCGGCCCCGCGTAGCTCTTGACTGTTTCATCAGCCAATGATGATCATCTTCAGGAGAGCCATCCTGACGAAGAGGCCGTTTTTGGCCTGACGGAAATACCAAGCCCTGGGGTCGGCGTCAACACTTCTCTCAATTTCATCGATGCGGGGGAGAGGATGCATGATGATTGCTTCCGACTTCATCCTGGTTAAGGTGGCGGGCCCGATGATCAGGCGCTTGCTTGCCTGGCGAACTTTGGCCAGGAGGGCGGGGTTTTTCTTGTACCGCTCATCTTGAACACGGGTTTCGTAAAGGACATCGGTTGCCGGTAGAACTTCGTCCAAACTTTCGGTTTCGTGAAACTCGATGTTATGTTTTCTCATGTATTTCTTGACATCCTCCCTCATTCTGACCGGGCCGGGCGAGACCAGATGGATGATATTGCCGGGGAAGTGTTTGGCTATCAGGTAGCATAACGATCTGACGGTTCGACCGTGTTTCAGGTCGCCTACCATGGCGATATGCAAACCCTGGATTTCCCCGAATTTCTCCCTGATGGTGAAGAGATCAAGCAGAGCTTGGGTAGGGTGCTGTCCGGTGCCGTCGCCGGCGTTGATGATGGGTATTCCAGCTCGCCTTTGCGCTTCCTCCAGTTCGCCCTTCCTGTCATAACGGACGACGATGATATCGGGCTCGTAACCGCCGATGACTTCGAAAGTATCTCCGATGGTTTCACCCTTGGCGGCGGAAGAAAAGACTCGGGCGCTATCCGTGCTGATTACGGTGCCGCCGAGTTTAGCCATGGCAATTTCATGGCTGAATTTGGTACGGGTGCTGGGCTCGTAGAAAAGGACCACCATTAGCTTGCCCCTGAGGGCTTGCGAATCAAAATGACCTTGCTTCACCTGGTCGGCGGCGGCGAAAATGGCGTCAATCGTCGGTCTGGTCAATTGTTGGACCTTGATCAAGCCATGCCTCCGCAGATAACCGTTGCCGTTAGTTCCGTTTGTGTTTTTCATGATCTATTCTCCTGTAGTTGGGCGTTGTTTGTTTGATGGTTAACCGTCATTAAATTTGAAGGTTCATTGGTTTTGTTGTTTTAGGGTTGGTTTTTTTACGCCTTAAAAAATTCCCCGTTCTTGCGAACGGGGAATTTTTTAAAAAATAAATTTTCCTCTCGGGCAATTGCCCAAGCGAACAGGTGATTTCTTTTTGCGGTGTTGAAATTTATTCATTATTATGATTTTACCATATCCTAAAAATTTGTCAAATTGGCTAATTTTAAGGCTATTTTTTCAATAAATCATTTAATAAAATTTCCCTAACGATCTTCGGGTTGGCCTTACCTTTAGTCGCGGCCATAGCCTGGCCGACGAAGAATTGCAGGACATTGGTTTTGCCTTTTTTATATTGCTCAACCTGCGCTTGGTTTTTTAAAATAATTTCCGCGATGATTTTTTCTAAAGCCGCTTTATCATCAAGCTGTTCAAGCCCAAGATCAGCCATAATTTGCGTCGGATCGCCGCCCTGCTTATACATTTGAGCGAGAATCATTTGGGCCGCTGAAGAATTAATTTTATTTTGATAAATCAAGCAGATAAATTCGGCGAAATTTTCTGGCGTAATTTTATTATTACGGAGGCCGGAACCGTCAGTCTTAAGATGTTTAAATAATTCGTTGATCAGCCAGTTGGCGGTTGTTTTCGCTAATTTATGTTTTTGCCTTTCCCAATTATCGCCGTGGGCTTCTATCCAGGCTCTCAACTCGGAAACTACCTGTTCGGTGTATTTAGCCAAGTTTTGGTCGCCGGCCAGAATCAGGCTTTCGTAATCGGAGAATAAATATTCTTCTTTAAAGCGCTTAATTTTTTGCGCCGGCAGCTCATTCATTCCGGCCCTAATTTTATCTATCCAGGCCTGGCTAATCTTTAGCGGCGGGATATCCGGTTCAGGAAAATAACGGTAATCGGCCGAAGTTTCTTTAATTCTCTGGCTAAAAGTTACGCTCTTGGCATTATTCCAGCCGCGGGTTTCCTGAATTAATCCTGAGCCAGTCGAAGGATCGCCGTTGGCTACGGCCTTAATTTGCCGTTTGATTTCATAATCAACCGCCTTTTCCATATACTTAAAAGAGTTGATATTTTTCAATTCAACTTTGGGGTTTAATTTATAGTCGCCTTTTGGCTTAATTTGGCCATTGGCATATTGCCATTTGCCCCGTTCCTGAACGCTGATATTGGCCTCGCATCTCATTTCGCCTTTTTCCATGTCAGCATTAGAGATATCCAAGAAACGGAGAATTTGCTGGTAGTCCCGCGCGAATTTTTTAGCCGTGGCGGCCGTCTTAATTACTGGTTCGGTGACCAATTCTACGAGCGGCGTGCCGGCGCGGTTATAATCTACCAAAGAATATTTTTTTTCGGCCGGGTGGATCAATTTTCCCGTATCCTCTTCCAGGTGGATGCGGGTTATTAAAATTGGCTGGCCGTCAACTTCCAGAAAGCCGTCATAAGCGATCGGCAAGTCGTATTGAGAAATTTGATAACCCTTAGGCAGGTCAGGATAAAAATAATTTTTGCGGTCAAATTTAGAAAGTTCGTTGATTTTACAATTTAAAGCCAGGCCCAGAAGGATGGTCCATTCCACGGCTTGTTTATTAGGCACCGGCAAAGTTCCCGGATGCGCCAGGCAGATGGGGCAGACCGTGGTGTTGGGTTCTTGGCCTTGCGCGTCGTTGCTGCATCCGCAGAACATTTTTGATTTGGTTTTTAGCTCGGCATGGATTTCCAGGCCGATAATAACATCGTATTCCATGTCTATATTTTAACTCAAAGCTAGCTAAATGTAAATTGGTTTAGCTCATTAGCAGTTTAAGAACTTGATTCCAAATTTTATCATGAATTTGCTTAATCGATTGATTGGCGTTGATTATGACCCAGCCGTATTCATAGCCAAGCCGCAGATGCGCGATTCTGGCTTTGGTAATAAACCGATTATCGGTTTCATGCTGATGGTTATATTCGATTGATTCAAGAAAACGCTCGCCGTCAAAGAGAAAGGCCAGATCTTCTTTAATTAAGCCGGAATTTATATATTTTAAAAAGTTTTCATTGACGCCGGCGGCCAAACCCCAGGCAAGGCCGGTGCCGGTATAATCTTCGGCCACAATATTTATGCCTTGCGCTAATTTTTCCACTAAGGTTTTTTCAAATTGCAGGCGGTTAAAAGCGTAAAGAATTTGCACCTCCCTGGCCGAGAGATTGTATAGATTATTCTGCCTTAGGTAGTTGTTTAAAATCGGACCCGAGGGCGCTAGGTCGTAGACCGGATATTTTAAATACTCGGCCTTTAAGCCGTGTAGCTTAAGTTTATCAACCAATATTCTGGTCTGGGTGGTTTTACCTAGATTATTGATGCCATATAGAACGATGAATTTTCCCGGATAATTATTATCCATAGACGATAAAAGGGCGCTCTTGGCGCCCTCCTTGTTTAGATTTTATTTTTATAAAGTTATTCCGTTTTCGAACCTTTGTTAATCAAAGGACAAACCGTTTTTAGATCTTTATGCAATTTAGCTTTTGAACCTTGGTTGATAATAGTAAAATCAGCCATGGCAATCGGGCCGCCGGTATGCAGGCCGCTGATTTCCGCGTAATCTCTTTTTTTGGCCTGCTCTTCGGTATATGGTCGATTGACCATCTTAAGGTCATTTTTCTTATCCCATTTTCTGGCGGCGAGTCTAGTGTATCTGGTTTTTGGAGAAGCGTAGACCGCGATGACGGTTATTTTTTTTCCATACTTTTTTTTAAACTCCACATATTCTTCCCAGCTATACAGACCGTCAACCACGACTAGATTTTTTTTCAGTAGAAGATCTATTCTAGGAAAATTAAGCGAGGCATAGGCCGCCATACCGTATTTTTTCCTAATCGCCTCCCTGACCGGGCGTTCGCTGGCTTCGCCCGGCGCTAACCCTTTTTTTCTCACTTCATCAAGCGTAAGCTGGCCTAAGCGGATAGGTTGAAAGCCCAAATCAATAAAGAATTTTCCCACTTCAGTTTTCCCCGAACCCGGCAGGCCGACAATAGCGATAACTTTTTTATTTGTTTTCATACTTATTTAGTTAATTCCAAAAAAGCAATGTTATAGCCGCTGGCCGTTAATTTTTTTTCCGAAGCCACGGTTTTGAATTCGCTGTAATCCGGGAAAAAAGTGTCGGCTTCCTTGGGTTCGTCGTCCACGACCGTGAGATAGAGTTTATCGGCCAGGGGCAGAGCTTGCTTATAAATTTGTCCGCCGCCGATAAAGAATATTTCCTTGCCTTTTTGCGCTTTACCCAATTCAATTGATTCTTTCATAGAGTAGGCGACTAAGCAATTCTCCGCTTTAAAGTTTTTATCCAGCGTCACAATAATGTTAACCCGGTTAGGCAGAGGTCGGTCATTCATGGAATGGAAAGTCCTTTCGCCCATGATTACCACCTGGCCCGAGGTAATTTTCTTAAAATGCTTCATGTCTTCCGGAATATCATAAAGCAGCTTGTTTTTAAAGCCGATGGCGCGGTTTTTGGCGATAATGCAGATAATAGAAATCATAATATACGATTGTCATTGCGAGCGACTGCAAGGAGCGAAGCAATCTCACAAACATATATTGGCGTCGGAGATTGCTTCGTCGCTCCACTTCGTTGCGCTCCTCGCAATGACATAAAAATTTATTATTTTTTCAATTTATTTTTAACAAAGTCTTTCCAGTTGCCGGTGGCCAGGCCGCCGGTCGGCGTCAGTTCGGCTTTAATCGGCGGATGCGCTTCATAGTTTTCCAGCTTGGCATGTTCGGGCTGGAAATCATCAATGGTTTTAACGCGTTCGTCAATCGTTAAAGTCGGGAACGGCTTTGGTTCTCTGGTTAATTGCTCTTTCACCTGTTTAATATGGTTGCTATAGATATGCGCGTCGCCAAACGAATGGATAAACTCTCCCGGTTTATTGCCGGTAACTTGAGCTAGAATCAGAGCAAGTAAAGCGTAGCTGGCGATGTTGAACGGCACGCCTAGGAACATATCGGCTGTTCTTTGGTATAGCTGCAAAGATAATCGGCCGTTTTTTACATTGCACTGATACATATTATGGCAGATCGGGAAGCGGCAGGCCTCTTCCGGCTTGGCCATCTGGTATAGGTATTCCGGATTCCAGGAATTTACCAATGCGTTATGGGCGTCAGGATCTTTTTTCAGTTCTTGAACCAGCCATTGCACCTGATCAATGGCGCGGCCGTCTTTGGCCGGCCAGCGCCGCCACATTTGGCCATAAATATTTTTAAGCTCGCCGTATTTTTTAGCGAAACCATTATCAGCGGCGATTTTTTTAATGAATTCCTCCTGCGTTAGTTCCGGCTCCACTCCCCTGGCCATTAGCTCTCTATAAATTTTGTATGGATAGTCGTCCCAAATATGGACATTATTATCCACTAGAAATTTTATATTGGATTGGCCGGATAAGAACCAGTAAAGTTCGTAAAGCACGCCTTTCCAGAAGACTTTTTTTGTTGTTAAGAGGGGAAAACCTTTGCTTAAGTCAAAGCGGATTTGCCGGCCGAAAACGCTATAAGTAATAGCGCCGGTGCCCTTGTCTTCCTGCTTAACGCCATTATCTAAAATGTCCTTAAGTAGATTTAAATATTGATATTCGGGGTGGATTTGACTCATATAATTAATATGCTTAAACTTGCGTTTCTTTACCCTCGGTGGCGACTCTACCGCCTTGCCATTGGCCGCGATATTCGTTACCCGCGCCTAAGACTTCATGAAAAGTAATATGCACGACGCGCGCGCCAAAGGAAATTTTAATGTCGCTCTGGCCTAAATTGCAGATACCAAACGTTAGTTCACCGCAGTAGCCGGGCTGGACGATGCCGTTAAATAGCCCTAAGCCGGAACGGAACATAGTAGTTCGGGGAAAAATTATGCCGGAGAGAATAGTGGGCAGATTAACTTTTTCCATGGTTTTAATTAAATAGTATTTACCCGGCTTAAAGATAAAGAAATTTTCCGTTTCCGGTTTTGCCGAATCATGGGCGCCGACTAATTTAATTTTCGGCGTATCCCTCTCCTCAACGCCTAAAAAGCCCGCCTGTTCTGAGCCAGTCGAAGGGCCATCCAGCTCGTAAATTTCACCCAAGCGCAAATCAAAACCCGCGCCTTCGGGGCTATTCATTTCCCGCTCGCAGAGATTTTCCACTAATTTTATTTCTTTAACTAGTTCGTGTAGTTTTTTTATGCCCAGGATCATATGTTTATTTGTCATTGCGGGGAGCGTGAGCGACCGAAGTAATCTCTGGTTAGGAAGAAAAACAATAATAAATAAAGTGCCTAATCAAGAAGTTTAATTTTTTTAAGAGAGATCTTCAGTTTAATCGCTTGGCGCTTCTTACCAGAGATTGCCGCGTCGTCGCTGTCGCTCCTCCTCGCAATGACAAGTTAGGAAGTCGCCCGCGATGATATTAGATATTTAAATAAGTTTTCCCTTCGTATTTCCTGATTTTTATGCCGCGGCGTTTAGCTAAATCCCAGGCCTCATTTTCTTCTTCAATCTTTTCACCACCGGTTTGGATGCGTCGGTAGATATCATTATAGACGATTTCTTTAATACCGGCGTTATTTAAAGCTTTCAGGCAATCATAGCAGGGGAAAAAGGTGGTATAAAGCGTGGCGCCGCGCAAGCGTTCGGTATTTTGTGAATTGATTATGCCGTTGATTTCCGCGTGCACGCCGCGGCAGCGCTCCAGTTTTTTGGTCTTGGGGTTGCCGTCGATCTTCGCGCAACCGACTTCGGTGCCGTGGTAATCGCCCTCGGATGGTCCGTTATAGCCGACCGAAACAATCCTTTTTCTTTCGTCAACGAAAACCGCGCCAACTACATGATATTTGCAGGCGGTTCTTTGCGCGATTAAGAACGCTAAATTCATAAAGGTTTCATCCCAGCTTAGCCGTGAGGCGTGCTTAACTTCAACCATATAAATTTTTGTTAAATAGTTAGTAGTTATGAGTTATTTCATTTTAACAAATCATATGAAATAGGGCAAATTTTTTTGACTCATATCTCGTAGCCCATAACTCGCAGTTTTTTTTGGTAAATACGCCAGAATTCTCGTACGAGATCTCTGGCGTATTTATTTTTATAATAATGGAAACTTAATTTAACTTTTTGTCGCTTGCTCTTTGGCGATGAATTTTTTTATGTCGTCTACCGTGCTCATCATTTGGGCCGGGAAAATGATCGTGGAATTTTTTTCCACGCTGATTTCAGCCAGGGTCTGGAGATTTCTTAATTGTAAAGCGATGGGGTGCGCGGCCATAACGTCCGCGGCCTGGCCTAATTTCTCTGAAGCCAGAAGTTCGCCTTCGGCCGCGATGATTTTAGAGCGCTTTTCTCGCTCGGCTTCGGCTTGCTTGGCCATGGCGCGCTGCATATTCTCCGGCAGTTCAATGTCTTTTATTTCCACGAGCGAGACGACTACGCCCCAGGGTTCGGTATGAGCGTCTAAGACCGTGCCGATTTCTTTATTGATGGCGTTCCGTTCGGACAGAACTTCGTCTAATTGAAAGCGGCCGACAATATTCCTCACCGTAGTCTGGGCGATTTGATCAATGGCTTGGCGCACATTTTCAATGGCCACAATGCTTTTTATGGCGTCCACGATTTTAAAATAAGCCACGGCCGAGATGTCCAGGGAAACATTGTCTTTGGTAATAATTCTTTGCGGCGGAATCGGCATGGTTAGAGTTCTAAAATCAACCTTGCGCATCCATTGAAAATAGGGGATGATCCAATTCAGGCCCGGCTCTCTAACGGCGACAATTTTACCTAAGAAAAAAACCACGCCTTTCTCATATTGCTGCACGATTCTAAAACCGGGCAAGACCGCGAAAACGAGTACGAAGATTAAAACATTAAGCCACAACATAGAGTTTTAAGTTAAGAGTTATTAATAGTTTAATGTTAGCAGAAGCTAAACAGGAAAGCAATATTATAAAGTACGGTTTGCTTTTAGCCAATTTTTCATCTAAAATTAAAACTTAGCTAATTATGGAGAAGCTAATTGACGAACAACTAGTAGAGGCGTATTTAAAAGGCGATAGAGAAGCACTTAATATTTTAATTAAGCGCTATTTAACGCCGATTTTTAATTATGCCTTAAGCTTGGTTAAAGATACGGCCGTGGCCGATGATCTGACCCAGGAAGTTTTCGTTAAGGTTTGGCGGAAGATAAAGAAGTTTGACAGCCGGTATAGATTTAAAAATTGGCTCTATACCATCGCTAAAAATACCAGTCTGGATTATTTGAAAAAGAATAAGGCCATAAGTTTTTCCGAGCTTAATCTGACCGACGATAATTTGTTATTTGAAAATTTTATTAAAGAAGCCGGTCTGTCGCCTCAAGCCGAACTGGAAACAGCGCAGAACACCGATAGGGTGAATGCCGCGGTTGATAAATTACCTAAAAAATATCGAGAGACTGTTAAATTATATTATCAGAGCGGCTATAAATTTAGGGAGATTGCCGAAATTTTGCAGGAATCAATTGAAACCATAAAGAGTCGAAATCGGCGGGCGCTGCAAAAATTGAAGAAGCTAATTAAAAAGTGAACCAAAACGGTTCACCTTATCGTATTAACAATATGCTAATAGAACCCAGCGCCGATCTGTATGATCGGATAATCAATCGAATAAGTCGTGAGCAGAAATTAATGATATTAAAAAGACGGCTAATCTTACGGTCGGCTGGTTTATTATTATCTTCTTTTGTTTTCATCCCCCTTACTTTTAAACTATATGCCGATATTGTTCAATCAGGTTTGATGCAATTTTTATCATTGTTATCTACTGATTTAAATATAGTCATGGCCAATGTTGGCGATTACACTTTAACTCTTTTAGAATCAGCCCCAATTGTTAGTTTGCCGCTGGCGTTGTCCGCCATGTTGGCAGTTATTTTCTATATTGCCAAGCTGGAGGATGCTTATAGCGATTACAAAAAGATAGAAATTTGACGCAGTCGGCTGGATTAATAATTTTTTTCGTTGCGGAACTCGCTTCGCTCAGACAATCCTCACTTCAAAAAATTATTAATCCAGCCGACTGCTTAATTAAGTAATATTTAAATTTATGAGTTTAAAAGAAATGTTTAAACCGACGCACCTCAATAAGCTATTAATCATTTTAGCAACCATGGTCGTCTTGGTCTTTGTGTTTTCTGCCGGCGTCTTAGTCGGCCACGAAAAAGGCAGGTTTTCCAGAAATTGGGGGGAGAATTATTACCGTAATATTATCGGACCGGGCGGGCGCGGGCGCGGTATGATGGATTTTGGCCGGCCGGAATTTAACGCTCATAGCGGCTTTGGCCAAATCATTAAAATTGAAGGCAATAGTCTCGTCGTTAAAGGGCCGGATAATGTTGAAAAAACAATTGTCATTAATGATCAGACCGCCATTCAAAAATTTAACCAAAGTTTGAAAATAGCTGATTTAAGAGTTGACGATTATATTGTGGTAATCGGCCGACCGAATAATCAGGGGCAAGTGGAAGCAAGACTTATTCGGGTTATGCCGGCGCCAATGTTTAATAACGCTAATAATGAAAACGCCACCGACACTAACGCCGACTTAAAATAAAAAATATGAGTAAACTGATTGCCAAGTTTAAAAAGCATAAAATTATCTCTATTATTTTGCTGGCGGTAATAATTTTCGGCGGCTATTACGGCTATGGTAAATTTAAAGGCAGTAATATCAAAACAAGCTATGTCGCCGCGGCGGTAGAAAAAGGAACATTAATCGTTTCGGTTTCTTCAAGCGGTCAGATTGCCGCCTCCAACCAAGTTGATATTACGCCAAAAGTTTCCGGCGATATTACGAAAATTGCGGTCGCCAGCGGTCAAGAAGTAAAGGCCGGAGATTTAATAGCGCAAATTGACGCTACTGATGTCTATAAAACGGTTAGAGACGCGCAGACCAGCATGGAAACCGCCCAGCTGTCATTGGATAAATTGAAACAACCTGTTGACAGCTATTCGCTGATGCAGGCGGAAAACGCTTTAACGAACGCCAAGACAAGTTTGGAAAAATTAAAATTATCGCAACTGGTCGATTATCAAACAGCGATTGATAATCAGAAGAAGGCCGAAGACAATCTAAATAAAACTTATGAAGACGCTTTAAATACCATTTCTAATGTTTATTTGGATCTACCGACTATAATGACTGGAATGAATAATATTTTATATAGCGATGATATAAGTGAGAGCGATCCAACTATCGGCCAGAGTTATGGTAATATCAGTCTTTTAGAGAATAGTATAATTGAAACGTTTAGCGAAGAGAAAATCTATTTAAAATCTTCTCAATTAAATGCGGAGAGTGATTATAAAATCGCTCAAGAAAAATATGCCGTTAGTTTTTTGAATTATAGAAATGCTAGTCGCTATTCTGATCGGCTAATTATAGAATCTTTGCTGGCAGAAACTTTAGAAACTACAAAATTAATCGCCCAAAGCGCTAAGAGCGAGAGCAATTATCTTGATGTCTGGGTCGATTTGATGTCCAAATTTGACCTGACAATTTTTTCCAAAGTTAAAGAATATCAAACTAACTTAGCGACTTATATCGGCCAGACCAACGGCCATTTATCTAATCTATTATCAACCCAGAGCGCGATTCAAAATGATAATAACGCCTTAATAAGCGCTAAGAGTAGTCTGAAAGAGATAGAACAAAATAATCCGTTTGACTTAGCGGCGGCCGAGGCTTCGGTTAAAGAGAAACAGGTTTCGTTAATTAAGCTAAAGGCCGGCGCTGACCCCTTGGATATTAGATCTCAAGAATTATCGCTACAGCAAAAGCGCAACGCGCTTTATGATGCGCAATCCGCTTTGGCCGATTACACCATTAAAGCGCCCTTCGACGGGGTGATTGCGGCGGTAAATGTTAAAATTGGCGACGCGGTCGGCGGCTCGGCGATCGCCACTATTGTCACCAAGCAGCAAATCGCCGAACTTTCTTTAAATGAAGTTGACGCGGCTAAAATTAAGCTGGGCCAAAAAGCCATCATGACTTTTGACGCCATTGACGGGCTGGAAATAACCGGCCGAGTCGCCGATTTAGATACTATCGGCACGGTAAGCCAGGGCGTAGTGACCTATAATTTTAAAATTGTTTTTGATACTCAGGACAGCCGGGTTAAGTCGGGTATGAGCGTTAACGCCACGATTATCACCGATTCCAAAACCGATGTTTTATCAATCGCCAATTCAGCCGTGAAAACGGATGCTAACGGCGGTTATTATGTTCAGACGCTAGATGCCGCCGGCCAACCGCAAGCGCGGACCGTGCAAATCGGTTTGGCCAATGACACAAGTATGGAAATTACCAGCGGTTTAAGCGAAGGCGAAATAATTGTAACCCAAACTGTAAGTTCCAGTAATACGACCGCCACCCAGAGAACTGGTAATATTGGCGGTTTTAATGCCATCAGAATTCCCGGCGCAGGCGGGCGATAAATTATATTTTAACTTCATGATTGAATGCGGACATATTTATAAATCATACGATACCGGCGGCGTGGCTACGGAAGTATTAAAAGATATTTCTTTTATTATTAATAATGGCGAGTTCGTCGCTATCGTCGGGCCGTCTGGTTCCGGCAAATCCACGCTGATGCATATTTTAGGAGCGCTGGATTCGCCGACCAGCGGCCAATACTTTCTCGACGGCCAGAATGTTTCCAGTCTGGCGGCTGATGAACTGGCAAAAACCAGGCGGGAAAAAATCGGCTTTGTTTTTCAATCGTTTAATCTTTTATCGCGCGCTACAGTCATCAGAAATGTGGTTCTACCACTAGTCTATTCAAAAACGGCGAAAGAAAACAGGGAAGAGAAAGCTAAACAAGCCCTAAAACAGGCCGGTCTTGATGAGGCGCATTATTATCATTTATCCAATCAGCTGTCGGGCGGACAAATGCAAAGAGTGGCCATCGCCCGGGCCTTAGTTAATAATCCTTCCATTATTTTGGCCGATGAACCAACCGGCAACCTGGATTCTAAAACCGGAGATATTGTCTTAGCGACCTTTCGGGATTTAAATGTTCATGGCCGGACGATTATTTTAATAACTCATGAACAATATGTCGCCGAGCACGCGGATAGAATTATCATGATTAAGGATGGGAAGATAGTTAGCGATAAAAAAAAACGATCATACGAGAATTAGCGGCATAAAATAAACCTATGTTAATAGCGGATTTATTTCAAGAAAGTTTTTTGGCCTTGTCCGGCAATAAAGTTAGGTCTAGCTTAACTATTTTAGGCATAGTTATCGGCATCGCTTCGGTTATCGCCATGGTTTCCATTGGTCAGGGCGCTCAAGGGTCAATTGAGTCCAGCATCCAGTCCATCGGTTCCAACCTGATTATGGTTATGCCCGGCATGCAGCGCGGGTTCGGCGGCGGCGCTAGTTTCGCGCGCGGAAGTTCCCAGTCCCTGACCCAAGCCGACGCCGATGCCATTCAAAATGAAATTACCTCGGTTAGGGCCGTGGCTTCTAATTTATCATCAAGATATCAGGTAACGGCTAAGGGCGCTAATACCAACACTTCGGTTAACGGCGTGACCGACGCCTATGCGGGAGTGAGAAATGTCTCTATCGCCGAAGGTTCATTTATCGCCGAGCGGCATAATTCTAATTTATCAAAGGTTGCCGTCCTGGGGCCGACCACGCGCGACGATCTGTTCGGCGCGGAAGCAGCCAGCATTATCGGCCAGTCCATCAGAATCAATAAAATTGAATTTAAAGTTATCGGCATCACCGAGTCCAAGGGCGGCAGCGGTTTTTCCAACCAGGATGACATAATTTATATTCCTTTAACTATCATGCAAAAATTTTTAGTTGGCGCCGAATATCTTTCCGCCGTTAGCATTGAGGCCGAGAGCGCCGAGGTTATGACGGCCGTTCAGGAGCAGATTAGCGGCCTGCTGATGGCGCGGCATAAAATTTTCGACCCCGCTCAAGCTGATTTTAGCATTTTAAATCAATCGGATATCGTGGCTACGGCCTCCAGCGTTACCAACACTTTTACCATATTGTTAGCCTCTATCGCCGGCATATCGCTGATTGTCGGCGGCATTGGCATCATGAACATGATGCTCACGACCGTGACCGAACGGACGCGGGAAATCGGCTTGCGCAAAGCCATCGGCGCCACTGGATCGGATATCAGCGGTCAATTTTTAACCGAAGCGGTGATACTTACTCTTCTGGGCGGTATTTTTGGTATTCTCTTAGGCTGGACGGTGTCTTTGATTATAACTAGATTTTCCGGCCTGGCTACCAGCGTCTCCGTATCTGCCATACTGTTAGCCTGCGGCGTGTCCGCGGCCATTGGTTTAATTTTTGGTTATTATCCGGCGCGGCGGGCGTCGAAACTGAATCCGATTGAGGCCTTAAGATTTGAATAATTAAATAATAAAATTAATAGTTTTTAAAATTTTATGAAAAACACAATAATAATTTTTGCGATTATCGTGGTGGTGGTCGGCGCCGGATTTTTTTACGGCGGCATGAGCTATGCCAAGAGCAAGAGCGGAGCGCGGAATTTGGTCTTCGGTCAGCGCCAGGGATTTGGTGTTGCCGGCGGCGGAATATTGAGAGACAGTACTGGCCAGCTTAGAAATGGCGGCAATCGGGCGGCCGGCAGTTTTATTAACGGTGAGATTATCGCTCAAGACGATAAGAGCATAACGGTTAAGTCGGTTGACGGCGGGTCAAAAATTATTTTTTTGGCCGCCGGTACCCAAATTACCAAATCGGTTGACGGTTCTATAACTGATTTGGAATTAGGTAAGAATGTCATGATAACGGGTAGCGCCAACTCTGATGGCAGTGTTACCGCGCAGTCTATTCAATTGCGCCCGAATATATTGATAAACGCGACCTCGACTCCGCCGGTGAGATAGACCTAAACAAAAAACCGTGGGCTCTGGGTTCACGGTTTTTTGTTTTAAGTTTTTTTGTGAAAAAAGTATTATGTAAAAAAATCCCCGCGCGCCTTGGGTTTGGAACGCGGGGTGGGGCTAGGCAGGCGTTGCTGCCTTGGCCGTTAGCTTGATTGTTTCGCGCGCTTTATTGAGGCGCGGCGGCGGGGGAAAGCGTCTTTGCGCTTCGTTGCGGTCTCCCCAACCTTCTGGGAGCAAAATGAAGGATGGTTCTTTCGGACGACCCGAATATGTTTGTCCGGGGTTTCCTGCGTTGCCACCAAGGTGGGTCGCTATGCAGTGGCAAGGGTTTGAAGTTACAACTTTTGCTCATGGTTTTTTCCTGTTTTTTTGGTTTTTTCGACTTTTTTCGTCGGATAATATTATATTATCTTTTTGATTTAGAGTAGTCAATAGTAATTTTAAATAATAAAAAATACCAGATTTGTGAATCTGGTGTTTTTTATTGAGCTATGAGTTTTAGATCGCTACTCTTATACCCGGCCCCATGGTTGAGCAGATCGTGACATTCTTTAAGTAAACGCCTTTGGAAGTTGGCGGTTTGGCTTTTCTAATGGCTTCTAATAAAACATCAAAATTTTGGACTAATTTCTGGGACTCAAAAGAAACCTTGCCGATGGCGACATGGACATTGCCGGTATCGTCGTTTTTTAAGCTTACCTTGCCCTTCTTTAGTTCTCGGACGGCTTTGGCCGGATCAGGCGTAACCGTATCGTTTTTGGGCGAGGGCATTAAACCGCGCGTGCCTAAAATTTTAGCGATTTGCCCTAAATTTTTCATCATAATCGGTTCGGCTACTGCTACCTGAAAATCGGTTTTTTCGGTTTTTTTGATCTCGGCGATCAAGTCTTCGCCGCCAATTAAATCGGCCCCGGCCTCGCGCGCTTCTTTTTCTTTGGCCGGAGTAACAAAAGCCGCGATTTTTATGGTCTTGCCCGTGCCATGAGGCAGGGGAACGGCTACTCTGACTTGTTGTTCGCCTTTTTTAATATCAATGCCCAGCTTAAAATGAACTTCTATTGAAGCGTCAAACTTGGTCTTAGCCAGCTTTTTAGTTAACTCAATCGCCTCGGCGATCGGATAGGGTTTGGTTTTGTCGTATTCGGTCGCTTTTTTGTCGGCGGTTTTTTTTGGTTTTTTATCTGTCATAATTTTCGTGGTGCGAGCGTCAGCCCAAGGCCGACTCCCACAAATTAATAATTGATATAAATTATATTGGTTACGATTGAAAGGTTCGGGCTAAATTTATTAAATTTACGAACGAGGACTGTTTGAGCCAGCCTTCAAGCTGGCGAGTTCCGCAGGAGTAAATTTAATAAATTTAGCCCGAACCACTGTAATTTCTTATTATTTTATTTCCACCCCCATCTGCCTGGCCGTGCCGGCGATGATTTTCATAGCCGCTTCTATATCATGGGCGTTAAGGTCGGGCATTTTAATCTCGGCGATTTCTTTAAGTTGGGCGCGAGTGATAGAGCCGACCTTCTCGGTTAAGGGTTTGCCCGAACCTTTGGGAATTTTCGCGAATTTTTTAATTAATTCCGCGGCCGGAGGGGTTTTTAAGATGAAGGTATAGGAACGGTCTTCAAAAACCGTTATTTCTACCGGCGTAATGTCGCCCATTTTATTCTTGGTTTTTTCGTTAAAGTCTTTGCAGAATTGCGAAATATTCAAGCCGTGCTGGCCTAAGGCCGGACCGATTGGCGGCGCGGGGTTAGCTTGGCCGGCCGGGATCTGCAGTTTGATTTTAGTTAATATTTTTTTAGCCATACTGATTTGATTTGTTATTTTATAGTTTTCCGCACCCACAAATCTACGAATTTGCTACGAATATTACGAATATTAAGAAGCATTTATTTGTATTATTTGTAGCTGATTTGTTGATTTGTGGGCTATATTTTTTTAATCTGTAAAAAGTCTAGTTCAATCGGCGTTTCGCGGCCGAACATAGAGACTGAAACTTTAATTTTTCCTCTGGCCTCGTCAATACCCACGACTTTGCCATCCAAATTTTTAAATGGTCCGTCAATAATCCGTACCGGCGAACCGACCGAAACGTCAATTTTAAATTTTGGCTCTAAAACGCCCATGCGTTTTTGTAAATCTTTGATTTCCGCTTCGGTGATCGGCGTGGGGATAGTGCCGGTGCCGATAAAGCCGGTGACATTCGGCGTATTTCTAACTACATACCAGGAGTCATCGTTGACAATCATCTCTACTAAGACATAGCCGGGAAAGATTTTTTCTTCAACAATTTTCCGTTTGCCGTTTTTAATTTTAATTTTCTTTTCCGTAGGGATTAAGATATTAAAAATTTTGTCCTCCATGTCCATGGACTCAATTCTTTGCTTTAAATTTTGCGAGACATTCTCTTCATAGCCGGAATAAGTGTGGAGCACATACCAGCGCCGGCCTTGATTTAATATTTGTTTTGCCATATGCGAAAGCGCTTCCGCTACCCGCCAGCTGGCGGAGAAACGGATAGCAGCGAAATTATCCGTTGATGATTAAATATTCCAGGCCTTTGCTAAAGATAATATCTAACAGGCCTAAAAATAAAGCCACGCCCAGACTGATAAAAATTACCAATAAAGTGTAATTGTAAGTTTCTTTTTTGGTCGGCCAAGCAACCTTTTTCATTTCTTCAATTGAGGCCTTTAAATATTCAATAATTTTGTTTACCCCGTTAGATTTTTTTTCTTTATCCATAATATAAATTTTATTAAAAAACAGCCCTGGCGGGCGTTATTAACTGGTATTTATATACTACACAATAACTAAATTGCTGTCAAGCGCTTGGTGCGAATAGGAAAATGTGGTATAATATAATTGATAATTTATAATTTTTAATTTTGATTGAATTTTGAATGACTTAATTTTTAAATTCAAAATTAATCATTCATTAAAAATTCAAAATTCAAAAATGAATTACCCCGCCGCAAGCGGACGGGGTTTCCACTTATCTTATTATGTCAGAAAACCTTAGCGGTTTTCCGACACCTTTCCCTTGCAAGGAAACCCCACCCCAAGGGGATGGGGAATAAGCTACGCTAATTTAAAATTATTATCTATGGTTATCAACAGCTTTATATTTTACGGCCTAAAAATTATAGTTGAACTTATCCGAGATGTATTATATTTCCCTCTGTGGTGGTATTCGCGCGGCTTGGTTAATTTGATTTTCGGCGTTAAAAATTTTTTAGTAGACAAGCAAAGGGCCTTGGCGCTTTTGGTTTGGGTAAAAAATATTTTTAAACCCATGTACGCGCAATATGATTGGCAGGGCATGTTAATCAGTTTTTTCGTCCGCCTGGCGCAGATTATTTTTCGCAGTATCTTTATGTTATTTTGGACGATTTTGGCCGTGGCGGTAATTATTTTTTGGCTGCTGCTGCCGATTTTAGTGATTTATGAAATAACTTTTCAGTTTATATAATTTGTTAATGGCATCAATGTCTAATCAAGAATCTCAAACAAATTCAATTCAATTTATAACTTGCGATGTCTGCGGAGGAACCGGTCAGACGAGCAATGGTTTGGTTTGCAAAAATTGTTCCGGCAACGGCTTAATGGCTTATTATCAGAGCCGGTTTTATTATTGGAATCAAGAATTAAGCCGGCCGATAATAAAGTTAAGGCAGTTAAAGAATAGTTTTCATTTGGCGCTTAATTTATTGGCTTATATCATCGGACTGGTCGGGCTGACGGTTTTAGTCTATTGGATCTATCGAGCTAGCTTCA
This sequence comes from Parcubacteria group bacterium GW2011_GWC2_42_12, assembly GCA_000997945.1. GTDB lineage: Bacteria > Patescibacteriota > Patescibacteriia > Patescibacteriales > GWC2-42-12 > GWC2-42-12. The sequence continues at coordinate 29,502 of LCCP01000003.1, read as the reverse complement.
GCACGGCAGATCTTGGCGCTTTTGCTTTTTGGCGCGTCAAAAGCGTTTATATTTTAATTTTCTGGATTAGCTTAATCGCGGATATGTTTGTCATCTATCGCTTAAGCGAAGAGGAGGCGGCTAAGCAAAAAATTAAAAAAGTTAAATACGGCGAAATAATTGCCGGCCCAGCGCCTGATAATTGGACCGAATTTAAAAAGAGCCGGGGAAAATATAAAATTGAAGTATCTCGGGGCTTTAGTTTGGCCGCTTACCGAACCGTGGAACAAGCTTTTCTTTTGGCCAGCCGCGCTAAACACAGCGAAGTCAAACCAGTCCATTTGTTTTTTTGCCTTTTAAAAGATAGTTCGGCGGCCGCGATATTTTCACGGCTGAATGTTGATTCAGTCAAATTGATTAATAAGTTGAAGAATCAATTGCTAGCCGTGGACATTAGCGCCCAGCCAACAGTAATATCGCTGGAACTTAAGAGGATTTTTTTGGCAGCTTATATCACTGCCGCGGATTTAAAGCAAAAAAAGGTTGAGCCCATCCATTTTATTTTACCGAGCTGCCAATATGATAAGAATTTAAGCGAGATACTTTATGATCTGGAAGTTAACCAAGATAAAATTAATAATGTTATTCATTGGTTTGCCATTAGCCAGCGCTTGATGGAAAATTACCGTCTTTACCGCCGCACTTCCCGTTTTAAACCATCGAGCGCCATGGATCGGGCTTACACGGCCGTGGCCACGCCGATTTTAAATCATTTTTCATACGATCTGACTTTAGCAGCCAAATGGGGGAGATTGGAATTGTGCGTTGGCCGGGAAGATGAAATTAAAGCGATTTGGCAAAATTTAGAAAGCGGGAAAAACGGAATTTTGCTGGTTGGCGCGAATGGCGTCGGCAAGAAGATAATTATCGGACAGGTGGCGCGCCAAATGGTCGAGGAGGATGTGCCGAAAATGTTAAAAGATAAGAGATTATTGGAGTTGGATCTGGCTCGGCTGTTGAGCGGCGTCGCGCCGGCAGCGGCCCAGGAACGGCTCTTGGTGATAATTGATGAAGTCGCTAGAGCCGGAAATATTATTTTGTATATTGATAATCTGGAAAATTTAATGGGCGTTACTTCGGGCGCGGAAGAAAGTTTGGAACTATCGGAAGTTCTGTCTACTGCCATTAGCCGCCGCGATTTAATTTGCCTCGGGAGCGTCAGCGAAGATAATTACGCGAAATATCTTGAGAATAGGCCATTGGGGCAGACAATGGTTAAGGTAGAAATTAACGAGCCGGATAATAATCTGGCTATTCAGATGATTGAGAGTAAGATCGGTTTTTATGAAGCAAAATTCAAGGTTTATTTTACTTATGACAGCATCGCTAAAGCCGTGGAGTTAACCGCTAGATATATTCATGATAAATTTTTACCGGCTAAAGCCGTGGATATTTTAGAATCTATCGCGGTTAAGGTATCTAAGGCAAAAGGCATAAATAGCGTGGTCGAGGTTGAAGATGTGGCCCGGGTTATTAGTCAGAAGGTTAAAATCCCCTTGACGAAGATTACGGAAAAAGAGAGCCAGGCCCTTTTAAATTTGGAAGCCAAAATCCATCATCGCCTGGTTGATCAAACCGAAGCCGTGGCTATGGTGGCGGCCAGTCTAAGGCGCGCCAGAACCGAGTTGAGGGAAGCGAAAAGGCCGATCGCTAGCTTTCTCTTTCTCGGGCCGACCGGCGTGGGCAAAACCGAATTAGCTAAAACCGTGGCTGAAGTTTATTTTGGCGACGATGATTACATGGTGCGGCTAGACATGAGCGAATATCAAAATCAGTCGGCGGTGGAAAAGATGATCGGTTCGCCTGATGGGGTTCTCGGCTATCTGACCGAAGCCGCGCGCAAGGCGCCGTTTTGTTTGATCTTACTGGATGAGTTTGAAAAAGCTCATCCGGACATCTTAAATTTATTTTTGCAGGTGATGGATGACGGCCGGCTGACCGACGGCCAGGGCCGGGCCATTGATTTTACTAATTGCATTATTATCGCCACCTCCAATATCGGCGCGGTCTATATTCAGGAGCAAATTCAAGCCGGCACGCCGCTTAATGCGATTAAAGAATCCTTAGTTAATGATCAATTAAATAAAGTTTTAAAGCCGGAATTGATTAACCGTTTTGACGGCGTGGTAGTTTTTAAGCCGTTGGGCTTAGAAGAGGTTGAAAGTATTACTAAGCTTATGCTTAATAAAGTAAAACGACTTTTAGAAGCTAAGGGCATTGGCTTGGAATGCGACGAGCAGGGGATTAAAAAATTGGCCGCGCTCGGCTTTGACCCGAAGTTCGGCGCTCGGCCGTTAAGGCGCCTGATTCAGGAAAAAATTGAAAATGAAATCGCTAATATAGTTTTACGCGATGGGATTAAGAGAAGGGATACGGTGGTTATAGATGGCGAAGCCAGGATTAGTATAAAGAAGAGAAAGGAGCTTTAAGAATTGTCATTCCGGCCTCCGCCAGCAGGTGGAGAGCATGCCTACTGGCAGGCGAAGCCGGAATCCAGGGGTAAACCGTACAAATTATAAGTTATCAAAAAACGCTTTTAAATATTAAACTTGCAATTAATTTTTAATAATTAAATTTAAATCTATGAAAAAGGTATCATTTTTATTTATTTTTCTACTAATCTTTGGCGCAGGTATTTTATTGGCGGCTAGTCCTGTTTTTGCTGAAAGTTTGTCCAGTAAATTAAAAGGCAAAATACTTTTGCAAGTGGAATCAAAGGGCGAAGCCTGGTATGTTTCGCCTACCGATGGCAAAAGATATAGCATGGGCAGGCCAAATGATGCTTTTAATTTAATGCGCCAGCTAGGCGTTGGTATAAGTAATGATAATTTAAAAAAGATTAAAATAGCCAATGAAAATCTAATCGGCCAAGACAGCGATAATGATGGTTTATCTGATATGGCCGAAGATTCAATCGGCACAGATAAAAACAACAAAGATAGTGATGGTGATGGCTATAATGACAAAGACGAGATCATGGGCGACTATAACCCAAGCGGTAGCGGAAAATTAATTTTGGATAATAACTTTGCCAAAAGCCAATCCGGCAAAATTTTATTACAGGTTGAGAAACACGGCGAAGCCTGGTATATCAACCCTGGCAATCATCAAAGATATTTCTTAGGTAGACCTGGCGATGCTTTTAACTTAATGCGCAAATTAGGGTTAGGGATTACCAATAATGATTTAGATAAAATTACACAGGCAGAAATAACATCAGGCACTTTCAAATATACAAAGGACGAAGTTAAATATATTGTTGACTGTGGTTACGAGGGCTGTTTTGAAAAGAAATTTATTTCCTGTGAACCGTCGACTATGCAGGGAGATACTGATAGTCTTTTTGGCGCGGTTGAATATAAAATTATCGGAAAAGGCACGGCAGATTGTAATATAACATTTAAATATACTAAATACCCCGACCCTTCTTGGATTAATAAAGAAATGACTTGTGGGTTTGATAATAAAATAAGTTTTCAGGATGCTTCAACAAAAGTTTTTAGCGGTGTTACTACTGGAGCAGTAGTTTGTACCGGTTCGTTATATAGTATCTTATATGCTGGTGGACAAAGTACTGGTGATAATTTGTGGTTAATATATGACAAAATGACCCTTGCCTTGAAGGATAAAAATGTTGTAGATTTTAATGCCGTTTCATATGTACAGGTTACTTCAGCCGAAGAATCCCAATTTACCTCCTTGGCACCTTTCTTATATGAGCAAAGCGCGAATATCAACAAGGATAGTTATGTAAATAAGTGGCAGGATGATAAACAAGCTATATATTCCACAAATTCAATGAAAAGAGATGATGCTAGCTTTTATGGATATAAACAAGGGAGCGTTATGTTTATAAAAAATGACGGCTCATGGAAAATACTTTTGGATAGTCCAGAACGAGGTTGGAACCATACAAAAACCAATACAAATCTTACCGCTGTTCAAATAGAAAAAGAATTACAAGACATGATGCTTGATTCAGATAAAGATGGTCTTACAAACATGGAAGAAGTATGCGGCGGCGCTCATCAATATGACTCCAAGTGTATTAAGACCGACCCCAATAAAAGAGATACTAATGGAAATTGGTGGTGGGATGGCATAGAAGCAAATATGAAATAAATATTTTATTAATTTTATAGTAGCAAACAATGAAAAAAATCGACTCTTCGGATATTGTTTTAATTTTTGCTAACTGCGTACCATTAATAGGTGTCTTGTTTTTTGATTGGACTTTATTTTCTTTACTAACAAGTTATTGGTTGGAAACCGGTGTTATGGGAATTTTTATCTTCATAAAATCAATATACTTGTTTAAAGCGACATCAATAGGCGTTTTTGCGGTTAATGGATTCGGTATTTTAATTACATGTTCAGGTTTTATGTTTGGTCATTTTATAGGAATAATGGCCTTATTTTCTGTGTTACCCGGTGGAGATGGCTGGACTGGATTAAATTTATTCAGTCAATCATTATTGCAATTATTAACCATGTTTATTGCTTTAATGATAAGCCACGGCTATTCATTTTTTTATAATTTTATTGGTAGAAATGAGAAGGCGTTAATTATAGAATTGGTAAAAACGGGACATGAGGATGCTAACAGCCCAAAAATTGGAGAAATGATTATGGGAAATTTTATTATAAGGATTTTTCTTATTCAATTCACGGTAGTACTTGGAGGAATTATTTTAGCTTTAACAAAAGTTACTATTTATTTATCAGCTATTTTTATTATTATCAAAACAGCTATCGACTTAGTTCTTCATAGGAAAAAACATAATATGGTTCGGCTAAACTAGTAATAGCTAATAAAATGCTGTTATATCTGCAAATTTTTATTTTTACCATATTGCTGTCAGCCGGGCTGACTTTTTTAGTAATGAAGCTGGCGAAAAAACTAAAGATTACCGATCGGCCGGACGCGGAAAGAAAATTTCATCAAGGCAATATTCCTTTGCTCGGCGGCTTGGCTATTTTTTTGACTTTTTTTATTGTTCTATTTTTTTTTCGTGATAAAATACTGGCCGGCGACCTTTTGCCTGGCCACTGGCTCGGCTTTTTCATCGGCGCTTGCTTTCTTATGATCGGCGGATTTTTTGATGATAAATATAATCTAAAACCGATTCAGCAATTTATTTTTCCCTGTTTAGCTATAATTAGCGTCATCGCCGGCGGCGTAGAGATTGAAAAAATTACCAATCCGCTCGGCGGTTATCTTTATTTGGGCTGGCTTTCCGCCATCTTAATTGCCTTTTGGCTCTTAGGCGTGATGTACACGACTAAGCTGTTAGACGGTTTAGATGGTTTGGTTTCTGGTTTGACCGCGATCGGTTCGCTCACAATATTTCTTTTCACTTTAACTACGAAATATTATCAACCGGATATAGCTTTGGCCGCTTTGGTCCTGGCCGCGGCCTCGCTCGGTTTTTTATTTTTTAACTGGCAGCCGGCGCGAGTTTTTTTAGGCGAGGGCGGTTCTTTATTCTTGGGTTACGCCCTAGGAGTTCTAGCCATAATTTCCGGCGGTAAAATAGCTATCGCTTTGCTCGTTATGGGCATACCGATTTTAGATGTGGCCTGGACGATTCTTAGGCGCTTGGCGGCCGGTAAGAATCCGTTCAAGTTCGCGGATAGGCGACATTTGCATTTTCGCTTGTTGGAAACCGGTTTAACCGTTAGGCAGGCGGTCTTATTGTTTTACGTGATTTCCATAATCTTTGGCCTAAACGCTTTATTTTTACAAAGTATCGGCAAGGCGTTCGCCCTAATTACTTTGGCCGGTATTATGCTTTTAGTAGTTATATTTTTTGCTTATCTTGACAGAAAGAGCAAAAGAGTTTAAAATGAAATAATTAAATCTATTTAAAGTTGATTTTTATTTAATAAATTTATAAAAACAGATATGGCAAAAATCGCGATTATCAAGACTGGCGGCAAACAATATAAAGTTAGCCAGGATCAAGTTTTAAAGATTGAAAAAATAAACGCCGAGCCAGGCGCCAGCTTAAAGTTTCAAACTTTACTGGTGGCGGATGAAGCCAAAATGGAATTGGGTAAACCGGTTCTGGGAGAATTGGTTGAAGGCCAGATCGTTGAGCAGGGCAGAAAGGATAAAGTAAGCGTCATAAAATTTAAGAACAAGACCAGATATAAGAGAAATGTCGGCCACAGGCAGCCGTTTACCAAAGTGAAGATTACTAAGATATAACATTGAATTTTAAAAAACACGAGACATTTACGACTCGTGTTTTTTGTTGTGAAGATTTTGAGTTGATTTTTTGCGAGTATTTGATATAATATAGGAGGTTCTTTGGAAAGGCGAAACTATGCTTAAACAATCGCTGCGAACAAAAATCCCTACCTTGCTAGTGCTGATTGCTACGACTGTCATCGCCATTGTTTACCGGGTAGTGGAAGCAATCAAAACAGCAATGGCCAAATAGGAGGGAAAGTTAGGTGGCGGGAGAAGCAACTCGCCACTTTTTTTACATCTCATTCCTGTACTTCAAGGCATTGCCTAAAGTTATTTCGTCCGCGTATTCTAAATCCGCGCCCATGGGCAGACCCTTGGCTAAGCGAGTGATTTTTATTTTGTAGGGTTTGAGCAATTTAACAATATAGAGAGAAGTGGTTTCGCCTTCAAAATCCGGATTAAAAGCCAAGATGACTTCTTTAATCTGGGGTTGTTTTAGCCGATTCAGCAGTGGCTTGATATTTAAGCTCTCCGGTTTGATGTTCTCAATCGTGTTGATGACTCCGCCTATAACATGGTAGAGGCCATGATACTGCTTAGTGGCTTCAATGGCTAAGAGGTCGCGCGTGTCCGCTACCAGGCAAATTATGGAACGGTTTCTTTTCGAGTCAGAGCAGATTGAGCAAGGGTTGGTTTCGGCAATAGTAAAACAGGTTTGACAAACCGTGGTTTTTTCTTTTAGTTCGGCCATGGCTTGGGCAAAGGCCTGCAGCCATTCGGGATGGGCTTTAAGTAAATAAAAAACATATCTCTCGGCGGTTTTCGGCCCGACCGTGGGGAGTTTACTAAAATGATCGATTAGGTTTTGGATGGAAGCAGGGTATTTCATTGTTGTAGCTGTCATTGCGAGCGACTGTAAGGAGCGAAGCAATCTCACGAATGTCTATGTCTCATTGAATCTCGCCATCATAACATTATGATTATTCTTTGCCGTTCGTGAGATTGCCACGCCGCCCTGACTACAGGGGCGGCTCGCAATGACAGAACAGTTTTAATTGAATCCTTCCAGTCCGCCCATCTCTTGCACCTTTTTAGCCATGATTTTTTGCGCCCGCTTGATGGTTTCGTTGATGACTTCGGTTAAAATATTCTGCAATTTGTCTTGATTAACTTCCGGGCTGATAGATAATTGCGTGATTTCCATATTGCCATTCATGGCCGCTTTAACGCCATGCTTTTCATATTCCACCGCTTCCAGCGCTAAGGCGTTCTGCAAAGTCTTGGCTTTGTTTCTTAAATCTTTAAATTGCTTTAGTTTATTAAACATATTGCGTGCTGTCAATGACAGTTTAGTTATTAATATTCCGGCTGGTCGGTCTGACCAGATTTGGCCACGCTTTTAAAGCTGACCGTATTTTCATCAAAGAATAAATTAATTTTGCCGGTCGGCCCGTTTCTGTGCTTAGCAATATGGATTTCGGCATTATGCTTATCGGTTTCCGACAAATCATCATAATTATAACCGCGATCGGCGGCTTTGCGGTAAATAAACATGACCACATCGGCGTCCTGTTCAATTGAACCCGACTCTCTTAAATGAGCTAACCTCGGTATGGCCGGCTTAGTCATTTCCACGGCGCGCGACAACTGCGATAAGGCCAGGACGGGGATATTCAGTTCGCGGGCGATAGCTTTCATGCCGCGGGTGATTTCCGCCACTTCTTGCACGCGGTTATCGCCGTACTTGCCACGGCCTTCCATTAGCTGAAGATAATCAATAATCAAGAGCCCCAGGCCTTTTTCTATTTGCAGACGGCGCGCTTTAGCCCGAATTTCCATGATATTGGAACTGGCTGAATCATCAATATAAATCGGTGCTTCGGATAATTGGCCCATGGCTTCGCCGATGCGGGAGAAATCATTATCTTCTTCCTTATCTGATAATTTACCCGTGCGCATGCGCCAGAGACTGACATTGGCTTGAGCGCAGAGCAGGCGGTCAACCAATTGCTCCTTACTCATTTCCAAAGAGAAGACGCCGACCGGAGTCTTACTCTTAATGGCCGAGAGCCGGGCGATATCCAAGGCCAGAGAAGTTTTGCCCACGCTCGGCCGAGCCGCCAAGATTATTAAATCGGATTTTTGCAGACCGGCCAGGATATTATCTAAGTCAGGAAAGCCGGTCGGCAGGCCGCGCAGTTTTCCGCTCTGCTTATGCAATTCGTCAATTCTATTAAAAGCTTCGGTTAATAGGTTATCAATCGGCAAGAAAATATTTTTTAAGTATTTTCGCGAGACGCCGAATAATTTTTGTTCGGCCTCATCCAAGATTTTTTCGATTTCTTCATCTTCTTGATAGCCCAGTTCGGTAATCTCCACCGAAGCGGAGAGCAAGCGCCTTAGAGTGGCTTTGCGCTGGATGATATTGGAATAAAATACCACATGAGCCGAAGTGGCGACGGTATTGCCTAATTCGGCCAGGTAGGCGCGGCCGCCGACCGGCTCCAGCTGGTTTCTCTCCTCAAGTTTTGAGGTCAAAGTTAAAATATCAATCGGTTCATGATGAATATACAGATCTCGCATAGCGGCATAAATCAGGCCGTGGCTGTTTTTATAAAAATCTTCCGGCTGCAAAGTATCGGCAATTTTAAAGATGGCGTCTTTATCAATCATCAGACAGCCCAAGATTGAGCTTTCGGCTTCAAGATTCTGCGGCGGAAGTTTTGCGATGGAATTTTTATTATCTGGCATATTTTTATAATACCTTGGCGAGCCGGTTTAAGCAAGAGTGAAATATGCCAATTTCTTAACTTTTTATGCACCGGCTTTCCACCAGCCGGCTTGCCTTTTTAGAAGAGATATGTTATTTTAATAATAATTGATTTGTCCCTTAACCCGGACTTTTTAATTTTGCGCCGTTAGCTCAGCTGGCAGAGCAACAGCCTTTTAAGCTGATGGTCGCTGGTTCGAATCCAGCACGGCGCACTGCTATTCGCTTTAGTCAATTTAGTAAAACTTTTGTCCATAAGAAAAAGGGCGGGACTTATAAAAAGAACTCCCAATATGGGACAATATCTTTAAGATATTCAAATAAAAGATTATTAGAAATCATCAACGGTTGGATTAAGGAATTTTCTGGTAATTTATGAGCCAGCGTAGCTCAGCTGGTAGAGCAATGCTTTTGTAAAGCAAAGGTCGGGGGTTCGAATCCCTTCGCTGGCTCCAGTAGGTTGGATCATTAAACCGTAGACCGCCCCCCACTCTATGCGGGACGGGTGGCTCTAGTATGTTGAGTGGGTAATAAGCAAGCCGTCGGTCATAATTTGACCGGCGGCTTGGTTTATGCTAAGGTTTGGCTAGCTTTAAAAAGAGCCTTGTGGCTAAGCCATCTGGTTATCTGATTTGAGCGGAGAAATAAACACCAAACAACAGGACAACAGGAGAAGAAACAATGAAAAGAACATTCAAAATTCTAATGGCGCTAGCGCTCATGGCGGCTAGCGGTTACCAACCGCAGAACGCGCTATCGCAAGATACGATCGATCCGATGGTGCGGATTGACATCTACTTTGGCGTTTGTCCAAACATTGATGCCGGTCCTGGCGTTTGGGCCCCGTGGGTCCAGTCAGTTATGGGAGTTCTGGACGACAAGCAGGTGCCGGCCTCATCAATCACGCCGAACCAGTTTCACCAGATTACCTTCGGTATTTGGCCATATCTGTGCGTAGCCGATGCCACGGCTCTGGCGAATAACACTGGTATATGGCTGGCAGAGTTTATACCCAATAGCCCGCAACGGGGCAATGGGATTTCGCCACCATGCCGCGTCATCAGCACCAACACCACGTTTACCCTTGACGACCTTACCATCACCACTTGGTTTTGGAATGTGGCCGGGTCTACGAACATTTCGATATTTGACAGGTATTATCCGGAAGCACGCGGTAAAACGGCTGACGGCGCTATTGTTGACAGCGGCCCGACCAGCCAGCAAATTAAGTGGTTTAATTTTGTTGGCCGGCGGAAGGCTTATACCGTTCACGACCAAGCCGGATTGGACTTAATCAGGGATTATGTCCTCACCGCCGTTTCAGGGATGTCTGCAAAAGTGGAACTCCGGCGAGGAGGAGTGGTGGTTGCCAGGCGGCAAGTTGATTTGCCATTCAAAGCGACAACCGCTCCGCGATTGCTAATCGTCCGTGGGGCCGCGGACACGGCAAGTCTTACGGTTACAGGGCGGGCCAATCAGTACTACCGCCTGCAAACCTCTTCGCTAATGTCAGCTTGGCGGGACTACGGACTGCCGGTTTTGTCCGGATCGCCGGTGACTATCACAACAAGCTGTGATCAGCAATTCTTCCGCGCCGTCCAAAGGCCTTAGGGGGGGGCCGCTGGACTTATGATCGGCCGCTTCGGGCAACTGAAGCGGCCACCTTTTTCAATTTACTTGACAATCTTTCGAATAGCAGTATGATATTCGAATATGTCTTTTTATCATATTTAATAAATGTTTAATTAAAATCTTATGAACCAACCTAATAAATTATTATCGACATTATTAATTATTGTCGGCGTTTTAATGTTTAGCGTTGTTTTTGCTCAAACACCACCCAGCGGTGATAGCGCTAATGTTATAATAACCCCTCCTTCCGGAGATAATAACAATACCGGCGGCACATCCCCAACCCCTCCTTCAGGCGATAATAACAATACTGGTGGGATAGTAAATCCGCCGGTTATGCCGCCGGCTGACAATCCGCAACCTAGCGGCGGCGGATCTATTATATTGTATTTAACAACTCCCTGCTCTAACGTTGTTTATGAAGAATGGAGTGCGCCGATTAATGGTTATCAATATCGGGATATTATTAATCAAATTCCGGCTGGTTGCAATTTCACCGCTTCACAGCAAGAAGCCAGATCTAGAAAATATCCGCCGGTTGTTAATCCGCAAATTCTAGGCGTAAAAGATTATGCCGACGGTAGCTTGCTCCGCGGACCGGATTGGAAAATTTACGTAATTATTGATGGCCGGAAACAGTTTGTTAAAAATTGGGGAGAATTGTATAAAAAATATGAAGGACAGAAGATTAATAATGTGAGCTTTGAGGTTTTAGCCCAATACCCGCAAATTCTAGGCGTAAAAGATTATGCCGACGGCAGTTTGCTTCGCGGGTTAGATAAAAAAGTTTATTTGATTGTTTATGGCAGAAAATTACGCATCAAGAACTTAAAAGAATTAGCTAATTATCAAGGCAGAGAGATTAATGACGTAAGTTACGAAGTTTTAGTCCAATACCCGGAAGTTTTGGGCGTAAAAGTTTATGCCACCGGCAATTTGCTCCGCGGCTCGGATAAAAAGGTTTATTTAATTATTGATGGCAAAAGAAAGCTCATTAAAAATTTACAGGAATTGATTAATTATAGAGGCAGAGAAATTATTAATGTTGACGGCAGGGCCCTAGAAAGTTATCCGCTGATTTAATAAATCTAAGCCATCTTAATTATGATTCTATACATTAATACAACAGCCAACAGCTTGGTTGAGATTGGCATTAAAAATAAAAATAAGTTTATTTTTAAAAAGAAGTTTAGTTCGCGCCGGACGCAGGCGGAAAGGTTATTGCCCAGCATCGCCAAACTTTTAAAAGACAATAAGATTAAATTAAGCGATCTTAAAGGCGTAGAAGTAGCTAATCATGGCGGCAGTTTTACTTCTTTACGGATTGGCGTAGTTACGGCTAACGGGTTGGCTTATGCGCTCTCTATCCCGGCCAGAGGGGAAGAGGGCGGGGCGAGAAAGACTAAGAGCGGAAAATTCAGTTTTGATCTGGTTAAACCGGAATACGGCGGTGAGCCGACAATAACCGTTAAAAGAAAGATTAACTCCCGAAGTTGTGGAAAAGATGTTAAGAATTAAAGTTTAAAAGATAAAATAATTTCATAAAAAATACCCACCGTTAAATCGGGCGGGTATTTTTTTATTTTTTGACCTAAGGTTAAAGATAATTTTAGTGGTTGCTTATCATTGACAAATGGCACCCGGTGGTATATAATTATAGTATATTGGTGATAGGTGGTGGATAGTGGTGAATGAGATGAATTACTATTTTCTAGCTTTTTAAAATAAAAATAAAAATAAAAATCTGTCCGCCTTTATAAGGCGAGACCAGCCAGCCAAGACAATAACGCTGGCGCGATTAGGCCGGTTCGCCGGCTGAACGAACGATTTTAAACCAGTCTGTTGGCCTCGTCTGAGCTACGGCCGAAACGAGGCCTTAGATAGATTGGTTAAGGCAAAGAAGGGGTTTGATCGCTCCGCAAAGGCGGGGCCGGTCAGCCTCCTTAGGAGCCCTAACCTCAAAACAAAAATAAAAACAAAAATCTAAAAATAATAAAGCAGTGCCTTTACGCTGTGTTTAAATATTTTAAGATGTTCATCGGCGAATACAATCATAATTTGGATGATAAGGGCAGGGTAGCGGTACCGGTAAAGTTTCGCCTTCTTTTAAGAGAAGGAGCCGTAGTTACCAAGGGATTGGATAGCTGCCTTTTTTTGTATACAAAAAAAGAATGGCAGGAACTGGCCGTTAAGTTGGCTAAGCTGCCGATCGGTCCGGCCAACACCCGCGCTTTTTCGCGCTTGATGCTGGCTGGCGCCATGGATGTTGATTTTGATAACCAGGGGCGGATTATGCTGCCTGAATATTTAAGGAAATTCGCCGGCCTAAAAAAGAAATTAGTCATCGCCGGCCTGTATAACCGTTTGGAGATTTGGGATGAAAAGGCCTGGCAGAAATATAAGCAAGGCACGGAGGAGAAGAGCGCTGATATAGCCGAGGCCTTGGGCGAGCTGGGCGTCTAAACAATAATTTTCATATATAAAAATAAACAAAAACAAAAAATATGACCAAATTAAAACCAAGCCAGAAATCAAAAAAACATTTTTTTAATCTCCGGGTTAGAGTGATTAAAGCGCCATTGGTTGATAGTAATATTTTAAGAGAGGTTTTGGCCCAGAGGCAGAGAGCGTTGGTGTTATAGAAGCATCATATGGAATATAAACATCTGCCAGTTATGTTGAAGGAGGTAATGGAATATTTAAATCCCGAGCCGGGAAATAATTATATAGATTGTACTTTGGGCGGCGGCGGTTACAGTAAAGCGATTTTGGGCCGGCTTGGCAATGAAGGAAAAGTTTTAGCCATTGATCTTGATAATCTAGCCATCGCCAACGCGGCCTTAACTTTAAAGTTATCGATTGCTAATCATCAATTATATTTAGCCCATGCCAATTTTAAAAATTTATCAGTCATTGTTAAGAAATATTTTACGGCGGATGCCAGATTTGACGGTATCGTCCTTGATCTCGGGCTATCATCAGCTCAACTAGAAGATCGGGCTAGGGGATTTTCATTTAATTTAACTGGCGCGCAGTTAAATATGAATTTTGGCGGCGGGATTACCGAGACGGCCGAGAATATTATTAATAGCTGGGATATTAAAGAGTTAGCTAAAATATTTAGAGATTACGGCGAAGAGAAATTCGCCTATAAAATTGCCTTAGCCATAGCCGCCGAGCGCCGAATTAAGCGAATTATTACCACGGATCAATTAGTTAAGATTATTGCTGGCGCCATACCAAAGCGGTTTCAAGACAAAAAGACGCATCCGGCCACCAAGATTTTTCAGAGTTTGCGTTTAGCCGTAAATCAAGAATTAGACAATCTGCGCGGCGCTTTGCCTCAAGCAGTAAGTTTATTGAAACCGGGCGGAAAATTGGCGGTTATTTCCTATCATAGTTTGGAAGATAGGATTGTTAAGCAATATTTCAGACAAGCAGCCAGGGATTGCCTTTGTCCGCCGATTATGCCAATTTGCCAGTGCGGCCACAAGGCGGAGCTTAAAATATTGACTCGCAAGGTTTTAAGGCCGACTGCGGAGGAGGTCTTAAAAAATCCAAGATCCAGGAGCGCTAAATTACGAGTAGTGGAGAAGATATAGTAAAAAAATATTTATAAAAGCAGTTGGCTGGAATTAGTAATTTTCTCGCTACGGATGTAAACGGAGAAAAGGTCGGCCGAACGGTTAGTCCTCGCTTTAAAAATTACTAATTCCAGCCAACTGCTGATAGATTTCGTAAGTTCTATATTTAATATAAAAAACCAAAAATAAAAATTATGAAAACCATGAAGAATAATGAAAAAGGGCCGGCTCTAAGTAATTTTTCTTTATTTTTTAAAAACCATGTTTTAAATTTGAAAATTTTTAATAAGATTTTGTTTGCCGGCATGATTGTTTTAGGCATACTTTATCTCGCCGGAACCAATGATTTGGCCATTCAGGGCTTTGCCTTGAGCGATTTGAAAGAACAGCGGAATAGATTGGCCGCTGAAAATAAAAAGTTAGAACTTAAAGCCATGGCCTTGAGCTCTTATAATATTATTAGCAGCAAGGTGGATAGTTTAAAGATGGTTGCCGTCGGCGAGATAGATTATATTAGCGCCGGCAGTGGGATAGTGGCGAAGAAATAGAGCTAAATATTTACTATGTCTTTTTGGAAAAAGGGTCAAAAGAATTTTAATAAGATAAATAATAGTCGCATTAATTTGATAATCGCGATTATTTTTTTATTATCCGGCCTGATTATTTTTAAATTATTTGATCTGCAGGTTTTAAACTATGAGTTATATTATAGTTTGGCTTCAGACCAGCACCAGATTTATAATTTATTGGCGCCGGAGCGCGGTAGAATTTTTACCCAAAATGACAAAGCCGGCAACCAGCTTTATCCCATCGCCACTAACAAGAATTTTTATATTCTTTTTGCCGTGCCTAAGGACTTTAAGGCGAAAGAAGCGCGGCTTACAGCCGAGCAACTATACATTACTTTTAAACAAGAGCAGACGGAGAAAGAAGTTGATGAATTATTAAAGAAAGAAGAGGCGGATCGGTTGAAAGCTCAAATTGACGCTCTCGGGGATTTAAATGATGAGCTAAATCAAGTTAAACAAGCGGAAATTGTAGCCAATCACCGGCGGCTTTTAGCCGACGCGAAGTTTTTAGAGATAAAAAAAATTAGGCGAGAAGCGGAGATTAATTTGCGAAAAACTAGTATCGTTGACGGCTATTTAAAAAAAATAGATAAGCCGGGGGATGTTTATGAACCATTAGAGCAAAAAGTGGATGAAGTGATTTTAAAAAAGTTTTATTTGGCGATAAGCCCGGCAGACGAAGACATAAAATTAGACGACCTAGAGATTGCCAATAATGCTTTGTTTATTATAAATCACGGCCCGAAAAGAAAATTAGCTATCGCGGGACTGGGTTTTTCTGAAAAATCCTATCGTTTTTATCCGGAAGGGAATATCGGCGCTAATCTATTGGGTTTTGTCGGCTTTGTTGGCGATCAAGAAAAGGGCCGATACGGCTTGGAAGAATATTTTGATCAAGAGCTCTACGGCCGGCCTGGTTCAATCAAAATCGAACGCGATGCTAAAGGACAAGCCATTATTATCAATGATCGTGAGTATTTAAAACCGGAGAATGGCGCTGATTTAATTCTAACCATCAATCGCTCTATCCAATTTACGGCTTGCAAGAAATTAAACGAAGCCGTGGCCAAATATGGAGCCGACGGCGGCAGCGTCATTATCATGGAGCCGAAAACCGGCGCTATCTTAGCTATGTGTTCTAACCCGGATTATGACGGTAATGAATATCAAAAAGTTAAAGATATTAAAGTTTTCACTAATCCGGCAGTGTTTTCTCAGTATGAGCCGGGTTCAATTTTTAAAGTTCTGACTATGGCCATGGCTTTAGATCAGGAGAAAATTACGCCGCAAACTACTTATGATGATACCGGCCAGGTAAAAATCGCCGATCGCACCATGGAAAATTCCGACCATAAAGCCAACGGCGCGCAAACCATGACTCAAGTGCTGGAAAAGTCCTTAAATACCGGCGCGATTTTTGTCATGAGGAAAATTGGTCCGGATTTGTTCGCCGACTATGTCAAAGAGTTTGGTTTTGGCGAAAAGACTGGTCTGGAATTAACGGGTGAGAGCAAGGGGGACATCAAAAATTTAATGACTAAGCCGGTGCATGAGCTTTACGCCGCCACGGCTTCGTTTGGCCAGGGCTTAAGCGTGACCCCGATACAGATGGTTTCAGTTTTTTCAGCTATCGCCAATAATGGGATTTTGATGAAACCGTACCTGGTTAAGGAAATAATCAAGCCGGATGGCGCTAAAATAGAAACTAGCCCTAAAGTGATTAGAAGAGTTATTTCAGAAAAAGCCGCTACTATATTAGGCGGCATGATGGTCAATGTTGTTGAGAACGGCCATGGTAAAAAAGCCGCGGTCAAGGGCTATTATGTGGGCGGCAAAACCGGGACGGCGCAGGTGGCGAAAAAGGGCGGGTATGAGGACAATATCAATATTGGTTCATTCGGCGGTTTTGCTCCGATAGATGACCCAAAATTTGTTATGTTGGTTAGAATTGACCGTCCGCGCAATGTGGAGTGGGCGGAAAGCTCGGCCGCGCCGCTGTTTGGCCAATTAGCCGAATATATGCTAAATTATTGGCAGATACCTAAGGAGAGATAGACGGAGAAAATTGTTTAAAAATTGAAAATTATGAGATCACTATTACAAACAATTCTAAAAATCCTTGCTAAACTTATTTTGGCAAAATATAAACCAGAGATTATCGGCATTACCGGCAGTGTTGGCAAAACCGGCGCTAAAGAAGCCATCTACTCGGTTCTAACCGCTAAATTTAAAGTGCGGCAGAGTCTTAAGAATTATAATAATGAAATTGGCCTGCCTTTGACTGTGATTGGCGTGGAATCATCTTCAAGATCGCTCCTGGGTTGGTTAAAAATATTTTTTGTAACGATCAAATTATTATTAAAGCACGACCAAGATTATCCTAAGATCTTAATTTTGGAAATGGCGGTTGATCGGCCGGGAGATTTAGATTATTTAACTGATATCGCCGGCTGTAATATCGGCGTGATAACCTCAATCGGCGAGTCTCATCTTGAATATTTTGAAACTCTAGAAAATATTAAAATAGAGAAAGTAACTTTGATTAGAAAATTAGCTAGAGACGGTTGGGCGGTATTGAATGTTGACGATAATAGAGTTAGGTCGGTAGTTAAAGAAACTAAAGCCAAGGTCTTTACTTACGCCATCGACGGGGAAGCTGATGTTTCCGGCAAGGAAATAAGGATAAGATTTCCTTCAACCGGCGCGGACGGAGAGGAATTTGGTTTAAGTTTTAAATTAACTAACCACGGATCATTCGCCCCGGTTTTTTTACCGAACATAATAAGTAAGGCCGGCGTTTACGCCGCTTTAGCCGGTGCCGCCATCGGCGTTATTAAGGGCTTAAATTTAGTTGAAATCAGCCAGAGCTTGCGGAAATATGATTCGCCCAAGGGCCGGATGAAATTTTTATCTGGCATCAAAAATACATTTATTATTGATGATACTTATAACGCTTCGCCGACATCATCGGTTTTAGCCCTGGAAACTTTAGGTAATATCGCCGCGCGTCCCGGAGCTTATAAATACGCGGTTTTAGGCGATATGTTAGAGCTAGGCGTTTTGAGCGAGCCCGGTCATGCGGCAGTCGGTCGAGCGGCGGTGAAAAATAAAATTGATAAATTAATCGTGGTTGGCGAGAGAAGCCGCGATATCGCTCGCGGCGCCAGAAACGCCGGCATGAAAGATGATAATATTTTTCATTTTGCCACTACGGCCGAAGCGGGCAAATTTATTCAGGCAAGAATTAAAATTGGGGATATAATTTTAGTTAAGGGTTCGCAGGGCGCGCGTCTGGAAAAAATCGTTCAAGCGATTATGGCCGAACCGCTGCGCGCCGGAGAATTGCTGGTTAGGCAGGGCAGAGAGTGGAAAAAATGAATATTTTGATAATAATTGGATAAAGCGTCGGACAAAAATATTGGTTTTGAGCGCATACGAAATTGTAGTAATTTTAAGAGAAAATATCCAAATTTCGTCTTAAGCGAAAAAACAATATTTTTGTCCGACGCTGCCCGTGATTATTTAAAATTAAATATAATAAACTAATAAATTTATTAACAAATCTATGAGATTAAAAAACCAAGTAGCAATTATCACCGGCGCCGGGTCCGGCATCGGTCGGGTCACGGCCTTAGCTTTCGCTCGCGAAGGCGCTAAGGTCGTGGTGGCCGACTGGAGCGAGGCCGGCGGCGCGGAAACAATTAAGCTAGTTAAGAAGCCCTCCTCCGCTAAAGCTACGGAGGACAAGCCAAAAGGCCAGGCGATTTTTGTTAAAGTAGATGTTAGCAAATCTAGCGAAGTGGAACAAATGGTCAAGCAATGTCTGGCTGAATATGGGCAAGTGGATATTTTATTTAACAATGCCGGTATTGTTAAAATGGGAGCTTTGCATGAAACCACCGAAGCGGACTGGGACCAGGTGATAAATGTAAATTTGAAAGGAGTATTTTTATGTTCTAAGGCCGTGATCCCGCAAATGCTAAAGCAGGGAAGAGGTAAAATTGTTAATACCGCGTCAATCGCCGGGCTGGTGGGTTTTGACAAAATCGGCCCATATTGCGCTTCCAAAGGCGGCATTATCGCTTTAACCAGGGAAATGGCCGTGGAATATGGACCGAAAAAGATTAATGTTAATTGTATTGCGCCCGGAGTAATAAAAACTGCCATGACTAAAGACATGCTTAATGATCCGGCCACGGCGCAAGGTTTTGCCGCCAGCACGCCTTATCCGCGATTGGGCGAGGGCGAAGATATCGCCATGGCCGCGGTCTATTTGGCCTCGGTTGAAGCGGATTTTGTTACCGGCGAAGTTTTAGTGGTGGACGGCGGCTGGACGGCCAGATAATTTTGGATTTTTGATTTACGATTTACGATTTAAATTTAGCTAACAATATATTTATTATTGCGGGCGACCGCCAGAAAAAGTATTGTCATTGCGGGTAATTAGTACCCTAATGGTTGATAAAATTGTATTTTTTTGGTTCTTGGCTTTTAATAAAAAAAGAGGGGATGAAAATGCAAGTTGTGCGGTTCGCGTTTTCACCCCCTTTGTAGAACCTCCTAGAAAATGGCCGCGTGGCCGGATGGTCGGAAGACCATCTTTCGGCCCCTGGATTGCATCAACTTCAACAGTTCCGCTTGGATTCGTCCCCTTTTTCCCACAAATCGAAAGAGGAAGAAGAAGTAAGTGGTGCCGGCGGTTATTTCTGGCTTCACCCCCTCGCTTATTGCCAGTTCACTGCTCTGGTTAGGTGGAAATCCGAATGCCACCGCCTCGCTGATGGTAGCGCCCAAGTCGTTGCGTCCGCCTAGATAGCGAATCTCTTGCTCGTTCTCCAATAAGAATTTGTTGGCCCGGTTTTTGGCCCGAGTGGCACATTCTGGGTGCTGACGGGCGAGTTTAGACAATACTAACTTTTCTTTGCTCATGCGTTCTCCAATTTTTGATGTTTTGGTGTTGCGCGCAATTTTTTTTGTTCGCTTGCCTACACAGCCGCGAAAAATTACTAACAACAATTAAAAATCAAATAATAAAATAGCCCGGTGTTCAGGGCTGTTTAATTAATGTGCTGGCCAATAATTAAAAACAACCCTGGTACAGGCGCATCATGCTCATCATCATTGATAAATAGCTGTCAATGGTTTTCTCGGTTTGGTTATTCATGCTGGTAGCTTAGGTTAAAATGACCATAAAGTCAAATTAAACCCATATTTAGTAGCCCCACGGGGAATCGGACCCCGATTTGAAGCTTGAGAAGCTTCCGTCCTAACCGTTAGACGATAGGGCCAATTAACCTATTATTAACATATTATACACAAAAATAAAGGCATTTATCAATAGCTTTTCCTCTTGACAATCTTGGCTTAGCGGCTTTAAAGTATTAGTGTTGTTATAATATGGAGTGATCTGTGATATAACGACTGGCTGTCACTGTTATCCAAAAAATAATTAGACAGCGCATGGGGATTGAAGTGCCCGCGTATGAAGAATGCGCGGGCGCTTTGTTTTGGAAAAAATAATTAAAATTGTTTAGTATTGCCGAACAATAGTTTTAGTTTTGAACGAATACGAAATTGTAGTAATTTTTTCTTAAAATTATTCAATTTCACTCTTGGCTATTTTGGTCTTTACCTATTGAATAATTTTAAGAAAAAATACACAAATTTCGTCTTGAGTGAAAAATTAAAACTATTGTTCGGCTCCATCACCCCAGCAAACTACCAATGAAATCTTTTTGTCCGCGTAAAAATTCTTCACTTTTCAATTCGGTTTTGCCTTCCAGTTGCAGTTTTTTTATGATTAGAGCGTTTCTGCCGCTTTGCACCGCTAAACCGTTATTGTATTTAAAAGTTTTTCCGGGTTTATATGAATTAATTTCAATCGGCTCCAGTTGCGTGGCAATGATTTTTATTTTTTTGCCCCGCCACCAAGTCCAAGCCATTGGCCAGGGCGACATGGCCCTGATAAATCTAACCAGATTTTCGGCTGGTTTTGTCCAATCAATCAGGCCATCGCTCTTGGTTAACTCTTTGGCGTAGCTGGCTTGACTCGCGTCTTGCGGCACAGGAATAATTTTTCCGGCTAAATATTGTCTGATAGTGTCAATAAGAAAATCGGCGCTGATCTCGGACAATCTATCATAGAGCGCGCCAGCCGTGTCTTCCGAGCTGATTTTTACCGCCAATTGCGCCAGTAGCGGGCCGGTATCTAGCCCTTTGTCCATTTTCATTATGGTAATGCCGGTCTGCTCATCGCCGTTTAAAATCGCGGCTTGGATGATGGCCGAGCCGCGGTATTTAGGCAAGAGCGAGGCGTGCAGATTAAGGCAACCGTATTTCGGGATGTTGAGAATCGCCTCCGGGATCAATTGCGCGTAGGCAATAGTAATAATTAGATCCGGTTTTAAGAGTGCGATTTTTTCCTTGATATCTATAATATGTTCTGGCTGTAAGATTGTAATATTATTTTTTTCAGCGATAATTTTAATGGGCGAAGAGATAACGGCGTGGTTACGGCCGGCCGGTTTGTCCGGCCCCGTGACGGCTAAAATAATTTCCAGGCTTGGGTTTAGGGTTATAGCCCTAAAAGACGGTAGGCCGAATTCGGCTGTGCCGATGAAGATTATTTTAGTTTTATTGGTTGCTTTATTCATGTTGCTTTATTTTTTTCCCCGCCATCTTATCAATAAACAAAATTCCATCCAAGTGGTCGATTTCATGTTGCATGACTCGCGCCATTAACCCTTGGGCCACTTGCTTTATTTTTTTCCCCGCTTGATTATAATAAGCCACCGTGATTTTTTTGTGCCTTTTTACTTGGCCAAAAATCCCCGGTATGGATAAGCAGCCCTCTTGGCCTAATTCTCTGGCCCAAGATTTCCTGGTAATTTTTGGATTAATTAGGCAAATCGGCCCGTCCTTGGAGTTAATTACGGCCAGGCGGATACTTTTGCCTATTTGCGGAGCCGCCAGGCCAGCGCCGTCGGTCTTGATCATGGTTTTTCCCATAGCTGAAACCAATTTGGCAAAGTCGCGAGTGTTAATTTCCTTAAAGTTTATTTCTTTGGACTTTTTCCTTAAGATGGGATTAGGTATGGTAATTATTTTAAGTATTGGCATTTTAGATAGATTATGATAAATTCAATAAGGATTTAGGTTAACAGATAGATGAGTTTTTAGCAATAGTTTGTTATAATTAATATATTGCACCAGCTTTAAGATTGGACTAAGTTTAGTTTAATTTTCTACTGCGGAACTCGCCCACTTATGTTTTGTTGAAGATGGCTGATTTCACGATTAAATTAAGTAAAATATTAAAGGTTTTACTGGCTCAAACAGTCCTCGCACGAAAATTAAACTAAACTTAGTCCAATCAACCTGTACAATTCATTTTATATATGCCTATAGATAAGGGTCCGGAAAAAATCGGGGATTTATTTGCCCGCAGACAGAATAAAAAAATGCCGGCCTATGCTTGGCAGGACTTAGCTTTAAAAGTAATTAAAGATTTGAATGTTCCGGATTTTAAAAGAAGCGCGGTTTTTAAAGTTTGCAAGCAAAAACCAAGAATTTTTATTGAAAAATGTTTAAATGATACTAAAGAATTGTGCCAAGGGGGACAGAAGTGGAAATATTTTTTTAAGATCAGCGGCGGCCGGGGCGATAAGTTATAATTTAAAATTCATCACTAAATAACCAACGCCAAACGGCGCTTCGTATGATAAGAGCCGTGGCTCATATTTTATGCCATCAAGGATGCCCAAGAGAATAACAATGGATTTTAAGCCGCATTCTCCGGCATCGGCTACGAAATCATGATTAAATTTAATTATTTCATTAATCTGTTTTTTAAGTAAATTGTCAATTAATTTTTTATCGAATTTTTTTCCTTTCGGGTTGTAGCCGGCCGGCGCGTTTTTTGTTAAGCGATGCGATAAATCGCCGGAAGCTATAACCGCGACTCTACCTCTTGAACTTAACAATTCATTCTTGATCATTTGCCCGATATTGTAATGAGCGGTCAAGTCTAGTCCCGAATAATAAAGCGGGATGATTTTTATTTTAGGCAGATGTTGGGTTAATAAGTAAAGCGGGATTGAGGTGCCATGGTCAAGCCGAGCTTCGCTGACGAGCTGCAATGGCGCTACGGCTTCCATTTTTTCTTTAATCTTATGGGCTAGGCCGATATCTCCCCTTAAATTGAATTTGGTCGTCAGATCGCCAAAATCCTTAAAATCACCATAAAATTCCTGGCTTAAATTTAGACTGAAGGCGCTTTCCTGCAAAGGACCGTGAGGCGAAATAATAATAATAGTTTCCGCTTGCGTTGCATACAAATCTTGCTCTAATTCTGAATAAGAATCGGCCGTGGCTTTTAGCTGTTCTAAATTTTCTTTGCCTATGGCCGGGATAAGTATGGGCGGATGAGGAACAATCGCGGAGAAGATGATAGACATATATTTAAATTTAAAATTAAAAAATTAAAATGAAAAATGACAGTTAAAAATGCAAAATTAGAAATTCTAAATTCCAATATCTAAACTCTAAATAAATCTAAAATTATAAATCCAAATGCTCCAAACAAAATGCAGTTAGTATTCGTTTTGAATTTAATATTTTGGTCATTTGAATTTGTTTAGAATTTAGGATTTAGACATTATAATTTTAAACTTTACATTGTCATTTTCCATTTTGATATTTACATTTTACTTTTTTTATTATTGTTCGTTATTGACCGTCGCCTCGGTGATGGGAGCGCCGACGTCGTATAAATATAGGACGCTGGCAGGCACAATTATAATGTTTTCCGTTTTATAGCCCAGACTGTTAAATATTTTATCCGAGGAGATGAGCAATTTTTTGCCGCCGGAAATTACATAAGCGTAAGGCGAGTCTTTGGTTTTAAGCAACTCTCCGTCGCCGAATAAGTATGGCTTAGCGGTTGCATACTGGTCAAGTTCGTCCGGAGTGACTTTGATAATTTTTTTATTTTTAAATTTAGTGGTTAAGAAGATTTTATCAACCAGCGGAGCTTTAATTCCTTCCATGACATAATAAACGCCGCCGGTTTTTTTATTTTGCAAGAGCGCGCCGGTTGGATAAGTCGAGGTGGCGGTCAGGTTGGCGCCATCGGCGTAATAATTTATATCTTCCCAGCTGGCGTTAACGACTTCAGCCGGATTAAAGCCCATTTTTCGGAAAGCTGGCATGGAAGTAAAGCCGCGTTTTTTATCATCAACCAAGAGGAAGATAGTGCCGCGCGGCGATCTGATTAAAGAATATTGCGCGAATTTAATCGGCGCGCCGGTTTCATATTTATCTAAATCAGATTTATTTATTTTTATAATTTTATTAACATCAAAGCGCGAGGCCAGGGCCGCTTTGGATAAAAAGGGCCGCTTGAGGCCATTTTGCAATAGCCAAACTCCGGCTTCGCCGTCAGCGGAGAGGAGCGAGCCGTCCGGATAAATTTTGGTGAAATAGCGCCGCCAGATTTTATAAAAATTAAAATTGCCGTTATAAACATGCGGCGTGTAATTATAAAGCGCGGCTGTGGCCTGATTGGCCGGCGTTACCGTAACCGGCTCTTGGCTGATCGTGCCATAAGGGTTGGTAAAGATATAAGTACCGCCGGCTCGGTAAGTATAGAATTGAGGGTTGTCAAGATAGTCTCTGAACTGTAGGGCCGCGGAGTTAACTTGTTTGCCAAAGCCCTGCCAGCGGGGATTGCAGCCGCCTGAATCCGGACAGCCATAACCGGTCGCCCAATCTAAATTTTTTTGGCTGGGTGAAGATTCTTCAATTAAGCTTTGTTCTTTTTGTAAAAGGACCAGGAGGAATTTTGGGTTGATGGTAACCTGGCGGCATTTTAAATTTCTTTCTTCGTCGGTTGGATTATCGCTTAAAATGGCGCCGTCGCAATCATAGCTTTTGGTCGCCGCGTTATAAATTATTTCCGCGGCTCGCCTGGTTATGCCGTTGGCATCAGGGCAGGAGTAAGTAGCCAGGTAGCTACCTTTAGTTGCCAAAAAATTTTGAATATCATTTAAGTCCATGGTGCTGTAATCCAGGATCTCTAGGTCACCGATGATATTATTCGGGTCAAAGCCTTCGGCCTTAGTAGAGGCTACAAAGGTTAAGCCCAAAATCACTATTAAAAAATATACCAGATATTTAATTTTGTTCATGAAAATTTAAAATGAAAATCTCAAAATGTAAAATAACAATGGAAAATCTAAAATTATTTAACCTTAGGTATTTTACATTTTGAATTGTCATTTTTAACTTTGATTTTTAAATTTTTAACTATTTATATTACTATTATAGTATACCAAAGGCGAAGGAGCAAATTACCGCCTGGCAATTTGCTAAGATTAGTAGTATAAATAAAAAGACAGCCGATATAATCAGCCGTCTTTTTAATGGTATTTTATTTCACCGTCAATAAAATTTCATTTTTGAAGCTTAAATTAATTTCCACCTTGTCGCCGGCCTTGATTTTGCCTTCAATAATTTCCATAGCCAGTTCGTCTAAAATCATATTCTGGATAATTCGTTTTAGCGGGCGCGCGCCATAAGTGATGTCATAGCCCTTTTCCAGGAGCATTTTTTTAACTTTAAGCGCGATTTTCAGGTTGATGACTTTGTTTTTTAATCTTTTCTCCACTTTGGCCAGTTCCAGATCAACAATCTTAGAGAGGACTTCTTTGCCTAGGTTTTTAAAGATTACTACTTCATCCAGGCGGTTTAAAAATTCCAGCTTAAAATGATCTTTTAGGATGCGATCAATTTTTTCTTTCATTTCATCGTGGCGCATATCGGCGGCTTCTTTGGCGTTGCTCGTACCGGTAAAGCCGATGGAATATTCTTTAATTACCTCGTTGCCTAAATTGGAGGTCATGATTATGATAGTGTTTTTGAAATTGATAATCCGCCCTTTAGCGTCGGTTAATCTGCCGTCGTCTAAAATTTGCAGCAAGATATTAAAAATTTCCGGGTGAGCTTTTTCAATTTCATCAAACAAGACCACGCTATAGGGGCGGCGCCTGATTTTATCCGTGAATTGACCGCCCTCGTCATAGCCGACATAGCCCGGAGGCGAGCCGATAATTTTCGCGACCGAATGCTTTTCCATGAATTCGCTCATGTCCAATCTAATGAGCGCTGACTCATCGTTAAACATAAATTCGGCCAGCGCCTTAGCTAATTCGGTTTTACCTACGCCGGTCGGTCCGACAAACATAAAGGAACCGATGGGCTTTTTTTCTTCGTTAATGCCGGCTCGGGAACGCCTGATGGCGTTGGCCACGGATTTAATGGCCGCGTCTTGCCCGACCACCCGTTTGGCCAGAACATCTTCGGCGTTGGCTAATTTTTTTATTTCCGATTCCAGCATTTTGGAAACGGCGATGCCGGTCCAACGGGAAACCACTTTGGCGATATCTTCTTCGTCAACCTCTTCTTTTAAGATTCTTTGGCCCGCGCTTTGGATTTTAACCAACTCGGCTTCCTGATTGGTTATTTCTTGTTTTAAAGCTGGGATTTTTGAATAGAGGATTTCCGCCACCTGCGTTAAATCAGCGCCGCGCCGTTCAATAATTTCCGCTTGAACCTTAAGTTCGTCAATCTGTTTTTTTGAACTTCTAATTTTAGCGATGGCGGTTTTTTCATTATGCCAATGGAGTTCCAGCTGGTTGGATTTTTCTTTAAGCTGGGCTAATTTTTTATTGATGTCTTTAAGCCGGGCGGTTGGCTTGCTTTCCTTTAACAGCCCGGCCTTTTCAATTTCCAATCTCTTGCTGGCTCGTTTCAGACCGTCCAATTCCTCGGGCGAAGAATCTATTTCCATGCGCAAGGCCGAAGAGGCCTCGTCAATCAGATCTACGGCTTTATCCGGCAGGAAGCGGTCGGTAATATAGCGAGAGGATAATTTAGCCGCGGCGCAAAGCGCGTCGTCGGTAATGCGCACGCCATGATGAACTTCATATTTTTCCTTTATGCCGCGGAGCATGGTAATGGTATCGTCAATCGACGGCTCAGCAACTAAAATCGGTTGAAAACGCCGTTCTAGAGCCGCGTCTTTTTCAATATATTTTTGGTATTCTTTAACCGTGGTGGCGCCTACGGCTCGTAATTCCCCGCGCGCTAAGGCCGGTTTTAGCATGTTAGAGGCGTCCATTGACCCTTCCGAGGCGCCGGCGCCGACTAAGGTGTGCAATTCATCAATAAACAGGATAATTTTTCCGTCCTGGGCTTTAATTTCTTTCAGGACCGCTTTTAATCTGTCCTCAAACTCACCGCGGAATTTTGAACCGGCCACCAGGGCGCCCAAATCCAAACTGATTAACTCTTTGCCTTTTAAGGTTTCCGGCACGTCTCCGCTCACTATCCTTTGCGCCAAGCCCTCAACAATCGCGGTCTTCCCCGTGCCGGCTTCGCCGATTAAGACCGGGTTATTTTTAGTGCGGCGGGAAAGAACTTGCATAATGCGCCTGATTTCTTCATCGCGGCCGATAACCGGATCTAATTTTTCCGCACGCGCCAATTCGGTTAAATTAATGGCGTATTTTTCCAGAACGCGGAATTTTGATTCCGGCTCCGGATCGGTGATAGTTTGCGAGCCGCGCAGTTTTGCCAGTATTTTTAAAACTTCGTCGTAACTAACGCCCGAGCTAATTAAAATGTCTTGCGCCCGTGATTTAATGCCGATTAGAGCCAAGAATAAATGCTCGGTGGAAATATATTCGTCGCCGATTTTGTCCGCTTCTTTTTTAGACCGTTCCAGTATCATAGCCGCTTCGGCCGTGCCCTGAACCGTGCCGACATTAGAGGTGATGGAAGTTTTCGGCAATCGCTCGATGGTTTCAAAAATCCGTTTGGCAATTAATTTAAAATTAACGCCTAGCCGTTCCAGAATTGGTTTAACCAACCCTTCGTTCTGCGAGAGTAGGGCGGCCAAAATGTGCAAGCTTTCTATTTGCTGCTGGGATTTATGAGTAAATTTATCGAACATATGATTATAATGTAAAGTTAAAATCTCAAAATGTAAAATGACAATGTAAAATGCAAAATTTTTTGTCATTGCGAGCCGTCCTTGTACTCAAGGCGGCGCGGCAATCTCTGGCAAGAAAGAAAAACAAATACTCAGTAAATGCCTTGATTGACAAATTAAATCCTGTTTTAAAGAGATTTCGCCTTTAGGTTGGCAAAGTATTTCTAACTAGAGATTGCTTCGTCGCTCGAGTACGAGCTCCTCGCAATGACATTCATTAGTTAGCACTCTTAGCATTAGAGTGCTAAATTTAATATAATTCACCAGTATTTATTTGTCAAGCAACTAGGTCCAGATTCTGGCCGCATTCCTGGCAGTTACCGTTATTATCGTACCTGGTTGTGTTATAGCCAAGCCGTTTTATGGCTAATTGGCCGCAATTCGGGCAATAGGTGTTTTCTTTGTCAGAATTATAGACATTACCGACATAGACATATTTTAAGCCAGCCTTTTTACCGATTTCATGGGCCTGGAAAATAGTTTTTTCCAATGTGGCCGGAGCGTCACGCAATTTCCAGGAAATATCAGGCGAGAATTTTGAAATATGCCAAGGCGTGTCACTGCCAAGCTCTTGGACAATGAAGCTGGCCAGCTCTTTAAGCATGGCCGGATCATCGGATAGTTTTGGAACAACTAAAGTGGTAATTTCCAGATGCACATTAGCTTTTTTTAGATTGATTAAATTGTTTAGTACTGGTTTAAGTTTGGCGCCGCAAGTCTCGCGATAGAATTTTTCGTCCATTGATTTTACGTCGACATTAATGGCGTTAAGGTAGGGGACGATTGCTTCTAGACATAACTCACTCATATAGCCGTTGGACACCCAAACATTTTTTAAATTATTTTTCTTGGCTATTTTCATGATGTCTAAGGCATATTCAGTAAAAACCGTGGGCTCGTTATAAGTATAGGCGATAGAGGCGCAAGCGGATTCAATGGCTTGCTCAACGATTTTTTGCGGTTCAATAATCAGATTTGTCATCCCCGCGTAGGCGGGGATCCAGAAATTATTTAATTTTGGCGAGACATTTTTTCTGGATTCCCGCTTTTGCGGGAACAACGATACAACAGCTTGGCTTATCTCCCAGTTTTGGCAGTTAGCGCATTTAAAATTACAACCAAGGGTGCCAAAAGAAAAAGTAAAACTCCCGGGCTGGAAATGAAATAAAGGTTTTTTTTCAATCGGGTCAATATTAATCGCCGCCGGCTGGCCATAAACCAGAGAATACAGCTGGCCGTTGATATTCTTCCGAACCGAACAGATTCCAACCGCCTGATTTTTGATATGGCAATAATGGCAGCAGAGTTCGCAGACCACGGTTTGCGAGTTCCTTTCCTTACCAAGGAGGGGAGTAAGGGGAGGTTTTAATTTTTTATAAAATTGAGCTTCTATCATACAGTAATTATAGCATATTTTGGCGAATAATTAAGCCGGAAAGAAATTTGACATAATAGGGGCCGCGTGATTAAATCTAAGCATTGAAACAACAACGTTTGGCTCTTTTAAAAAAAGCCAGCACCAACCCAGGAAGGAGGGTTTATGTTACAGAAACATGATAGAGGTTAAATTCTATTCCAAAGCTTAATTATTTTGGCGAAAAAACACCTCGTTAGGGGTCAAATAACCCAGTCTTTTTCTCGGGCGATTATTGATGAGCCGG
>LCCP01000002.1 GCA_000997945.1 Parcubacteria group bacterium GW2011_GWC2_42_12 | reverse complement strand
TAGGCATAAATTCAAATCGATTTAAATTTGTTATTAATCTATGCCTAATGTTACAACGAAAACAAAGTTTTCACCAACTATTTTTGTCTATTAAACCTATTTTTACAAATCAACGAATTAGCTCACAAATGTCACAAATAATATTCGTAAATTTGTGAAAAGATTTGTTGATTTGTGAGATTATTGTTTTTTTGCTTTTTGACCCGAGGCCGATCCGCCTTGGGCGGACTTGCTTTCCTGTCTTCTTGTTTTCAGCAGTTTATTCAACTCCCGCCTGAATTCATGCGCGTCTTTAAATGATTCATAGACGCTAGCAAAGCGGATATAAGCCACCTGATCAAACCGTTTGAGATTTTTCATGGCAATTTGACCGACTTGAGCCGAAGTTACCTCATTTTTTCTTAAAATTTGCAAATCTCGTTCAATCAAATTAATTAGCTTCTTGAAATTATCATCAGTCACCGGCCTTTTTTCTAAAGCTCGCTTTAAACCCTTAACAATTTTTTCTCGTGAGTATGATTCTTTGCGGCCATCGCGCTTAACTACCATTAAATCCAAAATTTCCACTTCTTCATAGGTAGAAAACCTAAAACCGCACTTCAGGCATTCGCGCCTTCTTCTAATAGACAAGCCGTCTAAAGCCACTCGGGAGTCGGTTACCTTAGAATCTTCATAGTAGCAGACCGGACATCTCATATAAATACACGAATTAAACAAATATCAAACGAAAAAAACGAAATACCTAGCCAAATTTTATCAGAACATTCGTTTTTTTCGTCTTTTATTCGCGTCTTTCGCGTCTTTTTAGGGTCAAACAAAAAAGCACCTATAATACTGGGAATTTATTGAAAGTGCTTTACCTATAATCCTGGTCCTTTATCCATATCTTGTAGTTGTCAATTTCATTATACCACTATATATAGTATGGTCAAATTTCCCCGCTTTGGCTAATTTTAGATTAGTTTTTTTCAAAAATTACGCCATTTTATATTTTAAAAATAAATCTTCCGTTTAGGCCTGTGGATATGTGGATATGTTGCTGTCATCCCCGCGCAGGCGGTCTACCTGACCGGTAGGCAGAAAATCAAAAAGCATTTGTATCTGCATTATCCGTTCTTTTATTTGAAGAAAAAGTTGCAAAAAATAATTATTTTACTCGTATTAATTTTATTTTCCCCAATCTGGTCATTTTCTTGATCCGATACTCTTCTTTAGCGGCTAAGGACTTATTTTTCACGCTACGCGAGTAAACCAATTTTACCGGCCTGCGCCCCCGAGTGTATTTCGCGCCTAAAACCGAACCATTATGCTCCTTAACTCGCCTTTTTACATCCGTAGTAATGCCCGTATAGCAGGTTCCGCCCGCGCATCTTAAGATATAGACAGACCACATAGAATTATTCATTTATAAATCTTTCTTCCGCCGCTTTAACCAAACCGTTTTAAAATATGAGACGGACAGGGTGGAAAGTAAAAAACCTAAAGTAGGTACGACCGCGTTAGCCAACGGCTTAGGCAGTTCGGCCACGAAGAAAAACAAAACCACCACGGCGTAGGTTAAAATCGCAACCAAAATTTTACGAAACAAGCTGGTTTCCCAGGCCTTATCCGCTTCAACCCGCGTGTTGCGTTGCTTAATTTCTCTAATCTCGTTTTTTAGCTCTTGTAATTCGTCCATAATTTTATTTATTTATCTCCAATTTTTTTCCGCTCTGATAAAAATTTAAAATTATTGCCACTCACGACCTTTTTGCCTGTTTTACTTTCTAACTCTAGCCGCGCATTTTTAGCGACTCGGCCACCTCGTTTCGCCGGAATTCTATTTTCTACCAAGCCCCTGGCTTCCATAGTTTCAGCTATCTGGCGGGTGGAAAGCTCGGCCAGCGCCGTAAAAACTAATTCGGCATCCGTCATATGATCACGCAAATTTTCCGTTTTTAAATCTTTCAAATTCTTATGCTCTTTAACCGTTAAATCACTCCATTCTTCATGAATGATATTAGTTAAAATCGCGTATTCATCCCGCTCTTTAACTTCATTATTCTGCCAATAGTCCGTCAGCTTATTTCTGATTTCCTGCCCCATCATTCTCTGCTGAATCCATTTCTGGCTTCGCCCCATTCTCTGCCAATAATTACGGCTGCGATTTAGCGCTTTTTCCGGATTATTTATTTCTTCTATCCTCTCATAGCCGACTCTGGCCAGCCAAAGTTTAACCGGCTCGGCTTTCGGGCTGGGAACGGATTGAATAAGGCGTAATAAGGTCTCTACATCAGCCGCG
This sequence comes from Parcubacteria group bacterium GW2011_GWC2_42_12, assembly GCA_000997945.1. GTDB lineage: Bacteria > Patescibacteriota > Patescibacteriia > Patescibacteriales > GWC2-42-12 > GWC2-42-12. The sequence goes on along the minus strand of LCCP01000002.1, from coordinate 86,648 downwards.
TCCGTAGAGTAATATTTGCCGTCACTCGCTAACATTTTCAGTTGGTCACATTTTGTGACGACCTCACTTCCCTCGTTTTTTAGACGATTTTTTAAAGTCGTCCAATAACTTTGGGCCCTTTTATGAACCGCCTGATTGGTCAGAACGGCTACGATATCCACCACGGAAAAATACCATTTTTCTTGTATTTTATCCCAAACACGGCGGATTCTTTGGCCTTGAAACAGGGCCATTTTTGATAAATTCATAATTTTAATATAGATAAATCAATATCTATATTATATACGAACAAAATACGAAAGTCAATAATATTATGTTTTTCATCTGCCATCTCCTCGCCTAATTTATTCCTTCAATTTTTCTAAGACGAATTTATGCATACGGATTACCGTTTCCCGCGCGTAGCGGCGGTGAATCTCCGCCTGGCCGAGAGCCGACTCGTCATTCAGCCATGCCTCAAACGCGGACGCGACATAACCATATTTTGGTCCGCGATATTCGGCGTGATCAATCAGCTGATTTATCATGACATCGCTTTTGAATTCATCGCGATTTTTTTTAATTAAATGGAATGTGAACGGATTGATTTCCACTTCCACAATAACAAAGGTGCGGCTGACGGAATCATCTAGCACCCGATCCTGCCAAATTAAATTAACCTGCGAGTAAGGCCCGCTTTCGCCCCAAAGCTCAAATTTATCCTTAACGCTTAATTTCATATTGATTATTTATTTCGCTTAGAGTCTATTGCTTTATTGTTTTTCCACCGCTCTTATCTCCTCCTCCGTTAGTTTGTATAGCTTATAAGCTTTTTATAAAATTAAATATTAAACTTTTAATTTACTTCTCATATTCAATGTAGTTTGTGCAATTTTATAAACAAAGCTATCTTTTTTCTCTTTTATATTTAAAAATAAATAACGACTTATTTTTTCTAATATCGCAAAAAATAAAAAAGCCGTAAAGAGTAAAAATGGGTTTGCTATATTAAAGTAGCTAGCATCTAATGAAACGGACAGCCAAAGGAGTGGATTTAAAATTATTATAATAAAAAACATAAGGGCATTTTTGTATATATCAAAATATTTAAAAAATGGTTCTTTCGGCATCTCAATCTTTGCACCCGACTCTTTATAACCAGTTATATTTTTTTGCAAAAGAAAATTTATTCTAATATTATCATCTTTATAATTCGCATCAGCTAACCAAAATAATGGTTCTAAAATAAAATAATTTTTTAAAAAAATCATGATACGATTCAGGCGAAACATGTCACTTAAATGATTTTTAACTAAAACACTAACAAATTCGTTTACTGAATACTTATTATTTCTAAATATTATTTTTTGACTACTGGAATCAAAGACTGCCATCTCGTCGTCATCGAAAAAAAAGTTTGCGTATTTTTGTCGTAAAAAACTTCTATCTGCTTTCTCATCATCAAAAATCATTTCATATCCACTGCCATCCTCTTCCTTGGCCTTTACCATATTAATACCGCCACTCACAAACCTATTGTCTTTGATATAAAGAATGATGAACATCCGCCTGTTATCTTTTGCAGGTGCCGTTCCCTGTTTATACTTTCGTATTATCTGTAAACCAGGTTTATCAGTAAGCTCAAAAATATCTTCATCATTTTCTTCTTTATTATAAATAGATGCAATCATCTGTGATGATATTTTGATATTATCCATAAAATTATTTTTTATTTGAATTTTCCACTATTTCAATTTCTTCTTTATTTAATCCATACAACCCATAGACTTCCTCATCAATTTTTTTATCAGTCCTAGCGATTTCAGCTTTGATTTTCTGCCATTGATCGGAATTTTCGGTTGTTTTTTTTATCTCATTATTTAAGACAAGCATTTTTGCAACTAAATCCGTTAGGATCTTTTGGTTATTTTTATCTTTAATGACAACGGGCAAATCCTTAAACTGGCCTATTTTTATCTGCGGAAAAAGATCGTCAAATTCGTTATTTTTGCATCTAAAATACCAACCTAATAATTTAGAATTTAATACGCCCAAAATAAATTCGGGATTGAAATCTTTTGTTTTAATCTTTCCAATATATAGAGATTGATCGATAATATATCTATCTGATATTAAAGCAGCTACTAAATTATTGGGAGCAGGTATTTTTCTTAAAAGAATTCTCTGACCTTCAAAATATTTTTCTTTCCGCGGTTCCGCCAACCAATTACCATAACTGACATAACTTTCTGGCCAATTAAAATCATATCTAAAAATATTTTTACCTCTTAATTCCGGGATATAAGTTTTGTCTTTTTTAAAATTTGCATTAAAGTTTGAATTAATTTTATCGTCCATCGTCTGCGGTGGCTTGCCTTTACCAACTTGATATTCTTTAATTCCAGTTGAAATATCAATTATATCTCCAATTTTCTTAGACTGTTTTTCTATATGATTAATAATTTTTCTGCTCACATTATTAGCGCTAACATTAATAATACAATTTGTGTTATTTAAAAATATTTGCTGTTTTGTATCGGCGATTATTTGATATCTATTATCGCTAATAGATGCAATTTCAACATTATTGCTTTTAATATTATTTTCTTTATTACAAACAAGAATCATTGTGTCTACACTTGCTTCTTTAAAAGTTGGTTGCTGAATATTTACTAATTTTCTAACGCGAGTTTCATTTAAAAGAAATTTTCTTATTTTAGGCAAAAGTATATTCGCTAGCCAGGAATTCGGAATAATAAAGCCTAGGGAACCGCTCATTTTTAATAAATTAACTGCTTGCTCGGTAAAAAGGATATAAGTATCAAGCTGATATTCTGCGGTCCTAAAAAATATATTATAAAATACTTTTTCGTCAATACGGCGGATTACCTATAATACAGTCAAACCCGCCCTGCTTAAAAACATCGGAAAATTCTTCTTGCCAGTTAAAGGGGTTTTTATCGCGATAGTTTTTGCCAAAATATTTTTCTAACTCTTCGTCCGTGCCGGAGATTAACGAATTGCCGTTTTTAATATTACCGCCTAAATTAGGCAGCTTGGTCTGACTGTCAAAAGTATTTAACAGTAAATTCAAGCGCGCCAGCTCTACGGCCTGCTGGTCCAAATCCACGCCATAAATGTTCTGCTGTAAAATTTGAATCTTCAAATAGCCGTCCGGCTTAGCGCCGAATTCTTCATACTTTTTTATTAAAAAATTCATGGCCGCAACCAAAAACGAGCCCGAACCGCAGGCCGGATCTAAAATCTTTATTTTCTGCAAATCGTTTATACTTTTGCATTTATCTAAAACCGGACCGAGAGCGTTAGTCACAATATAATCCACGATATATTTAGGCGTATAATATATGCCCTGCTCTTTGCGCTTTTTTAAATTTTTGCCGGACTCTTCTTGTTTTTTTGATTTTTTCAACTGATGGCCGAGGTAGCTTTCATAGACATTGCCTAAGACATCGGCTGGAATAACCGAAAAATCATACTCAAAATAATTCTTTTTGCCGTATAAAATATCAACTACTTTTTCCGTCGCTCCACCGAACTCTTCCCATTTTTCAAAAGGATGTTCGTCAAACATGTTAGAATTATATATTTTATCCAATTCTCTAAATTTTTGTACCATCGCCTGATAAGGGCTTATTTGTCCGGCTTTGCCGCTCCCACGATATTCATGAATTAACGGCATCAGCGTTAGCGGTTCAATTTTTCTATCTTCGGCGCTACGGATAAAAATCAGGCGATTAAGCAATTTTTGCACGCCCTCGTCTATTAGATGCGGGTCAACTTTTCCATTCCATTGTAAAAATGCTCGAGTTAAAATTTCCCGACACTCATTTAAATCTTTAGCCAAAGTTTCCGTAACCGATATCTTCTGCAGTTTCTTGCCGACTTTTTCCGCTTCTTTATCTAACAGATCTTCGCCGAATGCTTCTTTGGAAAGACGCCACAACTCGTCAAAGCGAGTTAAATATTCTTCATAAGTAAAAGATAAATATTTCTTTCCGGCTAATGATTTTTCCGGCGACAGCGCGTTAAAGACAATCATGCCCTCAAAGTCGGTTAAAACGGCCCAGGTTACTCCCTTATTCCAAGAATAACGGATGGATTGTTTAGCATATTCTTCGCGGTACAAATCGGCTTTTAAGGGCTTGGCTTCCAGATAAAACTTTATCCGGCCATTCAAATAAAAACCATAATCCACGCGATCGCCGGAAATCTGCTCCTCGGCCGTAACTTCGTTTTTATCAAAAACATTCCAGCCCAAAGCTTCAAATAAGGGCTGGATAAAACCAAGCTTAGTTTCTTCTTCGCTGTAAGTTTTTATTTTACCCGAAGCGGCAACCGAGTGATATTTATCAATCAGTTCTTTTATTTTTTCTTTAGCTTGTTCGTTATTCATATTATTACCTTATCATTTCTCCGCTAATATCTCAATCACCTCCCCCTGGCAATACTCCCCTAACTTCTGGCAGATCCGATCAATAATCTTCTGCCGCTCCGCGCCGCGCATGATTTCCGGTTTCATTTTTTTGCTGACTACCGGAGTTAAGATAATTTCTATTTTATCCGTTCTAATTAGACCGCTTATAATCAAACCTTCTTGAGTTTCCTCCGAAAACATCTGATCAAAAATAAAATTGCCTAAGGAGTAAAAAACTAATTTACCGTTAATAAGTTGCGCGTCCTGAACCACATGCGGATGAGTGCCGATAATTAAATCCGCGCCGGCCGCTATCCAATCCTTGGCCAAATTTTCCTGATTAGTATTATGAAATATTTCATATTCATTACCCCAATGCGGTAAAACTATGACAAAATTATTTTTATCTTTTTCTTGTTTAATTAACTCTTCTATACTGCCGGTATTTGCCAGAGTATTAACCGGCAAGAGCGCCACGGTTATATCCCCCTGCCTATAGCGTTTAATGCTCTCGCCAGCGTTTTTATTTGGGTCGCCCGACCAATCAATCCCTTCTCTCTCTAGAATCTCCCTGGTTTTCTTTAAAGCGGCCGCGCCCTGATTCATCGTATGGTTATTGGCCAGCCCAACTACGATAATTTTCAAGTACTTCAAAGCTTCTATGGTCTGGCGGGAAAAATTAAACACTAAACTATGTTCCAACGGAAATTGCTCAACATTTTTATCGCTAATCGGACCTTCTAAGTTAAGCCAGAAAATATCCGTGCCCTGAAAAACGCTAGCATCTAAATTAACAAACAAATCTTGAAAATTATTTTTCTGAAAATAATAGCCGATATTTCGGCCGAACATAGCGTCGCCGGCAAAGGAAAAACTTAATTCATTATTAACCTGGGCCGGTTTATCCGCGGTTTTAATATTTTGCGCTAAAAAGCCGGAATTAGGGCGCGCCAAAAAATAAAAAGCTAAAAAACATACGGCAATCAAAAAAAACGCCACAGCCGCGGCTATGCTTAAAATCGGCCTATACTTTTTCATGAAATTTATTATTATAAGCTTACCTTACCACTCCTCCGCCAATATTTCAACTTTACCAGAAATACAAAAACACCCCTTTACGGGGTGCCTAAATAATATGCTTGACACTTTACTAATTAAACATCGGACCTAATTCCAAGTGCTTTTCAATCCTGGTTAACCTTTTTCCAACCGATCATGCACCGCCAAATTGGAAACAAAAGTATGATCAATATTATCAAGCTTTTTTACTACTGAATCAACGGCACCTAAAATTTCGCTTTTTGCTTTAGTTAATTCGTCTTTGGTGGCAAAATCTTTTAGATTTTCTTTGGTCGCCAATAGACTAAATTGTTCCGGAGTTAAGGTCATAAAATAAAATTCTGGATTCCGGGTCAAGCCCTGAATGACAAACGGCGCTACATCATCTTCTTCCGAATAAAGGCCGGGATGCCTAATTCGTCTTCTGCCTCTTCGCTCGCGCCTTTCTTTTGCGCCGGTTCGGCCTGGGCTTGCTTCAGGGGCGAAATCTTACTCTTCTTTTTCGCCAAATCTTTTTTCTCCTTATCTTCTTCGGCCGCGATATAGGGGTTCGGGGTATAAACTCTCTCGGCAGTCATAGCATCGCCGCTCACACCGACTCGACGGCCGTCAAACCCGGTCGCGACCACGGTTATCTTAATTTCATCTTTATATTTTTCATCAATCACGGCGCCAAAAATAATTTTAGCGTCTTCATCGGCCGAGGAGGTAATTACTTTAGCCGCTTCGTTAACTTCATTCATGGTTAAGTTAAGGCCGCCGACGATAGTAAATAGTATGCCGCGCGCGCCTTCTATGGACATTTCCAAGAGGGGCGAGCTAATGGCCATCTTGGCCGCTTCAATAGCTTTATTTTCGCCCGACGCCTGGCCGATGCCCATTAAGGCCGAGCCGGCGTTAGCCATGACCGCTTTAACATCGGCGAAATCCACATTGATTAGAGCCGGAATAGTAATAATTTCCGAAATACCCTGAACGCCCTGCCGTAAAACTTCGTCCACGATCATAAAGGCGTCTAAAAGAGAAGTTTTCTTATCTATAACTTGGAGTAACTTGTCATTAGGAATCGTGATAATCGCGTCTACCTTATCGGCCAGTTCGGACAGGCCGCGCTCGGCGATATTCTTTCTCTGCGCGCCTTCAAAGGCAAACGGCTTAGTTACCACGGCCACGGTTAGAGCGCCCAGGTCACGCGCTATCTCGGCGATGATAGGCGAAGCGCCCGTGCCGGTGCCGCCGCCCAAGCCGCAGGTTATAAAAACCATGTCCACGTCTTTTAAAATATCCCTGATTTCATTCTGCGCTTCTTCGGCCGACCGTTTGCCTAACTCCGGATTCATGCCCGCACCTAAGCCGCGGGTAATGGTTTTACCAATATGAACTTTCTTTGAGGCCTTGTTGGCGTGCAGGGCCTGGACATCGGTATTAACCGCGATAAATTCCACGCCCCTAATACCGCAATCAATCATGCGGTTGACCGCGCTGCCGCCCGAACCGCCCACGCCGATAACTTTTATTTTAGCAAAGGTTTCAACTAATGGTTTTATTTCAGCCATATTGTATTTCCGCCCCCTTTAATAAAGGGGGTTGGGGGGATTTATAAACTTCACAAATATCTACCTCTATAATATAATAATTATTTAAATATAGCAAGTACCATTTTCCACAGACAATTTTTCATCATCTTCTCGACTGTATAAATATTTTATACACCTTAAGTTGTCATCCCCGCGCAGGCGGCCTGCCTGTCCGGTAGGCAGGCCGCTTTCGCGGGAATGGCAGAGATATTACGGAATCAGTGACTTAAACCAGTCTTTAATTTTTTCCAGGCCCTTGCCGGCCAGGCCGCCGCCTGGCCAATTTAATTTAGCGCCCTTTTTACCGCGGCCGGTTAGCTGATTGCCCCAAACCGCCAGCCCCAGAGCGGTTAAATAATTAATGTCATTCACTTTATCAATCGCCAGCATGATATTTTTATTAACGCCCAGACAAGCCGGCAAGCGCAATCTATTTTTGGCGGTTTCAACTATATCATTGAGTTTGGCTCCGCCGCCGATTAAGAAGACTCCGGCCGGCAGCATACCCGAGCGGTCAATTTTTTTCAATTCATTGTCAATTTTATCAAAAATTTCCTCCACTCGCGCTTCAATAATTTCTGCCACATATTTTTTAGAAATAACCATGCTCTCTTCACTGACATTCTCCTCTTTTAACAGCTCGCTAATGTCCACCTCGTCTTTTTTAGTAAACTGCTGGCTTACGGAAGAACCATATTCCAACTTAATCCTTTCCGCCAAATTAATCGGGCACCTTAAACCGATGGCCACATCGGCCGTGATATGCTCGGAACCGATCGGAATAACCGCGGCATGAAGCAACTCGCCTTCTTCAAAAACCGCCAAACTGGCGGTGGCGGAGCCGATATTAATCAAAGCCGCGCCCAATTCTTTTTGTTTAGGCGCGATCACCACCTCGGCCGCGGCCAAGGGCGATAGAACCAAATCATTAATTTCCAAGCCCGTATGATAAATCGCTTTGGTTAAATTTTTTATTTGAGTGGAAAAACCCTGAATGATTAAAGTTTCAACTTCCAGCCGAACCCCGGTCATGCCGATCGGATCTTTGATATCTTCCTGATTATCCACGCTGAATTTAACCGGTATGACATGAAGAATCTCATAATTCGGCGGTACGGATAAGGCCTGGGCGGCTTCAATCGCTCGGTTGACATCATCCTCGGTTATTTCATTGTCGCTCCGGCCCACGGCTACCACGCCGCGGCTCTTCTCGCATTTTAAATTTGGCCCGTTAATGCCGACCCAGACATTAGCTAAAGGCACGCCGATTAATCTCTCGGCTTTCTCCAGACAGGCCGAAATAGCCGAGGTGGCGTCTTCAATGCTATTAACCACGCCGCGATTTATGCCTTCGGCCGGCACGGTAACCGCGCCTAAAATTTGCAATTGTTCTCCAGCTTCATTCGCCGTTTTCTGGCCAACCACCAGCCGAACGGCCGTTGAGCCGATGTCTAGACCGGCAATAATGTTTCCTTTCATAAGTTGCGATTATGTTTGTATGGTAATTATACTAAAATAATTTAAAACTGTCCAAATAATTTATACGCATAGGGGCTAAAGATAAATAAGCCGATAACCATGGCCGCGATTGACGATAAGAGAACCGCCGCCGCCATAATGTCTTTTATTTCTTTAACATAACTATTGATCCTGGGCCTTAAAACATCGGTAATTCTTTCCACCGCGCTGTTGGTAACTTCCACGATTAAAACTAAAGCGATAGCCAGGGTAAGCAAACCCCATTCCCCGCGGCTGATTCTAAAATAGATCCCCAAAATTACAATTATTAAACTGGCGCTAAGCTGAACTCGTAAATTTTGCTCTTCACGGAAAGTCTTGATTAAACCCTTAAAAGCGTAACTGAAACTTTTAAATAACCTATGAAGTCGTATCATAAAACTCTGATTGTCATTGCGAGGAGCTCGTACTCGAGCGACGAAGCCTGCCTACCGGTAGGCAGGCAATCTCACGCATGACTATATTTCATTAAATCTCGCTACTATTATATTATAACTATTCTTTGCCGTTCGTGAGATTGCTTCGCTTACGCTCGCAATGACATATAAATTTCTGGCCCAGCTCTATCATCTTTAATCGGTCCGCTTCCGTCTTATCATCATGCCCCAAGAGATGCAGTAAGCCATGGACTAAAATAAAAATCATTTCTTGTTTAGCGCTATGGTTAAATTTACCGGCCTGCCGTTTGATTTGACTATAATCAATAATAATCTCCCCAAAATAATCCCCTGCTCCAGCGAAAGATAAAACATCGGTCGGCTCCTTCAGTCCGCGATAAGCTTGATTGATTTTTTTAATTTCGGCATCGCCGACAAAAGCCAGGGAAATTTCTTTATCTTCTATTTTATAAACGCGCGCGAATTCAACCGCCACCCGTTTAACCAGCTTTAAATCTATTTTGCGGTTTAACCGGTTGTTGATTTCAATCTTTCCCATAGATGGCTACTCTTTCAAGCTAAAAGACTTAATCATCATGTTAAAAATATTAATGTATTCTAAAATATTATTTTCTCCCGGATTATAGGCCAGAGTGAAAATGTATTTTTGATTTGGGTCCATTAAATACAAAGTCAGGCCGTCTAAACTTTTTATGCCTTGCCAATTGGCGCCGAAAACTCTGTCCGGCTCATTTATGGTAATCGCGCCAAGCTGATCCATATACCATTGGTCAAGCGACTGTTGGCTCGTATTGGCTTGAACGATAATTTGCAAAAGCTGATTGCCGGCGGCTTTAAACATGATTGAATCATCGCCGCCGTTAACGGATATTTGCCAAGCGCTCGGATAAAGCGCGGTATAATTAAAAGTTTTATTATCATAAAGCGCGATATTAGGATTAGTTGCTAATCTACCCAAACCGGCCGGATCATACAGATTTAACAATTCGGCGCCATCAAGATAACCATCGCCGTCAGTATCCGGAGTCGAAGTGCTGGCGCTTAAAATAATTTCTGCCGCGTCAGTCAAACCGTCGTTATCACTATCCAATCCGGGCGTTAAACCAACGGTTAATTCTTGTTCAATCGTCTCCGGAGCGCTGCTGGCGGTTCCCGCGGCTAAATCATCGTCAGTCGGCAACACGGTCGGTTCAGTTGTCGTGGCGGTTAAAGTCCCTAAACTGGCCGTATTTTGATCAATTTCCGACTGGACTTGATTTTCGCTGGCCGGAGTGACCGTGGCTGTCGACGGCTCCTCTTTAACGGTAACGGTTGGCGTCTTAAATAAATAAAAATATAACCCCGTTGAAACTAAAATTAAAATGACTACGCCGCCGCCAATAATCAATAAACCGGTGATTTTGGCGCTATCCGCCTTTTTTGGCTGATGGCGGAAACGTTCCGGCATAGTATGAATGGCAATATCATCAATTTGAACTTGCTTTTCTACGACCGGCTCAGCTGGTTTGTTTAGAGAATCCGGCGATTCGGCTAATTTTTTCTTAAAAAAATTTAAAGGATTAAACATATTCTATAATGTCCCCTTTAACAAAGGGGGTTAGGAGGATTTATGCTTTTTCACATTTTTAAATCCCCGCTCCTCCCTTGCGGTCGGAGCCGCCCCTTTATTAAAGGGGCTTTATTTATTTATCTCCAACAGTTTCCCCGCGCCCTTAGGATTATAGCCATTATTAATTTCGTCGCCATCCTTAAAGCCATCGCCGTCAGTATCCGGATTTAACGGATCAGTCCGATAAACTCTGGCCTCTTCCCGGTCCGTTAAGCCGTCCTGATCAGTATCGGAATTATTGATATCGGTGCCAAAGGTTGCTTCTTCCGCGTCAGCCAAGCCATCAAGGTCGCTGTCCAAAACCACGGCGGCGGCCGGTTGCTGAATTATCGGAGCAGCCGTATTATCAACTTCGGCGGCCGGCGCTGGCGTCGCCGTTTCCACTTCGGTGTTTCCAGGTTGCTCCTGAATAATAGTTGAGTTATCAATCTCCGGCCTCGTAGTCGCTAATTTTAAGCCGAGATAGCCTCCGCCCACGACCACTATCAAACCGCCAAACAACAAACCAAGGACTGCCATCTTATTTTTTTTCCAACCGGTTTCCGGCGGTATGACGGTGCCGCGGGGCGAGTTAGGATCGCTCGAATTCGGCCTAAAAACTTCCGGTTTAGCGGTCTTATCAACTTCTGCGAAAATATCTTCAGCCCTGACCGGCGCGGCCGGAGCTAGCGGCGCGCTTAAGGGTCTCTGATTAACCGGCGGTACGGCTTGGTTATTCTTTAGTTCGTCAAACATAAAATTTATTTTATTAATAATAATTTTAATAATCTTATTATTCCGCCAATGATCAAACTATTAAAGTTAATTCATTTTAAAAACGCAAAACGAGTTAGCGCTACAACCAAGCGCGCTGCAACACGCTGTCCGGCTATTTAATCCGCAAAAAGAATCGTCTCGATCATTTGTATAAAATAATCTATCCGGCTCCCAGACGATCCAAGCTCCAGATTCCCTGGTTGCCTCATAACAGTTAATATCAGCATTCCCTTGAAAATATATATAGGCATCGCCGACGCTTCTGGGTTTTTTAGGATCAAAGGGAATTTTAGAGATATAGGGAGCAAGCGCGTTATTAAGGGCTGTGTTGCCAGATATGCCAGCGATGTTAGTACATATGCCGTTGCCATCGCTACAGGGTTGACCTTTAACTATGTCTACGCAGTTGCCGCTATTGTCGCTGCATCTTAAATTTGTTACATAGCCATTCCAACATCTTTGTTCTGTGGGAACTCCGAGGCAAGAGGCTCCATAGTTAGGAAACGCGCCGCCATGCTCGCCGGCATAACGGTAGAAGCCCGCTGCCAGCTGGGCCAAATCTTTGGCCCTGGACGCCAAAACCATCTTCAAACTTTTTTCTATGGATGTGGCGCTTTTATTGGCTGCCGCGTCTAAAGCGGCAACCGCGAAATAATAAGTTGTGCCTGGATTTAAATTAGTAATAGTTGCCATGCAGCCGGGGCCAAAGCATTTACTTTTATTCACATTTATAGACGCGCCATATATGATTGCGCCGGCTGAATCTTTAGACGCGCCATAATATGCTTTATAATTGACCGTGTCGTCGCTATTGGACCGCCAGCCAATAGTCGCCGTGGAATCGGTCGTGGGTAAAACCCATAAAATGCTTGGCACGGCCGGCGCGGTAGTATCGGCCGGAATCGCCGTGGTTTCATTTGAATAAGCGCTTTCAGCTCCACTTTTATATTTAGCCGTAACCGCAAAATAATATTTTCTGCCATTGGTTAAACCGCTTATTTCTTTGCTGGTAGCCGTACCAGCGTCAATTGAATCAGTATAATTACCGCTAGCCGTGCCATAGTAAACTTTATATTTATCTAAAACTGGTATTGGCGGTACAGTAGGTAGTATAATTGCCGACCAAGTCAGTCCCGCCTTGCCGCCCTTTTTAATCTCATCATTAGTCGTAGTGGCTAAAGTTATACCGGTTACATTAGGCAAGCTCTCTCGGAAAAAATATAATTCTTTTAAAAGATCAACTTGGCAGGTACCACTGCCACAAGCGCTATCGACGGCCGCGTCTACTGAACAGCTACCAATTACATTATAATCGCATTTGCCGCTACCGTCACCACAAGTATCGCCCTTAACCTTGCTTGCGCAACTGCCAGCCCCATCATCACAATTTAAATTATTACTCCTGCATTTTAAATTTGTGCCTCTAATAACCGTCGTATTGCTTAAAATCGCCGGCAAATCATCAGCCGTTCCTTCGCCGCCGGCATCGCGGCAATAATATAATTCAAAACCAGTATCTGGACAACCGGTGCCAGCGGTGCCAGGAACGTTGCAGTTAGACGAGTCGCGCCACGGCTCCCAAGAACCGTCATCTTTAAAAAGCGGCCAAGGATTAGCGCATAAAAATACATAAATCTGCGCCGCGGCTTCTTCGGTCGCGCCCATAGTTGAACCAATTGCGTCTTGAGTAATAGTAGTTTTGGCATGAAGTAAAGTATTGGCATCTTTAATGTTCTGGGCCACTAAGGTTTGTTCGGAATTATCAGCCGCTGCTACTCCCTCCTTAAATTTTACTACTGCTTGATTATCAACCGTCCAGTCCCATCGCCAGTTATATACGGCCGGAAGCCGCGTGATCGGTTGCCCGTCCGCCGAATAAGCTGTGGCTTGAAAAATCTTTTCGCTTGCCGCCGTCTTAAATAAATAACTTGACGGAATGATTGAAACTGAATCCACTTGGCAAATGCCGCTGTCAGAACTGGCGCTGGCTTTAGTTGTAAATGACCAAATTTTAGCATTAACAAAAGATAAGCCGTTGAAGATGGCCGGATTCACAGAATTATAACCTTGCCCGTTCATGCCAACGCCAGCTTGGCTTAAAACTCCGTTATTTACCGCGTCGGTTAAATCAGAATCTCCTTTTATTATAACATAATATTTCTGATTCGGCTCTAGCGCTTTTTGTAATTTAAATTCCATAATGGTTGTTTCGACTCCGCTTGCGCCGGTTCTAATATAGCCGCTGGCCGAGCCCAAAACAGTACAGAAATTTCCCGGCAGCGCCCAGGCGTCAGAAGCGAATAATTTATTAACCAACGGCAGTTTAGATAAAAATGATTTTACCCTAGCTAGAATAGTAGGTTTATAAACAGCGGTTAAATACTCGGTGCCGGCCGGGCATTGGCTGGCGCCATAATCACCGGCCACGATAACATTGCCGGCCAAAGTACCTATCTGCATGGCCTGATTAAAAGTAGCTTTAATCATGGTGTTGCGGCAAATATTAGTCGCTCCATTAGCCGGTACGGTAGAAATAACACTTGGCCTGGCCTGGCAGCAAGTGTCAGATCCGCAACCGGCCGTGGCCGCATCGCCGCACTCGCTATCTTTAGAACAGCCGCAACACAAACCGCGGTTAGCGCCCGCGCATAACCCTTTATTTTTTATACAAGACAATTTATCATTAATAGCGCTACATTGATCGGTCACGGCATTCGGATCGCAACAGCAAATACCGCAATTATTGGGTGGCGTCAAGACGGTTGGATATGTATCGTTTAAGCAAGAAAAACCGGCGCAGATGCTATTATCGCATTGCGGCGCGGCTGGCGCTGGCAAAATCTTGACGCACTCCTGGCCGAATCGCGGCGGAAAAGCGCATTTGTTATCACAAGTGGTTGTTTTATAATTACCGTTTTTTAACGGCGCGGCTTGGCACTGATTGGCCGAACTGCCGGTACCGCAATTATAATAAGCGCAATAATTATTTGCATCTCCTGTCGCGCCGGTAGCATAAACCGGCCCTCCAGAGGCATTGTATGCCGTATTTTTGCGGCAAGCATTACTGTTTTTGGCATCAACACAGCAGGTGCCTGCGCCTAAACCTGAACATAAACCAGCGGTTGATAGTTGCGCGCAATCTTTACAAACTCCCTTACCGCCCGCGCCGGCCGTATCGCAAAATTTTCCGCTGGTACCCAAACAGTTGCAAGCCGCGTTACGAGCGGCTTGATCCGAACCCGCATTAGTACAGCCGGTGCATTGGCCCAACCCTATATTACTACTACCGCCAGGACCGTCAGTTAAACTAGTATCTGCGCCGCAAGTGCCACCACAGCTAAGACCGGTACAACAGCCGGGATTATTACCGTTGGTACTATCGTTTTGTGTTATATCACAACAGCATTCGCAAGCGGCGTTGTCGGTTTTAATACATCTACCACTGGCATTGCAAATTGAACTAACCGGACAAATATTTGCATTAGTAACGCAAATTCCGGCTCCACCGTCTGACTGGCAACTAAAACCGGTTGAGCAAATATTGCAAGCCGCGCCCAAACATTTGCTTCTATCAATACTTTTGGTATAACCGCTAACGCAGGTTTGATTGCTGTCATAATACCAAACATTTTTATTATCAACCGTACCGCATTTTTCTGTGACACTTGCGTTCCCTGATAATGGCCTTGATAAACTGCAAATGTCAGAAATTTTCTGACACTTATTAAAGCTTGCATTATAGGAACACAAATTTTGCCCAACAGCCGCGCCTCGGCATTGGCTTATGGCTAAGCAAGCATCATTACCGCAACTTACACCAGTATCAACGTTTGTCTGCGCCGGCCTGGTTGAACAACTACCCGGCGAGTTCGGGCACAGTTGGCCATAGCAACCCTGGGTCGCGCCGCCATAGCCGGAACAGGATTCTGGATCAGCGCAAACAGTTAGTGTGGTGGCTGGATTGTTATCAATATCTCGACAATTAGCCGTATCACTACAGCAACTGCCGTCGCCGCATTGATCGGGTTGGTTCGGCGGGCAACTATCGCACTGGCCGGTATACTGATTGCATTGACCGTTATTGCAACAATTCGGCGGGGTGCCGGCTGGCGCGCCTGGAATGTTACAGGATACCTGACCAGCTGCGCAAACTTGAGGAGATGAACATAACCCATCGCTACAAATAGCCCTGACTGTACAACAATTATTACCGCAGGTGACACCATTTGGACAATTTATGCTATCACACCTGCCGTTACCGTTATTGCCGTTCGGATCAACGCAGACATCGCCTGGAGCACAGCAAGAACGTCCGCACACAGTCTGAGTTGCTAAACATTGTGTCTTGCCCAAAGTACTAAAATTCCACTCATAAACGCAAGATTTTATTTCCGGGAAACAAACTGTTTGCGCGTCAGCACCAGCTTTGCATTGTCCGGCGTAAGGCGTACCGATCGAACAACATAAACTTTCTGAACCGCATTCTGCCGTATTCTGGCAAACGCCAACCGTAAAATTCAAACCATTGCCTATTAACTCCTTGGCAGTGCCCTGAATTACCTCGGTCTTAACCGCCTTAACCGGTCCGGTTACGGTATCCTGATGAACCGTAGTCACGGCTTTGTCCGGTTTTCTAGTGCCTGCTGGCACTGCTTCCGGATCCACGCCCCAAGAAGTAACAGCCGCGCCGACCTGATCATGATTAAGTTGAAATCTAACCTTGCTATAATCTTCGCTATTTACTCCAAAATACTCGCCCCACAAACTTATAGGACTATTGGTCTGTCCCATGATCGGTTCAATCTTACATAAACTCGGCGCGAGTGGCAGAGCTGGATTAAAATCAAATTGTGATGGATTTAAAGAGTTGGTATCAATCTCCCAGTATTGGCCACCACCCTTAGCAATCTTCATGGATATTTTATAACTTCCTCTAACTTCCGGATCGCTTAGCTTCGCCGGTACCTTAACTATTACCTGCTTATCGCTCCAAATTGAATCAGCGCAAATTGCCGGAAAATTGTAACCAGCTTTTTTATCTTCAGCAACGGTGCCAAAATAAACCTCACTCGCTCCCTTAGTATTACCAAAACCTCGGCCACTTATAGTTACATATTGCCCGGCCGAACCCTGCTTTGGATCAAAAGAAGAAATTACCGGTCCGCTATATGGCTCCGGCTCTTTGGTAAAACTTAAATAATTGCTAAAAACCAATCCCTTAGCGACAAAGCTGGTAGTTCGGCCGGTTTGAATATTGGAAACTTGGGCGGTTCCCTGCTTACCGCTTGCGTCTGTGAATATTGAACTTAGAGCTGAAGTGCTGGCTGTCCAATTGCCAAAGTAAGCTTTATTACCAGTTAGTTCAATGCCATAATAAGTAATTAGATCATTCGTCTTTCCACTATTCGGAGTAAGCTCGCAGATGCCGGGCCGAGAAATAGTATTGACGAAAAAATTAATCGGACTATTATTCTTAATCGGATTACCCGCCGTCCCCGCCGGTACAATAGCAATAATTTGTCCGTCGCTCCAAACATTATCCGTACAATGACTATTACCCAGACTATCATCATCGGCCAGCGTAGCTTTCACCCAAGTTCCCGCCGTCGTGCCGCTAAAAAATACGCCCGAACCAGCTGATGATGGCTTAGCGCCAAAATTCCTGCCCACGATAGTGACAAAATTGCCAACCGCGCCGTTAGGCGTATTCGTATTACAGGTATTACCTGTACCACAATCACCATTAATTAAACATGTCTTATTATTATCGTTTGAACAAAAACCGCCGACCGGAAAAACTCCGGTGATAACCGGCGGGCGCTGGCAGAGACAGCAATTGGTAGTGCCAGCCGCATAGCCAGCATCTTGGCACGATGTCACACCAGAATTTTGCGAGGTGCAAAATTGCGAAGCGCATAAATTATTATTGGCACTACAGTTATTGTTATTAGTCGGTATAGAGATATCGGTCGCGCAAGCCGCGCCATCGCAGGCGCCGCATCTATCTAAACCAACACCGCCGCAATCTATGTCAGTTTCCGTACCGTCTTTTATGCCATTACAACAATGGCCTGGTCTGATCGTGGTAGAAAAATCACTAGAAGCCAATTGATCGGCCAGATCAACGGCTTCCACTCTCAATTTATAAGTATCGCCCACGGTCATGCCGGTAGTAAGATAAGTATGTTCAACTGACTGATATTTTTCTTCGTTACCCGGTACAACTAGCGCTTGAATTTCGGTTCCGGCCGGAAGCGGAATTAACTTTTGCTGATAAAAACTTAGCCCTGAAATACCTACATCATCACGGCCCCAGCCCGTAACAGTATTAGCATCTGACTTCATGGGAACTCCAACTTCAGTTTTACAGATCTGCGTCGGCACTATGCCGGCCTGCGGCCCGCTGGCATCAATTAAATTATTAGTGGAAAAGACAAATTGGCAGATTGAGCCGGCGCTGCAACTTAGAGGTTTATTATCAATTGAGAATAAACCGTTAGCGCCGTTAAGGGGATTAGCGCTACCGTTAATCGTTACCTTGAATTTGCTCCAGGCGGCAAAGCAATTGGGTGTATTTTTTTCGTCGCCGCAAGCAGTGGTATCTTTAAAAGTAACCACCCGGCCGCCATTGGCAAATGCCCTGCTGGCGTTAGTAATTATTGCCGGTAAGCCTGGATCTGCCGGATCTGTTGGCTCTCCTGTTACCGGATCAATATCAGCGATTTTTTCCACTCTGAAATTGGTATCTAAATTAACCGTATCCGCGGCTTTATTAAAGAAAGCTTTAATCACCACATTTCTTATCGCGCCAGCGTCTAAATTCCTCGGTATAGTTGAAATAATTCTAAAAGAGTTGGAATCGGGGGGCGGTATTGATCCGCAAGGAGTAGTGATAGGCACGCAAACATCCCAGCAACAGTGCTGATCAGGAGCGCAGGTTGAACCGCCGCCACAGGCGCCGCCACCTGATCCGCCGCTAGTCGCCGCTATTAACCTAGAAAGAATAAAACTGGCGATGGCGAAACTGGAGAGAATAATTACTAAACCAATAACCGCGTTAATTAAAATTTTCTTGGCCTGCTGGATTCTTTCTTCATTACCGGCCGCCGTCATCCACAACCAGCCGGCGTAAATAATTAAACCAACCGCGATAATACCTAAAAACCCCAATATAATATTTATAACTCGAGCCACGATGATTCTCGGATCAACCACTGCTAAACCAATTTCCGAAGATACTTCATCTAGACCCACATCAAGCGCCAAAGCAAAATGAGCCACGGTGAAAACCGCTATCAGCAAGCAAACAATCAACAGAATTTTTTTAATGATTTTTGTCATTGCGAGGAGCGGCAGCGACGAAGCAATCTCACGAACATAAAATTTTGCTTAAATCCTGCCACTTTGAATTAATTTCTATGGACAGCTCGCGGCCGGAGTGCCATTGCAACAGCATGGCTCTTGGCTATCAACTCCGGCGCAAACACCAGACTCGCTGGCGCAAGGCAAGAAACAATTTTGATAAATATCCTTTAAGCCCGAGCCGGCTTGCGCTTTATAAGTTGAACTGGCGTTAAATGAGGAATGATTGATATAGGCGTCAGTGGAAATTATCTCTCCGGTTCCGTTAAGTTGCCCGAGATTGGTCGCCCAATAGCCCACGGGTTGATCAGCAAGGTTTCTTAAATTAAGCAAATAATGTTGTATATTCTGCTGGCCATTTTTAATCATTAAACTTCCGGTAGTTAGGCGTGACGACAACATAACTTTATCAAAGCTGATAGTAATCCTGTCAGTTAAATTAACCGGCAACGGATCCTTTAATATTGGTATCGTGTCTTTGATCTTCGGCGGAATTAAATCAAGCACATCACTGATGAAAAATGACCATTTAAAATTATCTCCGTCAGTCGCTGGCGGTACCGTTGGCGGTATATTTTCATTATAAAAACTCGCCGGACCATAAGCCGAACCGTCACGATTGCCATCCAGAGAATTAAAAGCCGCGTCGGTTATACCGCCGTCAACCGTCGTAAGCTTGGCCGGATCTGCCTGAGGATAATATTTATCATTGGCATCTTTACAGGCCGGTTTGCCCGAATCGCAAGTATTAAAAGGGCTCTTGCTGGCGCAATTGTCAGTGCCGCAGTCAACCAGTTTGGCTGCTTTTAATTCAACCCTTAAATGGCTATTGGCCGGCAAACAATAAATCTTCTCGCCGCAGGAATTAAAACCGCACTCTTTATCGGATAAAAATTCCACCGTCTGATATTGATTGGAAACCGCGAATTTGCCAGCCAAAGAATCACCAACGCATTTACTACTTTCACATTTATACGATAAACATTGTCCGTCAGACTGACAGGAATCGCCATCCGATTTTAGAGCATCGCTAGTAACACATGCTTTATTGCCAGACGATCCTTCGCATCTATAAGACAAGCACTCATAATTTTCCGTACATACTACTCCGGCGATTTTAGTCCCTCCTTCATTAACCACTCTAATAAAATCTTTAACTTCGGCGCTGGTGCCGGAAACCGTTAACGGCATGATGGCTTCATTGAAATTAATCTGCAGAGCCGAGTTCATGGGTTGATCTTTTTTGCCGTTAACCGTCACCCTATCTACTTTGTCGGCTCCGCCGTCCATAGCAACGACCGGCAGTCTCGTGGCATTACTGCTTGATAAATTGATGCTATTACCGGCCGCGCCGGCGAGTTTAGCTTTAATGGTAACGACATCATCCGTTCCGACCACTATGTCCACCTCCGGATTGGCTCCTAAAACATTCCTTATGTTCTGAGCGGTAGTCAAATTTGTTGATCCGACTACAAAATTATTGATCCCTGATGCGTCGCTGGCAGTATAAGTTATATTGCCAACGGTTATGGTATCGGCGGTGATCATCGGATTTATAGTAAATGTCCATAAATTTCCTGCGCCAAAATTACCGGAGCCAATCGTTAATCTTAGATTGCATGAAGAAAAAGTAACAGTTTGACCATTAATTACTCCTTGACCAAGCTTAATGAAATTAATCGGATTATTAGGATCAAAAGTGCCTTGGTATAGAGTGGCAACCAAACCATTGGCAATACTGGCAATATTTATGCTAAAATCTCCATCTTGTTGGCAATTTTCACTAATACTCACGCTGGCTGCCGGAGTTATGCCAGACACCGAAGCGCCGCTATAAAACCGCGGCGAATTAACCATAATCGTGCCTCTTGCTTGCGCGCCGACTCCCGGCACCGTTATGTCTTTTAGATTATCCGGCGGAGGAAACACGCCGTTCGGGTTAACTTGCGGCGGCGTCAAATCAATTTTATTGCTTACTTCAAAACTCCAGCCATAATCTTTTGCAAATCCGCTGGGAAAAGCCAAATCTCCTGTCTGTCTTAATAAGCCCTTGCCTAAATAAACCGTATAATTAATGTATTCCGAGGGCGAACCTAAATAGTTATTCGGCACGAAAACAAAAGTTTTGCCGTCAGGAGTCGAATAAACTTCAGCGCTGACAAAAGAAGGACAGCTAGCTAAAGGCAAATTATTATCGATACACTTATCTTCGTCGCTTTTCTTAAAAATCCCAATTACACTTGTATTAATATCGCCCTTGGTTGTATTTTTATCCCCTTCACATTTATCTGGATTGCCTGTCCCTTGAGAGATAGGATTAACGCATAAAGTATCGGCTTTCATCGGTTCCCTAAACGAAATAATAATGCTGGTATTCCGCGGCACTTCTTTCTGATCACGAGCCGGGTAATGCGATTGAATAATGCCATTGCCTAAAGCCGATAAGCCGTAACGACTTGGTGGCCCGCTACCCGGACCGTTCTGGCCGCCAGTGGTCGCGCCGATCAGTAGATTTAAAATAAAACTGACGATCGCGAAAGAGATGAGAATGATAATTAAGCCGATAACCGCGTTTTGCAATATCTTTTTCGCCTGCTCAATCTTTTCTTCATTGCCGCCGCTGGTCATCCACAGGAAGCCGGCATACATAACTAGGCCCACCGCGATGATGCCTAAAAAGCCCAGAGCAATCCTAATAATCCGAGCGATTATTATTCTAATGTCTAAAGCATTGCTTAAACCGGTGCCGGCCGCGTACTCTAAGCCAACATCCAGATTAGCGGCTAAAATCCCGCTTAGCGGGACCAATAAAAAAATAGCTGTTGTCGCGATAAACAAATAGACAGCTAGCTGCAAAATTCTAGGATATTTTGGCCGAGTAAGCATGGGAAAAATAATAATTTTATCCTTATCATTCTCTTTGACTTCTCCACAGTTTTGTAATAATATTATAACATCAACAACCTAACAAAAGCAAATAACCATGACCATAAATCAAATCATTAATAAATTTAAAGAAAATCACCCTAAAGCGGATACTACCATGCTGGAGTTGGCGTTTGAATTCGCGCTTAAAGCTCATGGCGGACAAAAAAGAAAAAATGGCGAACCCTATATCCAGCACTGCTTGCACACGGCCTTTGTTTTAGCGCAAATTAAAGCCGACCTGGCAACCGTCATGGCCGGTCTATTACATGACATCCCCGAGGACACCGAGTACGGCTTGGCGGACATTAAAAAAAATTTCGGTTCCGAAGTAGCCACATTGGTAGAGGGTATTACCAAATTAAGTAAAATCAAATACCGCGGCGTTGAACGCTATCGCGAGAGTTTGCGCAAGATGTTTCTGGCCATGGCTCGCGACCTCCGAGTAATCTTAATTAAATTTGCCGATCGCTTGCACAATCTTAAAACTTTAAAATCTCTGCCGCTGGAAAAACGGCAGCGCATCGCCAAAGAAACTTTGGAGATTTATGCTCCTATCGCCGGCCTCCTTGGTATCTGGCGGTTAAAATGGCAAATGGAAGATCTCTGCTTTCAGCATCTTTCCCCGGAAGAGTACAAGAAGCTTGAATATATCTATGAAGTGAAAAAAAAGTTTGCCAATAATCAATATATTCAAAAAGTTAAAAATATCCTAAGCGCTAAGCTCCGCGAAGCCGGCACTCCTTATGAGTTAGATAGCCGCTTTAAACCGCTTTACAGCATTCACCAAAAAATGCAAAAAAAGAATCGGAAATTTGACGAGATCTATGATGTCTTCGCTTTAAGAGTTATTGTCCCCGATATCGCTAATTGCTATAAAGTCTTAGGGCTGATCCATTCGCTCTGGCGCCCGAACCCAGATCGTTTTAAAGATTACATCGCCGTGCCTAAGCCAAACGGTTACCGCTCACTTCATACCACGGTTTTCGGGCCCGAAGGCAAACCCACCGAATTTCAAATCCGGACTAAGGAGATGGACGAAGGGGCCAAGTACGGCATCGCCGCCCATTGGTATTACAAAATGAAAACCAAGGGCGACAATAGTCTAAGAACCCAGCCGGCCTGGATCAAAGAAGTTTTAAAAATCCAAAAAGAAACCGAAGACGCGCACGACTTCATCAAACAAATAAAATTCAATATTTTCCATGACCGAATTTTTGTTTTTTCGCCCAAGGGCGATGTCTTTGATCTGCCCGAGGGCGCCACGCCGATTGATTTCGCTTACACCGTGCACACGGCCATCGGCAATCAAGCGGTTGGCGCCATGGTTAATGATAAAATTATGCCCCTGGATGCCGAGCTAAAAAACGGCGATTTAGTAGAAATAATTACGGAAAAGAAACGTCAGGGACCGAACCGCGACTGGCTTAAATTCGTTAAAACCTCCACGGCCCGAGATAAAATCAAGCAAAATTTAAAAAATACCATGATAGATAACATCAAGAGGTTGTTGCCGAATATAAAATAGAAAATATAAAAAAACAATCCAGCTCCAGTTTTTTAAACTGGGGCTGGATTGTTTTTTTATATATCACGATTTATTTCGCCAATAATTTTTTCACTAACTCCCCGACTTTCACGCCCGAGGCCTTGCCCTTGACCTTAGCCATGGTTTGGCCCATGACCCTGCCGTAATCCGTAGCGCCAGTGGCAATTACTTCTTTAATCACCTTTTCCAGATCTTCATCGCCTAGTTGTTCGGGCAAGTATTTTTCTATAATCTTTATTTCCGCGCTTTCCTTATCGGCTAGCTCGGGTCGGTTGCCATGAGTATAAGCTGCGACGGAGTCTCGGCGCTTCTTAATTTCGCTGGCGATAACTTCAACAGCCTGCTCGTCCGACAATTCGGCTTTGCCATTTTTCCGTAAAGTTATTTCTTTATTGCGCGCGGCTGCGATCAACATTCTTAAAACGGACATGGTCTCGGCTTCTCTCGCTTTCATGGCTTGCTTTAAATCTTGACTAATTTGTTCTAATAATTTAGCCATATATTTTACGCTGTCATTGCGAGGAGGCCGTACTCGTCCGACGCGGTCATCGCTACGCGAGATCTGGCGTAGCCATGACAATCTCACGCATATCTACATTCCATTAAACTTCGCTATAATATAATTATGATTATTCTTGGCCGTTCGTGAAATTGCTTCGTCCCAACCAAAGCGTCGGGACTCGCAATGACAATTAAAAATATTTACCAATGCTTCCTGGGCTCTTCTTTTAGTTTGCCGATTTTCTTTAAATATTCCCGGTTTGATTTTAGCTTCATCCCCACTAAAGCGCGCTTTTGCTGCTGCGTTTTATTGATTTTTGGCTGAACATGCTGAATCTGGCGGGCCAAGTATAACTTACCGCTTTGTTGCATTTTCTTGTTGAATCTTCTCAAGAAGCTTTCAAAACTTTCACCCTTTTTCCTTTTAAATTCTGCCATAAATCCACCTACCTTCCTAGATTATAGTATTTGTCATTGCGAGGAGCTTCTGCGACGAAGCAATCTCACGTATGATTATATTTCATTAATCTCGCCACACTAATTATAGCTATTCTTTGCCGTTCGCGAGATTGCTTCGCTCCTTACAGTCGCTCGCAATGACAAGCGAAAATATTACTTGGCTGGATTGCCTAATCTTTTTTCAATTTCCGCCACAATCTTCTTATAATCAATTATCTCCTGAATGCCGGATTCCATATCGCGAATTAAAATGGTGCCGTCCATAATTTCTTTCTGGCCTAAAATCAAAGTGTATTTTACTCCCATTTTATTGGCTATTTCCAATTGGCTCTTTAAGCTGTCCTTAGTAAACGCTTGGCGCGTGTTAAAGCCGGCT
Source organism: Parcubacteria group bacterium GW2011_GWC2_42_12 (assembly GCA_000997945.1). Lineage (GTDB taxonomy): Bacteria > Patescibacteriota > Patescibacteriia > Patescibacteriales > GWC2-42-12 > GWC2-42-12. The sequence continues at coordinate 62,145 of LCCP01000002.1, read as the reverse complement.
TTGCGCAAAACTTCAAATAACTTCATAATCTTCCTTCTGGCCTGATCGCCTAGCTGGGCTAAAAAGATATCGCCTTTTTCCTCGTCTTGCAAAGGAATATTTTTTTCTTTGATTTTTAAAATCACTCTTTCTAAGCCGATAGCGAAACCGCAAGCCGGGGTTGGCCGTCCGCCCATGTATTCTACCAAACCGTCATAGCGGCCGCCACCGCCCAAAGCGGCTTGCCTGGGCAGTTCATCCTTCTTAGGCGCTGCCGCATCGGCTGACTTAGTCGCTTGGCTTTCCGCCGGCGTCGGCCAAATTTCAAAGACCGTGCGGTTATAATAATCCAAACCCCTGACCAGGGTTGAATGTAAATTATATGGCATATCCAGCTCATCCAAATATTCCAAAACTTTTATAAAATGGTTGCGGCAATCATCGCACAGCCCGTCAACAATTTGCGGCGCCTCAGAAGCCATTTCCACGCAAAGCTTTTCTTTGCAATCAAGCAAACGCAAAGGATTTTTAATCAACCTCTTTTTGCAATCATGGCATAATTTAACTCGGCGTCCGCGCTCTTTATAGAAATTTTCCAATTTTACTAAATAATCCTTGCGGCATAAAGGGCAGCCGATGCTGTTAATCTGAATAGTGACGTCAATCTGCAGCTCGCGGAAAAAATAATAAGTGACGGCGATCAATTCGGCATCGGCCACCGGGCTGGGCTCGCCGATATTTTCTAAATTAAATTGGCTGAATTGCCGGAAACGCCCGGCTTGCGGCTTATCATGCCTAAAGACCGGACCGAGCCAAAACAATTTTACCGGCTGCGGCAGGTTAAACATGCCATGTTCAATGTAGGCCCGGACAATTCCCGGAGTCGCTTCCGGCCGGAGCGCGATCTTATCATTATTTTTATCAATAAAAGAAAACATCTCCTTAGTCACAACATCCGAACTGCGGCCGCTGGAACGTTCAAATAATTCCCAGCTCTCTAAAACCGGCGTATCAACGCGCCTAAAGCCATAGGCCTTGGATAATTCCGAAGCTTTTTTAATGACTAAATTCCAATATTTATACTCATCCGGCAGAATATCTTTCATCCCCCGCAGGCGAGAAACAAACTTACCGCGCCTAACCTTAAAAACTTTTTCTTCTTCTTTTTTCTTAAACATTTTTGGCATAACATATTATGTCATTGCGAGGAGCGTTCGCGACGAAGCAATCTCACAGACAACAAATATTAATTAAAAATCGCCATTTTGATTTATACTATTCGTTCGTGAGATTACTTCGCTTCTTACAGAAGCTCGCAATGGCAAGCTATTATAATTTTTTAGTAGCTATACTGCGGCGCGGAAAAAACATCTATCCGATTAAACGGCCAACCGCGCAATAGCGCCTTGCCGGTAATAAATTTTTTATCGACCGCGCCGAAACTCCGGGAATCTTTTGACGAGTTGCGGTTATCGCCTAAAACATAATACTCGCCATCGTTTAAGGTTGTAATTTCATCATTCAAAGCATAAGTCCTTAAATCTGCCGGCAAATATTTCTCTGCCAGCTGAGCGCCGTCTTGATGCTCTTGATTATAAATATAAATAAACCCGTCTTTAACCTGAATTCTCTCTCCGGGCAAACCGATGACTCTTTTTATAAAAAATTCTTCCGGATTTCTGGGATAGCGAAAAACTACGATATCCCCTCTAGCCGGCTCATGAAAACGATAGCTAATTTCGTCAATAATTAAATACTCCTTATCATAGAAATTCGGTTCCATGGAAGCGCCTTTGACGTAAAAGGGCTGAATCAAATAATATCTTATCGGAATAATAATGGCTAAAGAAATCACTACTACCTTAACTAATTCAAAAACATAAGCAAAAAAGTTTTTTACCATAAAAATTACTATTGATTATCTGATAAGCTTAGAACATTGCCCGACTTTTGTCCACTCATATTATAACAAGTTATATATAAAAAAACAATTTGCCTGATTTTATATAAAAAGAAGCCCCGCGAAATGTCCGCGAGGCGTGAAGATGAAGAGCGCCCTAGTGGCGCAAAAGAAGTAATCGGTAAAGCAATGACGGCCGAAACAATGAGACTGGTTGAAGAACACCAGCGAACCAGAACGATTTAAGCCAATCCTGGTCATTATTATGCTGGTCTACCGTCACACATGGCTTTTCTTCAGACCAATAAAAAGCCATGAAACGCCACCCGCGGCTATCTGGCCAATGGAAGCCGTTGGGGTGGGCTTTAGAGAACTCCGGGTGATTGATATTGTCCCAGAGTTGAGCTAGCGGATCAGACGATAATCCGCCAGACGATAACGCAAGCTGAAGTTCGAGATCGGAGAGCTGTTCATGAGGATGAAAATAGTGTAGCTCCACCGCTTCGGCTCCCCGACTTAAAGGCAGGGTGTCAACCAGCGACAAATAGCCAGCCACGGCCTTAAACCTGCTGGTGATGATTTTCTGGGGTTGGCATCTTCGATTAATGCCCTCTACCCGCCGACGCAAGATTAAACCAGGCATGTCTGGTTCCTCTGGCGACCTAAGTCGAAAAACATTCGTTGCTGTCAGTGTATTCATTGATCTTCCTCCTTCCGGTTTTGTTATTTTTGAGTTTTATTGATTGAATTATCGGGATTTACAGAGAACTAACTTTAAATTCCCTAAAAGCCGCGATAATTCGACCAAAATTTAAAGAGCAATATTAATTTCTATATACCACAAAGCTTGACTTATGTCAAAATTTAATATAAAATTAGACTAATTTTAAAATAAGCTGTAGATTGTAAATATGGATCCCGTTAGATATTTATCTGACGGGGATAAATAAATATCATTAAAGTCATGAAAATATCTAACGGGGTGGATAAAGAAATTAATTTATTAAATCCCAACCTTAATCGACCTGAAGCTAAACCAGAGGAGTTAATCAGGCCGGCTCGGCGGAAAACCAACAAACCATTTAAGCGAGTGGCTTCTGTTTTAATTTCTCTCTTGGTAATTTATATAATCTTCGGCCTCGGTAAGCCGTCAGGCGAAAAATCAGCCAACTGGTTTTATAATTTGCCGATTATCAGCCAAATTAAACACCTGGTTGAAAGCGCCGACAGTAAATTAAAAGGCGAAAATAATGATCGAATAAACATCCTGCTCTTAGGCATTGGCGGGAGAAACCATGACGGCGGCCTCTTAACCGATACTATAATTTTAGCCGGGCTGAAACCAAGCGAAAAAAAATTATCTTTACTCTCCATCCCCCGCGATTTGGCCGTACCAATCGAAAATATGGGCTGGCAAAGGATTAATAGCGTCAACGCTTACGCCGAAACTAAACTGCCTGGTTCGGGCGGATTAGCGGTCAGCCAAACCGTGAGCGACATTTTTCAAATCCCGATTGACTACTATTTAACCGTGGATTTTGCCGGTTTTGAAAAAATTATTGATGACTTGGGCGGCATAAAAATCAAGGTGGAAAATACTTTTGACGATTACAAATACCCCGTATTAGGCAGCGAAAACGCTCCCTGGGAACAAAGATGGGAGTATTTGCATATTGACAAAGGAGAACAAACTATGAATGGCGCCCTAGCTTTAAAATATGTCCGTTCCAGGCATGCCGCGGGATTAGAGGGCTCCGATTTCGCCCGTTCGCACCGGCAGCAAAAAGTTTTGGAAGCAATTAAAGCCAAAGTCATGTCGCTTAATATTTTATTTAAACCCAGCGCCATTGCCAAAATAATTTCCGATATTAACGCCAATCACAGCACCAATTTAAAAATTTGGGAGATAGTTAAATTATGGGGGCTGGCTAAAGATATAACCAGCGAAAATATCACGAGCCGCGTGCTTGATAATAATCCAAGCGGGCTCTTAATTGATACTGTCGGACCTGATGGCGCCTATCTCTTATCGCCAACCAGCGGCGATTTTTCGGAAATACAATATCTGGTTAATAATATTTTCGCTGACGCGCCCTTAACCGATCGAGAAAAAGTTAAGCAGGAACCGGCCGCGATTGAAATCAGAAATGGCACTTGGATAAACGGCTTGGCCAACAGAATGGCTTTGGATTTGGAAAAATACGGCTTTAATATTATCCGTATCGGCAATTCCGGCCAGCAAAATTTTCAAAAATCAGTTATCTACGATTTAACTTACGGCGAAAAGATTCAGGCCTTAACGATTTTAAAAAATAAAACCAACGCCAATGTCGCCTTGGGCATGCCCGAATGGCTGATTAATGACTTGGCCAAAGAAATGGCCAAAGAACCAACCTCTAAACCGATTCAACCGGATTTCATCTTGATTCTCGGCCGGGACGCTGATCAGACGCAATCAGGAATAGAAAACACGGCACAATAAATTTAATGTCATTGCGAGGAGCGCTAGCGACGAAGCAATCTCTGGTTAGAAAGACTATGCCAAAATTAAGGCAAATACTCTTAAAGCAAAATTTAATCTTATTAATTAACACCTTTTCTTAAATATTAGTATTACTTTTTTACCAGAGATTGCCGCGCTCCCTTCGGTCGCTCGCAATGACAAATAGCCTTTATGTTTTATGGCAGATGCAAACGAAAAAAAGAATAAACCCCTCCCCCTCGTCGTTATCTTCGGCCGCACTAATGTCGGCAAATCTACTTTATTTAATTGCCTAATTGAAAAGCGCCAGGCCCTGGTTTCGGATATTGAAGAAACCACCCGGGATAGTAATATCGGCGAAATTTCCTGGCTGGGCCGTAAATTTACCCTGGTGGACACCGGCGGCATGCTTAATATTAAATATCTGGCCGATAAAGCCAAGCCAACGGACACGGTCGGAATCCAGGTGCAAAAACAAGCCTTTAAATATTTAAATCAAGCTGATTTAGTTTTGTTTTTAATGGATAATAAATCAGGACTCATGCCCCAAGATAAAGAGTTGGCGCTCTTAATTAAAAAAAATATTGACCAGAAAAAAGTTATCTTAACGGTTAATAAAGTTGACGCGCCCAAGGATCGGCTAAAAATTTCCGAATTCTATAAATTGGCCTTTGGCGAGCCCGCTTTAGTTTCGGCCGCCAACGGCTCCGGCACCGGCGACTTACTGGATCTAATCGCCAAAAAACTTAAATTCAAAAAAATTAAAAGCGACAAAAATAAAAAATACTTAAACCAAGAGATGCCGCCACCGGTCGTAGATAACTTAATTAAAGTTTGCATTATCGGCCAGCCGAATGTCGGCAAATCCAGTTTGCTTAATTCCCTCTTGGGCTATGAACGGGTAATCGTCAGCCCGACGCCGCACACCACCCGCGAACCGCAGCACACAAAAATTACTTATGCGGGCCAACCCATATTATTAATTGACACTGCCGGCATCAGCCACAAAGGCGCGAAAACTTACGGCCTGGAAAAATTCGGCATTGCCAAATCTTTGTCCGCCTTATCAAAAAGCGACATCGCTTTGTTAGTTATGGACATCAGCCAAGAGCTCACCCACCAAGACGCTCGACTAGTTTCAGAAGTCGTTGACCATAAAAAAAGTTTTATCTTCATCGCCAACAAATGGGACTTAGTCGCCGAACGGGACACAAAAAAATATATTGACTACATTTATGGCAAAATGCCTTTCGCCCGCTTCGCGCCCATTCAATTTATTTCCGCCAAGACCGGCGAAAAAGTAAAAAAAATCTTTGATTTAATTTTGCAAATTGATCAGCAGAAAAAAATAACCTTAAGCGACTCCACGCTGGCCCACTTCCTCTCGCGCATTGTTAAAGTGCACCGTCCAATAAGAGGCAAGGGCGTTAAGCATCCTCGCATCCGCGATTTTACCCAATTGAGCATCAACCCGCCCAAATTCGAAATAAAAATCGGCGCCCAAGAAGATCTGCATCCTTCTTATGTGCGCTTTATTGAAAACCGCCTACGGGAAACTTACGGTTTTCTCGGTACACCCCTAACCGTGCAAACCGCGAAATACAAAAGCACGCCTGGACTGCATCAAGATTAATTCACATGTCATTGCGAGGATCCAGCTCCAGTTTCTTAAACTGGGGCTGGAGACGAAGCAATCTCACGAATGTCTATATTCCACTAAATCCTGCTACCATTACATTATAACTATTCTTTGCCATTCGTGAGATTGTCATGGCTACGCCAGATCTCGCGTAGCGACGACCGCGCTCCCTGCGGTCGCTCGCAATGACAATAAAACTTTATGCGCATTATCATCGGCCTGGGCAACCCGGGCGAACAATATAAAAACACTCGCCACAATCTTGGCTTCATGGCGGTTGATGCTTTAACTATTAAGCTCGGTTTAAATTGGGAGAATAATAAAAAATTCAAAGCCGAGCTAGCAAAAAATGACTCGGTCATTTTAGTTAAGCCACAAGATTTCATGAACAACTCGGGTCAGGCCGTTGCCTCGGTTCTTTCGTATTACAAATTATTGCCAAAAAAACTTGGCCTAATTAAAACCGCTAACGCTGACTTATCGGAAATTCTAACGGTTATCCATGATGATTTAGATATTGAACTCGGCAAATTCAAAGTTTCGATTGACTCCAGGAGCGCCGGCCACAGAGGCGTTGAATCTATCATCAGCCACCTCAAAACCAAAAACTTTAAACGTATTAGAATCGGCATCAAGACGCCAACGCTAGAAAATATTCCGGCGGACAAATTCGTTTTAATTAAATTCAATGATGAAGAATTAAAAATGATTGATACTATCGTGCCTACTGCGTTAAATGAAATTAAAAATTAATCAATACAAATTATAATTATTCAAAAAATATGCCAGAAGGACAAGGGTTCCAACCAGACATAGAACAAATTAAAGTTGATCTTAAGGCGCCAAAAACGGCCGAACAATGGTGCAGATTATATCATGAATTATTGGGCAAAAATGTTTATCGTTATATGAGCTGGGGAAATGAGGCAGAATCCCAAAAATTATTAACTTACGACGACTTCCAAAAAAAAGTTAAAGCGTGTCAAATTAATTTGGGAGACTTTGAGCTTATTGCTGACGCGAACAAAAAAATTCAAGAATAACAAAAAAGGCTTACTTTGAAACCTTTCTTGTTATCTGTTATTTTCTAAACTTCTTAATTTATTTTTCCGCCAAAACGGCCTTAATTTCTTTAACAATTTCATTTAAACCAACCGATACTTTAGTAAGAAATCTAACGGCGCCGAGCTTTTTACCCTTTTCAATGTCGCTATCTCGATTTAAATTAGAAAGCGCAATTACTTTAATCCGCTTAGTTCTTTCATCCGCTTTAATTTTTTTAAGGATTTCGAAGCCGTCCATGCCCGGCAGTAAAATATCTAAAAGCATAACATCAGGCTTTTCGCGTTGAGCGATTTCAATGGCGCTTTCTCCGTTATCGGCGCTAAAAAGAGCCGCGCCCAGCTCGCCTAATTTTTTACCGATTAGACTGCTTAAAAGCATATCATCTTCAACGCATAAAATTTTAATTTTACCAAATGATTTATTCATATAAAAATGTCGGTTTTCCCGCCGGCTAAAAAACCGCGACTTAGACTATTTAATTTTTAATTTAAAACACTTATCTTAAAAATCTCTATTACTATTATACTCCAATCATATATTATGGCAAGTTTCAGCTTGTCCGCGGGGCATGATAAATCCTTGGGCTCTTTTTAGCTATAATCTATAATAAAGTTAATAATAAAAACGCCAGCGGCCTAAAAACGGCGAGGCGTTTTATAATATCCAAAATTCTGCCTAGAAGCCAGGGATGAACCCGATTTAAGACGTCGGCCAAACCAGGAGGGAGGTTTAACCTTCGCCACTCCTAGGCAGAATTCTGGAGACTATCTCAAAAATACTATTCTACGAACTTAAAATATGTTATTATGAAAAATGACGTGCAATCTGCTGCTTGCTTAGAAGGGATGTGATAATTTAAAAAATAATTAAGGAGGAAAACTATTTTTAAATTATGCCCTTAAGCAAGTAGCGGGCTAAACGTTATTTGTTCCCACGCCCTTAAGAGTGGAAAAAATTAAATGTCATAGTATATTATCATAACCAATTTTCTCTGTCAAGGGCGAACGCGCGCTAAAACTAGCTAGTAATTCAGTAAATTAGCTAAAAAAATTTATGGAGGATTTAAAATATTGGCTGGCCCTAAGCCAATTTTATAAATTTGGCCCGGTAAAGTTAAAAAAAATAAAAAAGCATTTTCCGAACATGGCCGCGGCTTTTAAAGCCCCGTTTAAAGAATATCTCCGCGCCGGCATTGATGAAAAGACGGCTGAAGAATTTACAATTTTTAAACATCAAGTTGAGCCAGACCGGCTACTGGAAAATTTAAACAAAGAAAAAATTAAAATTTTAACCATTGATGATGCCGCTTATCCGAAACTCTTAAAACAAATTTATGATCCTCCCCTATTAATCTACTATCGCGGCGATTTAGAAGCTTTTAGCGACTTCGCGCTAGCCATCGTCGGCACAAGAAAATTTACTCATTACGGCCAGCAGGTTACGGAAAAAATAATTAGAGAATTAATCGCCAATGGTTTAACTATTGTTAGCGGCCTGGCCTTAGGCATAGATACTCTGGCGCATCTGGCGGCCGTAGACGCGGGCGGAAACACCATCGCGGTTCTTGGCTGCGGACTTGATCAACAAAGCATTTACCCGTCGCAGAACCGCTATCTGGCGGATAAAATTCAAGCTCATGGCGGCATCATCATATCCGAATATCCGCTTGGCACCATGCCGCTCCGGCATCACTTCCCCCAACGCAATCGTTTAATTTCCGGCTTATCGCTTGGCACTCTGGTAATCGAGGCCGGAGAAAAATCCGGCTCCATCATTACCGCTATGCACGCCTTAGAACAAAACCGCGATGTTTTCGCTATCCCGGGCAATATTTATTCGGATTATTCGGCCGGCACCAACAGTTTAATTAAACTGGGCGCCAAACTCGTCTCCGGCGCCAAAGACATAATTGAATCACTCAATTTAACCGATGCCGTCGCCTATACTGAAAACAAAAAAATCATTCCTGAATCGGCCGAGGAAGGATTAATTTTAGACAAATTAAATTACGAACCGGTTCATGTTGACGAACTGGTTCGTTTGACAAAACTTGACGCTTCAATTATAAATAGTACACTTACTATTATGGAAATGAAAGGCCAAGTAAAAAATCTGGGCGGCATGCAGTATGTGCTGGCAAGATAAATTATTATTGTCATTGCGAGGAGCTTCGGCGACGAAGCAATCCCACGAATAATTATATAAGACGTGCGTGAGATTGCTTCGCTCCCTACGGTCGCTCGCAATGACTTTTCTATATGAAACTCGTTATCGTCGAATCTCCAACCAAAGCCAAAACTATTACTAAGTTCTTAGGTTCTGATTTTATAGTTGAATCATCTTTCGGGCATGTCCGCGACCTGCCGGTCAGTAAAATGGGCATTGATATTAAACATGATTTTGAGCCGAAATATGTGGTGCCGAAAAAAGCTAAAGTTAATTTAAAAAAACTCCAGGACTTGGCTAAAAAATCAGACCAGATAATTCTGGCGACCGACCAAGACCGAGAGGGTGAAGCTATCGCCTGGCATCTGGCCGAAGCGCTAAAAGTTAAGACCAAAGATACCAATCGCATTGTTTTCCATGAAATAACCAAAACGGCGATTGCCGAAGCCCTAGAACAGCCAAGAAAAATTGACATGAAATTGGTTGACGCCCAGCAAGCCAGAAGAATTCTTGACCGCTTGGTTGGCTACGAACTCTCCCCTTTCCTCTGGAAAAAAGTAGCTAAGGGCTTATCGGCCGGCCGCGTGCAGTCGGTAGCGGTGCGCTTAATTATTGAACGAGAACGAGAAATTAAAAAATTTAATATAGAAGAGTATTGGTCGGTTCAGGCCAATCTGCAAAACGGCCAGAAGCTACCCTTTTTAGCCCGACTGAATAAAATTAATGGCCAGACCATTGCTAAGTTAGAAATTAAAAACCAAGAGCAGGCGGAGAAAATTTTAACTGAACTTAAGGGCGCGAAATATTTGGTAGCCGATTTAGAAAAAAAACAAACCAAAAAACAGCCGCCCAACCCCTTCACCACTTCCAGTTTACAGCAAACCGCCAACCGCTGGCTCGGCTTCTCGGCCAAACAAACTATGCTGGTGGCGCAGCAGCTTTACGAAATGGGCTTTATTACTTACATGAGAACCGACTCGCTCAACCTGGCTGATAAATTTTTAAACGAGGCGGCCGAATATTTAAAAACTAATTTGGGTGAGAAATACAGTTTAACGCGCCGCTTTAAAACTAAAGCTAAAGGCGCGCAAGAAGCGCATGAAGCTATCAGACCAAGCGAAGTCTCGCGCACTCCAGACTCCATTGCTGGCGATTTAAACTCCAACCAAAATAAACTGTATAAATTAATTTGGCAGAGAGCCATTGGCTCACAAATGACCGAGGCCATAATAGACGCCACCGTGGTTGATATTGACGCTGTCGCCACTTCCCCCTTGATAAAAGGGGTTAGGGGAATTAATTACCAATTCCGCGCCAACGGCCAAATTATAGAATTTGACGGTTATCTGAAAATTTACCCGGAGGCCAGCCAGGAAATCGTCTTGCCGGAAATGAAAATAAAAGAAGAGCTGGAACTTTTGGCAATAAAACCCGAACAGCATTTTACCAAGCCGCCGGCGAGATTTAGTGACGCCGGCTTAGTTAAAGAGCTGGAAAAGCACGGCATCGGACGCCCATCTACTTACGCGCCGACCATCAACACGATTATTGACCGAAATTACGTCGAACGAGATGAAAACAAACGGCTGGCTCCGACCGATATCGCTTTTGTGGTGATTGACTTGTTGGTTGAGCACTTCCCGAAAATCGTGGATTACGAATTCACCGCTAAAATGGAAAACGATCTGGACGCTATCGCCGAGGGTTCGGTCAAGTGGCAGCCAATCGTTAAAGAATTTTATGAGCCATTCCACGCCAACCTGGAAAGTAAATATGAATCCATTAATAAAAATGATATTGTGCCGGAAGAAAAATCAAGCGAGATCTGCGATAAATGCGGCGCGCCCATGATTATCAAAACCGGCCGCTTCGGTAAATTTTTGGCTTGCAGCGCTTTTCCCGAATGTAAAAATATCAAGTCCCTGCCCGGAACTGATCGAGATAAAAACGGCCAGCCAGACAATAAAGAAATTGCTGGGCTTAAAGATAAATATAAAGCCGAGATTTGCGGTAAATGCGGCGCGCCCATGATCGTAAAAATCGGTAAGTTCGGCCCCTTTCTGGCCTGCTCCGCTTACCCTAAATGCAAAAACATTAAAGGGCTTAACGGCGTAGGTCAATCGACCGGCCTTACTTGCCCGGTTTGTCAGAAAGGCGAAATCGTGCAAAAACGCAGCCGCCGCGGCATCTTCTACGCCTGCAACCAATATCCGGACTGTAAAACCGCTTTCTGGGGCAAACCCACCGGAGAAAAATGCCCGGATTGCGATAGCTTATTGATCGAAGACGCGAAAAAAGGCGAAGTTAAATGCTCTAATAAAGAATGCGGGTATATAAAATAAGCGAAGCAAAAAATGTAATGTACTTAAAAACGGCGTCCTGTCACAAAGACGCCGTTTATCGTTTTAGAAATTCTATGATTGAATATTGGAACTAAAAAAATACCTCTTCTTAAGATGATGGAAGAACCATAACCAAATTATGATTAGCAGGAAAATATAAATAATATCATTAAAGTTAAAACCTGTTCCGCTTACAACGAGAAAACCATAAAAACCAGAACCTATGATTTCTATTAAATTAAGCAATAAATAAGTAAAAAGAGTGAAACCAAAAATAATATTTGTCCACAATAATAAACCATTGCTTAATTTGAATAGTTTTACTAAATAGACTATGGCGACAATTAACTCAATCATGCTCAATAACAATATTATTAACATTAACGATGATCCTGTGGTCGTAACTGCCATATTCAAATTCGTACCTCGCGCTAAACTAGCAGAGAGAGCTAATGCTCCAAAAAATCCTCCAATTAACTTTATAAACTGCACAAAAATTTCTAATATTACAAGCATAATAATAAACCAAACAAAGCTGCTCTTTTTTTTATCATTATTCATAGTGATTAAAAATTTAAATATAGATTCTATTACTCTTTCTTAGCTTTCCTCTTCTTCTCTCCCCTACTCTTCATAATCCCGACCAAAGTCTTTATGCCCTCGCCGATAAGCAAGAGATAGGACGCGCTATGCTCTATTTTTTCCTTAACCGCGTCAATCACGGTATCAACTTTATGCAATCGATCGCGCATTTCTTTTACGATTTGAAAAGACTGCTGCAAAATTCTGGCTAAATAATAAATCGCCCAGCAGGAAAAAACCGTTAACAGTAAAACGGCCAGCGAAATGGCCATGTATAATAGATCCTTGCTTTCATTGATTGGCGGCATATATTTAATTTAAAATTTAAAATAATGTTGAATTTTAGTTTCCTCTTTTGCTATTTCACCGGCCTCGAGGAACTCCACTTTCACTCCGCCCACTTTACCGGCAAACCAATTATATATTATTGCCTCTAGATAACCCATTATCCAGCCCAAGGCAGCGGTCAGCAAAGCGGTTAAAACCCCGATCAATAAACCAGCCCCGACATTAAATAAAGTCACTAAAATAACCGAACCCTGAAAATCCTTTTGCATCATAATATTGGCCATAGTTGAGATGGCCACGGCCAAAGCAATAAAAAATCCAACTAAACCGTAAATTAAGGCGGTTATTCTCGCCAGCGACTTTTTATTAATATTTTTTATTTCTTTCACTCCGTTAGATGTCCTTTGTAATTCTGGCATATTCATATTTATTACCTCGTCAGATGCTTGGCCTTGGTTTTTTGTGATTACCTAATATTTAACGAGGTGAATATTTTTATAATCCCAATCGGTTTTTAATTTTTCCGACTATTTCCTCAATCGTAAAATGCGCTTTGATTAAATAGTCATTAGCTCCCAAACTAATGGCTTTTTTTATATCCTCGTCTTGCCCCAAATTAGACAACACGATAACCGGCGTCTGTCTTATTTTGCTGTTTTTGTCAGATCGAATTTTTTCTAAAACTTCAAAACCGTTAACCGTTGGCAAAAGTATGTCCAACAATATTATATCCGGTTCTATCTTTTCTAAATTTTTTAAGACTTGGTCGCCATCGGCGGTTTCAAAAACCAAAAAGCCTGCTTTGGCTAATTTCTTGATGCAGATATCTCTTAAAAAAGAATCATCTTCTACTAATAAAATTTTTATTTTGTTGTTAGCTATATGTTTTTAGTTAATAATTATTTAATGCCTAAATTTATAATTATGGTTAAATATTTCTATTTAATAGCTTTGGCACTCTGGCTTATTTTCACCGCCGGTAAAGAAAAACTAAAAGTGCTGCCTTTATTACTGCCGGCCGACTCGGCCCAGATTTTGCCCTTATGATTTAAAATAATTTTTTTTGCTACATAAAGTCCTATGCCCAGGCCCTCCGTATCAATCGTTCTGGCCCTCGGCGCTCTAAAAAATTTTGAGAACAGATGTTTAGTTTCTTCTTGAGAAAAACCAATTCCCATGTCACGAACAGAAAATACTATATCATTATTGATTTTTTCAATGGAAATAGAAATTGTTCCTTTTTTATCCGTGTAATTAATCGCGTTTTCAATGATGGTTTGGATCACAAATTTTATTTTTGCCAAATCAGACGAAGCTAACATCCCGGACTGAATTTTTTTTTCAATAGTTAATTGTTTTTTCTTTATCTGGCTGTCAAATGACATTATTATATCGTTGACCGCCGTTGCCAGATCATTTGAGGAAAACTTATACTGATAATAACCCATTTTTTTTTCTGATGTCGCTACTAATAAGTTAGTTAATTCAACTAGTTTAGAATTTGCTTTCTTGATATATTCAATTTGTTCTTGGTCGCTTGGGGAAAGGGCCGATTCTGCTAAATCTTCGGCCGCCCATCTTATAGCGGTAAGCGGGGTACGAAATTTATGGGTGACGGTGGTGATAAATTCGTATTTTAGCAAATCTCCTTCTCGTAAATATCTCCAGACTATTACGCTGATCGTCACGGCGAGGATAGATGAAATGATCGCGGTAATCCAAGGCGGATAATCCGGATAAGTGTTTATTATTAAATTATTTGAATAATTCAATAGGGTGATGATTCCTCCGACCACGGCAATTCCTAAAGAGTAAAAAAAGGCTTGTTTGGCGATTATCTTAACATTAAATAATTCATATTTTACCGCTCCATACATAAAGGGAAATATAAAAAGCAAAGGGAAGATCATGCCCAGGGCGGGGTCTATCTGTATGTCATAAACAAGAAAATTGGGAAAAAACGCCGGTAGGTAGCCAATAATAATAGTAACTATAAAATACTTATATTGGTTTTTTTCAAGGGCTAAATTACTTTTTTTATACGCCGCCAGCAGCAAGTAAATCATGTAAGGTATGGAAATTACATAAAGAAATGCCAGGCGCATCCAGTTTAAAATCCCCGGTTCATAGTAATTTAAAAAATACATTTTCGGCGCTGACGGCAACAAAAGTAAATCAGGAAAAATTAAAAAGAAGGCCGTTATCAATATGGTGGCGGAGTAAAATAGCCGAATAATCCATTTCTTTTCTTGATTCTTGTTGATTAGAGATATAACCGCATGAACATTAAAACAGGCAATAAAAAAATTTGCCAGATTAAACATAAATACCGCCCTGGATATGTTGGGATCGGCAAGATTAGCTCCGATAACATGGGATATGGTAAAAACGGCTGCCGACAGCATTAATAGGGCAAACGAAATATTTGCTATTTTCCTTTTACCGTTCAAAAAAGTAAAGAGAGCCAGGCCCAGTAAAATTATTGAAGAGACAATGGAGGTGAGGTTGTGTATAATCAAATGTACATTCATAATTTAACAACCAAACTAATGCCTTTTTGTTGGAAAAAATAAGTAAACTGCCTTTTTATTATACCACATCTACTGAAAAACCGTAAATAACTTAAGCCAGTCATCAACCGATAATTCTTGCGCTCTAATTTTACCGTTAAATCCGGCCTTAATTATTCTACTCCCCGCCTCGCCTTGATCTATTTTAAAACCGGCGGCTAAATTATTTTTTAACATTTTTCTCTTGGCGCTAAAACCGAATTTTACCAATTGAAAAAATTCTTTCTCCTTAATGCCCCCTTTAACAAAGGGGGATGAAGGTGGATTTAACTTTATTCTCACTATCGCCGAATCAACTTCCGGCTTGGGCCAAAAAAATTCTTTAGACACGAATTTTATTATCTCCGCGTTAGCATAAAATTGCACCGATACGGCCAATAAACTCATTTTACCGGGTTTACCCCGTGAAATGCGCTTTGCGCCCCGACTTATTGTCGGGATTTCACGGGGTGAAGCCGTAATTCTTTCCGCCACTTCCTTTTGCAGCATTAGCGCCATTAACTCCGGTTTAGTCTCCGCCTCCAGAAATTTTCTTAAAAATATAGAGGTTATGTTGTACGGCAAATTGGCAACAATTTTATAGTGCCCCCCCTGATAAGGGGGGAATAAGGGGGGTTGTATTTTTATATCAAGCACATTTTCATTCACCACCTCCACATTTTTAACTTTCTTCGCTATCAACCCGGTTTTTAAAACCCCCGCCAATTTATCGTCCAGCTCCACGGCGATTACTCGCCCGGCGCAAGCCGCCAACTTAGCCGTTAAAAACCCCAAACCCGAACCGACCTCCAAAACCGTCTCGTCCGGCTTTAAATCTGCCGCGGCCACCATTTCATCATAAATCTCTTCCTTAATTAAAAAATTCTGCCCCTTAGAGCGGGCAGGAATTATATGATAGAGTTTACATAACTTTTTTGTTTGTTCCAATAAATCCATAATTATTTAATTTTATCTTTAAACCCTGCTATAATATAATTAGCAACCTTGGCGATTCTGTCAATGATACTGGAATCGGCTTTACCCAGGCCGCAACCGGCGCAACCGCCGGCCGAAGCCAAAACTCCGCTGTCCATTAAAACCGGCGATATACCGCCAGCAATTAATTGTCCGCCAGGTGTCAATCCGGCTTGACCGATAGCGGTAGTTAAAAATAACGCAATATTTCCCATTCCCCCGGCTGGCATGCCGCTAGCAACCGAATAGGCGGTACAAACTGCCGGACCCTTGGTGTTGCATAGGGGTGTTGCTATCGGATCAGAACCAGCGCCAACACAAACTGGTGGCGTCCCAATTGTTACACATTGAGTAATAGTAACATTAGTCAAACCAATCTGATATGGATAGCCGCCGGCCGCTTGCGCAGCTTTATGCCAACGGACTTCGGGTAAGTAATAATAATACCCGCCGATTAAGATAATGGCGATGAAAGTTAAAAATATAAGTAATTTTCTCATAGTAATATTATACCATTTCTTTATAAAATATTCACCCCGTTAGAAATTCATTGGGCTAAATGGGGTGGAAAAAATATATTATGATGAATCAAATTTCTAACGGGGTAAAAAAAATCCTCTTAATTAGCTTAATTTTTTGCATAATATTACCCAATATCGCTAGAAGTGAAACCGCGCTCTCGGGCAGGATATTGTTGCAAGTTGAAGATAATGGTCAGGCCTGGTATATCTCCCCTGGTGATGAAAAAAAATATGGGCTAGGCAAGCCGGACGATGCCTTTATTTTAATGCGCCAATTAGGTGTTGGTATTAGTAATGAGGACTTAGCCAAAATACCCGTTGGTTTTTCGACTAACAATAATTTGGATAGCGACGCTGACTGGCTTGATGATAATTTGGAAATCGCTATAGGCACGGATAAAAATAAAAAGGATACGGACGCGGACGGCTATGATGATAAGATAGAATTGACCAGCGGCTATAATCCGCTGGGCGCGGGTAAACAAGCTATTGATGCCAGATTTACTCAAAATAATGCCGGCAAAATATTTTTACAGGTGAAAAAAAACGGCGAAGCCTGGTATCTAGAACCGATAACACAAAAACGATATTTCCTAGGTCGCCCGAGCGACGCTTTTCAAGTAATGCGAACTTTCGGTCTGGGCATTACTAATGCTGATTTGGAAAAAATACCGGCCGACCAGCCGCCGGTTGCTATTATTATCCCGCCGCTAACTGATCCGATAATTACTCCGGCAGAGAATACGCTGTCCCTGGCGGCCGCGGCCATCAGAGCGGCCAGCGCGGCCAGCGCCGTATCATATTTCACGCCGAATATGCACAAACCTATTGAATATTCCATGGAACATATGTCAAAAGAAAGTTTGCTAATACTCGCTAACATACTTTCCGGCAGTACGCTAAAATCTTCTACGGCAACTAAAAAAACTTATGCCAATGAAGTCTATTTCCAGGGCGAAAAGCACACCGTGCGTTTTCATGTGGAAAAACAACCGGACGAAGAGTGGCTGATGACAAATCTTTAAAAAACCCTTAATTACATTGCGAGCCTAAAAAAATTAGAAAATAAAAAAGCTTTTAGTTATATTGTGAGTATAGAAAAATTTAGGATTAGATTTAGTCTGAAATTTCTTACAAACATTTCTTTCTCCTTTTCTCATAGAAATTTTGTTAAAATTTCAGACTAAATCCCTAATTTTTTTGTGGCGAACAATATAACTAAAAGCCTTTTTATCAAACACGATTGCGCTATTCACTGAATTTTTTGTGGCGAGCGCTGCGATTCAATCCTTTTTTAGATAACTACATTAACTAACTTTCCCTTAACGAAAATTACTTTCTTTATTTCTTTCCCATCCAACCACTTCTTTATTTTCTCACTATCCAGAGCAAACTCTCTCGCTTCTTTTTCGCTAATATCAGCAAAAACTTCAACGGTATCACGCACCTTGCCATTTATTTGAATCACCAAATTTATGGTTTCATCTTTAACTAATTCCGGATTATATTTTGGCCATTCTTCTTTAAAGATGCTTTGCTTACTTGTCCCGAGCTTCGCGGAGGGATGCCCCAGCCCTGACCAAAGTTCTTCCGTAAGATGCGGCGCGAACGGCGCTAAGATCTTTAGAAAATTTTCTAAAGCCCCGCGCGGCACAGAGTCAAGCTGGCTGGCAAAATTCATGAAAATCATCATTTGGCTGATTGCCGTATTATAATGAAAATTTTCAATATCCTCGGTAACTTTCTTTATGGTCTTATGCATTAGCTGCGGCAGGCCTGTCGGCGCTTTATCGCAACCGACGCCGCCGCAATCAAATAGCTTTACTTGGTGATAAAAATGCCAAATCTTTTCTAGAAATCTCCTGCCACCGATTAAACTCTTTGTACTCCAAGCGCAAGGTTGGCTAAACGGCCCCATGAACATTTCATAAATACGCATGGCGTCAGCACCGTATTTTTCCACGATTTCATCTGGGTTAATAACATTGTTCCAGCGCTTGCTCATCTTGCGCCCGTCCTCGGCCAGTATTAAACCCACATGCTGCAGCCGCGTAAACGGTTCATCATAATTTACCGCGCCAATGTCAAATAGAAACTTATGCCAGAAACGCGCGTAAATTAAATGCCGCGTAGCATGTTCGGCGCCGCCGACATAAAAATCCACCGGCGACCAATATTTTTCTTTATCTTTATCAACCAACGCTGTCTTATTTTTTGGATCAATATATCTTAAATAATACCAACTTGACCCAGCCCATTGCGGCATAGTATTGGTCTCGCGCAAAGCCCTCCCGCCGCACTGCGGACACTTGGTATTAACCCACTCCTTAATATTCGCCAGCGGCGACTCGCCCGTGCCAGTGGGCTGGTAATTTTTCACTTCCGGCAGTTTCAGGGGTAAATCTTCGTACGGCACGATAACTATTCCTAAATTTCCAAAAATCTTCAAAATCTCCGGTTCAGTGGCGGATTTAGAGAAATGCTGGCCGTTTGGTTTAACATAAGTAACGCTAGTATTAAATTTTTTCGCTAACTCTTCGGAATGTTCTTTCTTTATCACTGGAAAATCACTATCCGCCAATACTACAAAACTACTGCTCGCTTGACTAATTTTTTTAAAATTAAATTTCCAATCACATGCCGCGGCCACATCCGGCCTATCATGATCGGCAAACTCTGGTTTAAATACTGAATCAATAAATACGGCTTTTGCAATCTTAATTTTAATTTTCTCTAAAATCCTCATAATAACCACTCCCCCTAAACTGCCGCCTATTAAAATTGTATCTTCCCCAAGTTCAACATTCTTAATTATAAAATCAGCCTGTTCATCAACATTAGGTTTTAAGCTGTTGGGCAAATCGGGCGAATATGCCTTATGTCCTCGGCCTTCTAATTCTCTTTTAAGCCATGGCCTCCAGCCTTCTTTGCCACTGCTGCCATAACCATGAATAAAAATAAAATTGTATTTCTTATTTTTACAGGCCTGGCAATGGATAATCGGGATCGGTTCGCCCCAATATCTTTGCCGACTAAACACCCAGTCTTTTATTTTATAACTTACGATTTTCTTGCCCCAGTCCTTGGTTTCAATATGGTCCATTATTTTTCTGGTGGCGTCATGAATATTCATGCCATCAAGCAAACCGCTGTTTATCATGGTGCCGGCTTCTTCCTGAACCTGCTCTTTTTTAGTTATGGGCGAAGTATCGCCGTCCGCTCCGACGACAACCCTAATAATTTCCAGCCCCATGGCCTGGGCGAATTCAAAATCCCTTAAGTCATGGCCGGGCACGCCGACGACCACGCCAGTGCCGACCGAAGCTAGAATAAAATCGCTGATATAAATCGGCATTTTCCGGCCGGTCAGATTATTAATGGCGTTAAGGCCGGTGAAAACGCCGGTTTTTTTCCGACCTTCGCTAATGCGCTCCAATTCGGTTTTATGCCTGGCCGCCTCTACATATTTCTTAACTTCCGCCTGGTTGGGAAAACTGCCGATTTTTTCGGCCGTAAAAACGCTGTCCGGCGCCGCCACGATAAAAGTCGCGCCGAAATTAGTGTCCGGCCGAGTGGTAAAAACCGATAATTTACTGTCCAGCCCTTCAATTTTATAATCTATGTTTATGCCTTCTTTCCGCCCGATCCAATTTCTCTGCATTTCTTTAATGGACTCTTCCCAGGCCGGCAATTTCTCAAGGTCACTAAGCAGGCGGTCGGCGTAATCGGTAATTTTCAGCAGCCATTGGCGCATGGGCTTCTTTTCCACGACCGAATCGCAGCGCTCGCACTTGCCATCTTCCAGATCTTCGTTAGACAAACCGGTCTGGCATTTCGGGCACCAGTTAATTGGCTCATAAGATTCGTAAGCTAGGCCGCGTTCAAACATTTTCAAAAATGTCCATTGCGTCCATTTATAATACTCCGGATCAGTAGTATTTATCTCTCTATCCCAATCGTAAGTAAAACCCAAGAGGCCTAATTGCCTTTTAAAAGTGGCAATATTTTTTTCCGTGGCCGCGCACGGATGAATTTTATTTTGCATGGCATAATTTTCCGTGGGCAAGCCGAAAGCGTCCCAGCCCATAGGGTGGAGCACATTATACCCTTGCATCATCTTGGCGCGCGCGAAGATATCCGTGGCAATATAGCCCTTGGGGTGGCCGACATGCAGGCCTGATCCGGAAGGATAAGGAAACATATCCAGAACATAATATTTTGGCTTATCTTTATTACCCGAAGTCTTATAAAGCTTTTCTTTATTCCACTTTTTCTGCCATTTGGCTTCGATTTTCTGATGATTATACTTCTCCATAATAAACCTATTTTATCCTAAAATTGGCGAAAAGGCAACTATTACCCCCTCCCTGACAAGGGAGGGTTGGGGTGGGTTATCTTATTTATTTCGCAATTAATTATTTCTCCCACAACATACATCCCGCTTAATATATCATCATTCCAAAAACGTAAAATCTTTAATCCATATTTTGCTAAATTAATGGTCCGTTTCTTGTCATATAAAATATCTTTATCATCCAAATGAGTCGTACCATCAACTTCAACAATTAAACCTAATTCTGAGCAATAGAAATCAACAATATAATTATCAATCGGCTTCTGGCGAGTAAACTTATATTTATGACTTTTTAAAAACTCTCGCCAAAGTTTCTTTTCTGCAATAGTCATATTTTTTCTCAAATCTCGAGCTTTTTCTTTTAGTTCAGAATTATAAGGCAAATATTTTAAATTTTTGCTTCTTTTCACAAAACCCCCTCTAGCTCCCCCTTGTCAGGGGGAAAACTATTTTTTATAAATCAACCAATTCTTTTTGTCTTTCATCCTAACTAAAACATAATCTCCATTCAATTTCTTGCCAATTAAATTAAATTTCATACTGCCTCGTTCCAGGATGCCGCCTAACTTTTGCCACTTGCCTTTGTCCCAAATTTCCACGGTGCCGGCGCCATATTCGCCTTCTGGTATACGGCCGGAAAAATTTATATACTCCACCGGATGATCTTCCACTTCCACGGCCAATCGTTTAATTCCCGGCTGCTCTGGCACACCCTTAGGCACGGCCCAGGATTTTAACACGCCTTCATGCTCCAGCCGAAAATCATAATGCAGGTGGCTGGCCTGATGTTTCTGCACCACAAAACGCGACAAGCTTTTTTTCTTAACTTCGCCCTTGGGCTCGGAGGTTTTATCAAATTTTCTTTTGGCCTGATATTTTTCTAAAGCCATATATCTTTTTAAAACGGACTTAATCCTAGAGTCTATCTTAAAAATAGCTCTAGGTCATTTTCGAAGATTTTTTGAGCGAAAAGTTAAAAAATTGAGGAGGCATAATAAATTATACCGACGAAATTTTTTAACTTTGCAGCCAAAAAAGACCGAAAATGAACCAGAGATTATTTTTAAGATAGGCTCCTAAAGAACTAAGCCCGTTCTAATCACGCTAATAAATTATTATATTTTGCCGGCCGGACCATCAGATTTATCGTCGCCGCTATCCTTATTTTGCATCTCGTCTTTTATAATCGGCGCGATCACGTCTTTATGCATGCTGTACTCGCAAAAAACCGCCACCGCGATTACCGAAGTCCACAGGCCGTCTTTATTGCCTTCGGCCGATTGGCAAATATTGCAAGTATTAATAATGTTGCCGCTAGCTTTATAAATCTGCTCTCTTTCTTCCCAGGCCTTGGCTGAATCAAATTCAATGCCTAAGGTCGTGGCCAACATAGTGGCGGCCAGGTCCTCGGCGTACTCGCCGCTTTTTTTCGCCACCTCGCCGAAAGCATGATGCTCGGACAAATAGCCATAATTATTATGATCGCTCGGCCTGGCTAAGCCGATGGCGGCGGAAATTAA
Source organism: Parcubacteria group bacterium GW2011_GWC2_42_12 (assembly GCA_000997945.1). Lineage (GTDB taxonomy): Bacteria > Patescibacteriota > Patescibacteriia > Patescibacteriales > GWC2-42-12 > GWC2-42-12. Next base: position 39,783 of record LCCP01000002.1, on the reverse strand, counting down.
CCGGTTGGGCTCGTTAGTCTCGCTTCTGGCCAGAACGCAAAAAACAATTTGTCCGGGATAGAGCATTTTTTCGCCTTTTTCCTTAGAAGTAATATGGCAATTAGGCGGCATGATGCTGGAAACGGTCACTAAATTATGTTTCTCAATGCCAGCGTCCCTAAGAGCCAGCTCAAAAGACGCCAGCCGGTCTTTATGAACGCCGACTCCTTTGGTTAAGAACATTTTCTTTGGTGTGAACATACTTTTTTTGATTTCTGGCCTGCCTGCCGGCAGGTAGGTTTGATTTCCGCCCGAGGCGGATCCGCTCTTTAAGCGGAAAAAATTAATTAAATAATTAGCTTGCGCCTTGAGGCGTGATTTAATTATACAACTTTGTGATTATTTTGTCATGGCTACGCCAGATCTCGCGTAGCGAGACAATAAAATTATCTCATTATCATCTTTTGCAATTCTTTAACCATAGCGCCGCTAACTTTCATCCGTTGTCTTTTTCTTTTTTCCCGCTTTTTAAGCCGTTTTTCTATTTCCAGATCCAGATCAACCAAATTTTGTTTATTCATAAAATAAATGTTATAATATTCATATCCAAGAATTTAGCTTACTCTCATATAGTAAAACTAATTTAAGAAAATATCAATGGAATATTCAAATAAAATTTGGTATAGGAAATGGTGGGGCGTCTTAATAATCATAATCCTGGCCATAGTTTTATTTTTCCTGGCGGCGAGCGCTTTTTACTTTCTGGGTGAAATAAGAAATGCTAAACTTAAACTTAGCCAGGCCGGACGGGAATTAACTGGTGAGCAATATCCGGCCGCGGCCAGCAATAGTTATTGGCTTGGTTCAACTAACGCCAAAATCACCATCGTGGAATTCGGCGACTTTGCTTGTCCGGTTTGCTTGCAATCGTTTCCTACCGTTAGGGAGATTAGCTTAAAATACAAAAATGATATAAAATTCATCTGGCGAGATTACCCGGTAGTTTCCGATTATTCAGCTACTCTGGCTTTAGCCGGACGCTGCGCGGGCGAGCAGGGCTTATTCTGGCCCATGCATGACAAATTATTTCAAAACCAAGGCGTGGGTCAGACGGATAATAAGGCCGTCCAGGCCGATGAGCTCAATGCTTTAGCCAACCAAATCGGCGCCGACCAAGTTAAGTTTAAAAATTGTCTGAACCAAAAAAAATATCTTCCCCAAATTCAGAAGGATCTGTCCGACGGGCAAAATTTCGGCATCGCCGGCACGCCGACCTATTTTATTAACGGCTATAAGCTAGCCGGCGATGTTCCGCTTGATGTCTTTATACAAATAATAGAACAGCTTAGAAAATAAACGACGATGGTCGTTGCGAGGAGCGACAGCGACGAAGCAATCTCTGGTAAGAAAGAAAAAATAAACAAAAACAAAATAGCCTTAATCAACAAAATTAATTTTGCTCAGAGAGATTTATCCTTAGACTGGTAAAGCGCTTCTAACCAGAGATTGCTTCGCCGCCTTGAGTACAAAGGCGGCTCGCAATGACAATAATAGATAATTTTGCATTGTCATTTTACATTTTGAGATTTTAATTTTACATTTTTTATGATTGAAATACGAATTCACGGCCGCGGCGGCCAAGGCGTGGTAACCGCCGCGGAATTAATTGCCACCGCCGCTTTTAAGGGCGGGAGAGAGGCCCAGGCCTTTCCTTCTTTCGGCGCGGAAAGGACTGGCGCTCCGGTAGAATCATTTGCCAGAATTGATGATCAACCAATCATAACGAGGCAGCAGATTTATCGGCCGGATATTTTAATTATTCAGGATCCCACTTTGCTAGAAACTCCGGAAGTTGCTAAGGGCGTAGATAAAAAAACCATAATTATAATTAACACGGCCAAAACCAAGGCTGAACTAAAAATAAATTTCCCGCTAAATAATATCCATACCATTGACGCGACTAAGATCGCTTTGGAAATTATCGGCAAGAATATTGTTAATACGGTTATCCTTGGCAGTTTCGCCAAAGCTACCGGACTAATCAGCTTGAAATCACTGACCGAAGCGATTGAAGAAAAATTTGCCGGACATAATGAATTAATAGCTAAAAACATTAGGGCCATAGAGCGAGCATATAAAATTTGAATTTTTTACCGTCATTGCGAGCTCCGACGCCTTGGTCGGAGCTCGCAATGACAAAAAAGCATAAGTTATGAAAATACCAATTACCGTAAAACCTAAAACGACGATGAATAATAAAACCGGCTCCTGGCGCACTTTAAAGCCAAAATTTTTATATGATAAATGCACGGCTTGCGGCATCTGCCCGCGCGTCTGCCCGGAAGGCATAATTAAGCAAATTGACAAAATAAATTCCTTGGGCAAATTGCCTTATGACTGCGACTTTAACTACTGCAAGGGCTGCAGTTTATGCGCCGAGGTCTGCCCGTTCAAGGCGATTGTGATGGAATTAGATCAGAAGTGAATTCTTACTGTCATTGCGAGGAGCTCGTACTCGAGCGACGAAGCCTGCCTACCGGTAGGCAGGCAATCTCAGACATGACGAATAGCCACTAAACATACCATTTAATATAATTTTCTATACACATTGTTCGTGAGATTGTCATGGCTACGCCAGATCTCGCGTAGCGATGACTTCGCTCCCTTCGGTCGCTCGCAATGACATATCATATTTATGAATAACAAAAATAATAAACAACAGATGTTAGAAGGTTCCCGGGCCATCGCTCTAACCGTAAAAAATATCGCCCCGGCGGTTATTTCCGCTTACCCGATTACGCCGCAAACGCATATTGTTGAAGACCTGGCCCAATTTAAAGCCGACGCCGCGCCCGCGACGTTTCGCTCGCGAGGTGGGCGGGGTCAGGCCGACTACGAATATGTTCGGGCTGAATCAGAATTTGCGGCCGCTTCTATTATTTTGGGCGCCAGCGCCACTGGCGTGCGAACCTATAGCGCCACCAGCTCGCAAGGGCTCTTGCTTATGATTGAGGTAATTTTTAATATCGCCGGCCTGCGTCTACCCGTGGTCATAACTTGCGCTAACCGCGCCGTGTCAGCTCCAATCAATATTTGGAATGATCAGCAAGATGTGATGGCAGTAAGAGACGCCGGCTGGATTCTCTTGTTCGCGGAAAACCACCAGGAAGCGGTTAGCCAGCATATCATGGCCTTTAAAATTGCCGAGCGACTTAAGCTGCCGGTCATGGTGAATGTTGACGGTTATATTATGACCCATTCGTATGAACCGGTGATTATCCCCTCGGCCGAACAGATAAAAAAATACCTGCCAGATTACGCGCCTGCGCCCGGAACCTTCCTTGATCCGGCTAATCCCATCACCATGGGCCCCTTAGCCGCGCCCGCCCATTATATGGAAATCAGGCAAGAATTGCATGAAGACTTAATCGCCAGCCTAAAAACTATTGACCAGGAATATAAAGCTTTTCATAAAATTTTTCCTTCATTAAAAATTAAAAATTATTTATCCTCCGCAGCGTTAGCGAAGGGGGACAAAATTAAAAATTCTAGTAAAGATTTGATAACAGTTGATAACGGCTGGCTGGAATATACCGGTCCAAAAAATCCCGACACTATACTAGTGGCTATGGGTTCGGTCATCGGCACTATTAAAGACACGGTTAGCAACTTCCCCCCTGACAAGGGGAGCGAGGGGGGTTTGTTCTCTAATAGAAGGATCGGTGGCGTTGGCATCCTAAAAATCAAATGTTTCCGCCCCTTCCCGGCCGAACAAATTCTAAAAATTATCAAACCAGCTAAAAATGTCGCGGTTATAGATAAATCCATTTCTCTAGGCCATATTGGTCCGTTAGCTTCGGACATTAAAGCCGTGGCTCAAGGCCAGACCAATGCCAATATTTCCAGTTTCATCGTCGGCCTAGGCGGACGCGATATTACCAAAGAAATAATTAAAAAAATAATTAAACAGACCGGCAAAAAAAGTGACCAAGCTACATTCGTTGGAAAATAATAACCTCTTGTCATTGCGAGGAGCAGCAGCGACGAAGCAATCTCCTCTCCTGTCATCCTCGGGCGAGCGCCAGCGAGACCCGGGGATCCAGAAAGATAAAACGAAAATTAATCTGGATTCCCGCCTTCGCGGGAATGACAAAAATAAACGGTCGTTCGCAATGACAGTATAAAATTTTATGAAATCTTTCCCCAAAATTCTAACCATCTTCTTTCTGACCGTATTTATTTTACAAATGATCTTTGTCTTTTTCTTATTAGCCGCGCCGGTCGCCAGTCAGGCGATTGAATTTAAACCACAAGTCGGCATACCTGGCGCAGAAAAGGACTTTGCGCCGGGCGGCAGTTATAAATTCGATCCAAACGACTCTACTGCGCCGATTGCTAAATACATTAGGGCGATTTACAACTACGCCATCGGCATTATCGGTATCTTAGCCGCCGTGGTCTTAATGGTCGGCGGCGTGCTCTGGATCGTGGCCGGCGGCAACGCCACGCAAATCGGCGAAGCCAAGGCCTATATCGGCGCCGCCCTGACCGGCCTGGTTCTGGCCCTAACCTCTTATTTAATCTTAAGCACGGTTAATCCGGCGCTGGTAAATTTACAGATTACCAAAATACCAGGGGTGGCGGAACAGGTTAACGGGAGCTGCACATACCGGAATTCGCCAGAAACATCTATTTGCGAAATTGTTCTTAGCGAAGAGGCTTGTGATAAAAAGGCTGGTAATTTTATAAAGGGAGGAGTATGTCCTGCGGTGTCATGCTGTGCTTGGAATTATGTTGGAAGCGGTCGGAGGTCTTGCGATGATAAAGCAAATTTTTCACCAACTTATTGTGAAAAAACCCTTAATGGAAAATATACAGAGTATGGCATATGTAAACAGGAATTAAGCGGGGGCTATTTCTGCGAAGTAAAAGCAGATCCTAATCCTACGCCATGCTGTCTTTATAATTTTTATACGAGTTTCAGTAACAATTATTGGAAAGATTGTATTGCTAAAATAAATTTGTCTCTGGATGATTGCAAAAAACTCAACACTTCTCCTGTCACTCCAAGCTATATGCCTAATGGTGAATGTCAAAGCATTGGTTCTGGTTATAAATGTGCAACAAAATAATATGTTCTACTTTATCAAATACGCCGAAGCTACGACCCGCTTCGCCGAAGCTACAGCGAGGCAAGGCAAAAATTTGATATTTTAAATAAACATAAAGTTTTTCTGGCGCGCGAGCGGGCTTAATATTTTATTGTAAATATTTACAATAATCATTGTAAATATATGCGAAAATAACCCGCTCTTCTTCACCACCTTGACATTGTAATACAGCTGTATACAATATTACTATTATATAAGGGATTATTATGTCCCTCATCGACCACAAAAATGACAAAGAAAAAATTAAAAAAAAATAATTCTCTGCCATTATCAGAGGCGAATGATGAATTAATTTCGGCTGAAGATCTATTGAAAATGATAAAAAGAGCGGAAAGGGATTATAAAGAAGGAAAAGTTTATAAATTAAAATCGTTAGCCGATTTAATGTAATTTTAAAATTTTGGCAAACCAAAAACCACCTCGGATTGAGATGGCTTTGGCGCGGTAGGCAGAGGAATCGAACCCCATGCCCGTAAGAGCATCAGCTGGGTATCAATCAGTGTCCCGGGCCACCGGGAAATACCTACCACCTACCACGATTATTATTTTAGCACAAAAAAAATAACAACCCCAAAAATTTGAAATTGTTATTAAAGATGCTTCGGACACTAGAGTTCCACTGATTGATACCTATGATTAGTATAGCACAATTTAATATGATGTCAATAGCTAAAAAAATACCTAAAATTAGAGAATAACTATGAGAAGAAACAAAAAGACGGCCGGCAAGCCATGGAAAAAAGTCATTGATTTTACCAAAATAAAAAAAGGCGGAATTGATATTAAAGAGGTGCTGTCGCGGTTATAACATATCAAATTGATATATGATCTATTTTACTAAATACGCCGAGCAAAAATTTGATATTTTAAATAAACATAAAATATTTCTGACGCGCGGACAGACTTGATAATTCTATTGTAATAATATACAATGATTATTGTAAATATTTACAATAAAAATATGCTTGATTTCAAATCAAAAATTACCGAAAAATTGCTTGGCTATTACTTCGTCAATACCGGCGCCGAACACTACATCAACGAACTGGCTAGAGCGCTCTCTCTTGACCCGGGCAACTTAGACAGAAAATTAAAAGAACTGGAAAAGGAAAATGTTTTAATCTCCAAGCCAATCGGCAACCAAAGGCATTATTCTCTAAATCGGCGCTATCCCCTGTTAAACGAATTAAAAAAACTCTATCATTTAAAATATGGCCTGGAAAATCGGCTGACGGCTCTGCTTAAAGATCTGCCCGAATTAACCAACGCTTATATTTTCGGTTCCTACGCCAATAATAAATTCGGGCCGGCCAGCGATATTGATATCCTCCTCATCGGCAGCCATTCTTCAATCGAAGCTAAAAGATTGCTGATTAAAACGGAAAAGGAATTCAAGAGAGAGTTTAATATCATTGACCTAACCGCGGCGGATCTTAAAAAAAGGAAAAAACAAAAAGACGAATTAATAGCCAATATTTTCGGCCATAAAACCATAAAACTAATCTAATGTTTGAAAAATTCGCTTTTACCTCAAGGCAAATTGATCAATACTATAAATCCGCAGCGCGCGATCTAAAGATCGCCCAAACTTCGGACATTCCGGAAGTTATTTTTAAATTCTCCTATGACGCTTTGCTGAAATTGGCTATCGCCGTTTGCGCTAAAAATAATCTGCGGGTGAAATCGCGCCAAGGGCACCAGGCCGAGCTGATAAACAAGCTGTCAGAAATCATAAAAGAGCAAGATATAATAATTATCGGCCAAGAAATGCGCGCCAAGCGAAACTGGGATCTTTATGGCGGTGGCGCGCTTATTTCTAAGAAAGAGGCCGATGAATTTCTCTCCTGGACGAAGAAAATCTTTGCCATAGCCGATGTATATTTATATAAAAGAGTTAAGTTAATTTAAATTTATGTTTTATTTCACAAAATACGCCGAACAAAAATTTGATATTTTAAATAGACATAAGGTTTTTTTTACGCGCGAACAGGTTGAAGACGCCGTGGCCGCGCCGGAAAAACAAAATCGCAAGGGCAAGCTAATGGCGGCGCAAAAGGAAGGCATAAAAGTTATTTATAAAAAAGACGGAGATATTTTAAAAATCATGACTTTCTTTCCGGTGAAATAGCTCCTATTTGTCATTGCGAGGATCCGCCAGCCGGCGGAGACGAAGCAATCTCTGGTAAGAAAGAAAAATGGAAAAAAGGAAATAGCCCTGATTAACAAATTAAATTTTGTTTGGGGAAATTTAACTTTAAACTAATAAAACATTTCTAACCAGAGATTGCTTCGCTTCTTTCAGAAGCTCGCAATGACAAACAAAGATATGCAATACGATATTGAAACCAATATCTTAAGTTGGGAAATAGCCAAAGATCCGATTGACCATTGTTTGGAACTCGGAAATTTTATAATTCACCTTTCCAAAGGTAAAAAACCGGTGCTAATTGAAATCCTCAATGCCTCTAAATTTGTGGAGCAAAAAAATAAAATAAAACTTGAGAGTATAAAAAAACAAATAATGGAAACGAATTAAAAAAATGTAAAATTGAAATCTCAAAATGTAAAATGACAGTGTAAAATTTAAAATTCTTTTGTCATTGCGAGGAGCCCTGTACTCAGGGCGACGAAGCAATCTCTGGTAAATCCCTTCGAACCAGGGATTGCTTCGCTCCTTTCAATCGCTCGCAATGACAATCAAGCGAAATTTTCACTTTACATTTTTAACTGTCATTTTCAACTTTAATTTTTACATTTTAAACTAATAAAAATTATGCCAATCACTATAAATAAAATTACACTAACACCGCCAAAAACTCTGCTCTCTCCCGGCCACCGCGCCTGCGCCGGCTGCGGCCAGATGATCGCGGCCCGCTTAGTTGCCGACGCTTTAGGCCCGAAGACGATTATCGCTAACGCCACCGGCTGCTTAGAAGTCGTCACCACCGCCTATCCGGAAAGCTCCTGGGGTCTGCCCTGGATACATTCGCTATTTGAAAACGCGGCGCCTGTCGCCAGCGGAATTAGAGCGGCGCTGGACTACAAATCGAAAATCGAAAATCGTAATTCGAAAATTTTTGTGGTTGCCCAAGGCGGCGACGGCGGCACTTTTGATATTGGTTTCGGCCTGATTAGCGGCCTGTGGGAACGGGGCGAAAATATTTTATATGTTTGCTATGACAATGAGGGCTATATGAACACCGGCGCCCAGGCATCCGCGGCCACGCCTTGGGCGGCCAATACTACAACCACGCCGGCCGGCAAATCGCCAGATCTCGTCGGCATAGGCTCGCATTTTATGAAAAAAGACATGCTGGCCGTGGCTTTGGCTCATGGCCTAAAATATGTGGCGCAAACCACGGTCGCCTACCCCCTGGATATTATAAAAAAAGTTAAAAGGGCCGCGGCCGCGGCCGGCCCGTCTTACTTACAGATTCTCGTGCCTTGCATTCCGGGTTGGAAAACCGAACCTAAGGACACAATCGAGCTGGCTAAATTAGCCGCCCTAACCGGCATCTACCCGGTAGTGGAATATATTAACGGCCAACTGGGCGAGGTTATGAAACGGCCAGCCCAGCCGCCGCGCGTTGAAGATTATTTAAAGCCCCAAGGCCGATTTAAACATTTATTCAAAGACCAACGCGGCAAAGAGCAAATCGCTTATATCCAGCATCTGGCCGACGAAAACGCGAAAAAATATAATTTGTAATGAAATCAATGCTATGGGAATTGAAATGCCAAAATTTGAAGCTCCAAAAAAAAATTACCTTGAAAGACGTCTTGAGCCTCCCTTGCCAGACAAGGAAAAACACAAAACCAAACAGGAACATTTTGAACAGCATCCGGAAAGTGTACGCCGCTTATTTAACCCCAATATTGAATACGGAAAAAGTGGTAAAGAAAAAGTTGAATTAAAAGACGGCTGGACGCTAGAGTATACTTACGAAACATTAAGCGAGCAGGAGATTAATTCCTATTCAACCTCAAACGAAATCCCCGAATCGCTTAAACAAGATATTGAAGCCGGTAAATTCCGACGATTGGTAGGTCTTTCGATTGATAATCCGTCGGGTAATGAACTGGATTTAATGAAAGATTTTGAAGTTCGTGATATATTTTTTGCCATAGATAATAAAAATTTCCATAGCAGTTTAGCTAAAAATAAAGTGTTTTGTTATTTTTCTCCTAACAGCTTCCTGGGTATAATGACTCTTTTGCATGAGATAGGTCATACAACAGTTGTGCAAAAAATTATTTCTGATTCTGACACTCTCGGGGGAGCCCTAAAAGGTCTAGGGACGGCAGTGAAACAATCGACGGCCAGAAAAATTTATAATTCACCATACCTCCACTTTTTCTTACCCCAAAAACTTAACGAGTTTGCCGGAAAAAATGTTTTAAAGGAAGAGCGAGACGCCTGGGCAGTAGCCGTATCCGCCCTAAGAGGAACTCTTGACGCGTTTAATGTTTCTAAGGAGGACTTGAGAGACTCTATTCATAAGATGCCTCTTACTGCCTATTCGGAAAGAATCCGTCAATTATAAAAATAGTTTTGTCTATTGTCTAAACAAAAAAGGCATCGGGTTTAACCACAATGCCTTTTTTGTTTTTGATATCTAAAAGAACAAATAAATAATGTGAATTGTCATTGCGAGGAGCGTCAGCGACGAAGCAATCTCTGGTCAAAAGCGCATGCAAACATCATTTGTAAATACTTCTAAGCAAAATCTTATCTTGTTAATAACGCATTTTCTTATTCTCGTCTTTCTTTCTAACCAGAGATTGCCGCGTCGCTCCGCCCGCTGGCGGAGCTCCTCGCAATGACATAATATTATACTTGCGCCCGATACCCGGTTCCGGCCGGAATCGGCCGGCCGATTATGACATTCTCTTTTAGGCCTTCAAGATAATCAATCTTACCGGTGACGGCCGCGTCAATCAAAACTCTGGCCGTCTCTTGAAATGAAGCGGCCGATAAAAAGCTATTAGTGGTTAACGATGACTTGGTAATACCTAATAATAGTTCTTCGCCTTTGGCTTCTTTCTTTCCGGCGAGATTTGCTTCATCGTTGACGCGGTCAAAAATCGCTTTTTCCACGATTTCGCCGGGCAATAATTCAGTCGTGCCGGCATCATTAACATAAACCCGGGCGAACATCTGGCGCGCGATAATCTCTATATGCTTGTCATTCAAAGGCTGGCCCTGGGAAGAATAAACATATTGAATCTCTTTAATAATATACTTTTGCACTTCCAACTTGTCGCGCAAATTATACAATTGATGCAGATCCAGCGAGCCGTCGGTCAGCTGATCGCCGATCTTAATCTCTTCGCCGTCCTTAACCCAAATGCCAAAGCCCTTAGGCACGACATATTCTTTAGTCTTTTCCGCTTGGCTCATGACTTTAATTAATTTATCTTCTATTTTTACGATGCCTGATTGCCTAGCTTTAAAAACTTTCTTGCCGATGGAAAATAACTCGCTATTTTTATTAACCGTAACGCCATCTTTAACTAAGATTTCTACCCCGTTAAATAATTCTGCTTTCGGCAGAATTCCCGCCTTGCGGGATTTAACGGGGTGAACTTCTTGTTTCTTATTGGTCTTGCTCTCCAGCACGGCCTCGCGAATCGCTTCGGCAAAATGGTATTTTTCGGTCTCCAAACCTTGATAATAGACTTTTAAAATCTTGGCCTGGGGATTAGAGATAATCATCTCGCCGGTTTCATTGGTAATGGTTCTTTGACCGGTTTCAATCTTAACCGTACCGGCAACATCAGCGATAAAGGCCTTCTTCTTCGGCGGCCTGGCTTCAAATATTTCTTCTACGCGCGGCAGACCCTGGGTAATATCTTCCTGGCCGGCCACACCGCCGGTATGGAAAGTTCTCATGGTAAGCTGCGTACCCGGTTCGCCGATGGATTGGGCGGCGATGATACCTACGGCCGTGCCGATTTTCACCGGTTTGTTATAGGCCAAATCGTAACCATAGCATTTTGAGCAAATACCGCGATGTATTTTACAGGTCAGGACTGACCTAACTTTCACTTCTCTGATATCTTCTTTAGCAATTTTATCCGCGATATCCTCGGTTACGAGCTCGCCGGTCTTTAACAAAACTTTACCGGCCTTATTCTTTAAATCAGCCGCCAAAAATCTGCCGGTCATGCGCTTAACTAAATTCTCGCCCATTTCTTCGCTTTCTTTCTTAACAATCAATAACCCTTCTTTGTCGCCGCAATCGTCATTCACCACGATAATATCCTGGGAAACATCGACTAAACGCCTGGTTAAATAACCGGCGTTAGAGGTTCTCAAAGCCGTATCGGATAAACCCTTGCGGACGCCGTGCGTGGCGATAAAATATTCCAAAACGCTAAAACCTTTTTTAAAATTACCCGTCACCGGCAATTCAATAATATCGCCCGAAGGAGAGGTTACCAAGCCCTTCATGCCCAAAATCTGCGTTAACTGCGCCCAGGAACCGCGCGCGCCTGATTCAATCATGGAAAAAACCGGTCCGTCCTTAGGCAAATGATTACGGCAAATTTCCGTAACCTTCTCTTTAACCGTGGTCCAAAGCTCAATAATTTTAGAATAGCGCTCGCTATCGGTTAAGAGCCCGTCGCGATATTGTTCGCCGATTTCTTCGGCTTGAGCCGTAGCATTAACAATCATCTGATCCTTTTCATAAAGATGAGGTATATCATCCATGCCCCAAGATAATCCGCTCTTAGTAATATATTTAAAGCTGGTATTTTTAATCTTATCCAATAAATCAATGGTCGCTTGCTCGCCAAAGTGCCTTAAACATTCCTTGATTAGATTCCTTAACCGGCTCTTGCCCACGACTTCGTTGACAAACCTAAGCTTAACCGGCAGAGCTTCGTTAAAAATAATCCGGCCGACCGAAGTGATGATAAACTTGCCGTTAATCATCACCCTGATCTTTTGCTGCAATTTTATATTTTCCAGGTTATAGGACAGCATGGCGTCTTCGGGCGCGTAAAAATTCTTTAATTTGGTTCCATCAACGGCCGCGTAATCTGGACCGATATTGGTAATATAAAAAGCTCCCCAGACAATATCTTGGTTGGGTGTTACTACCGGGTCGCCAGTAGCCGGCTTAAGCAGATTGTGGCTAGAAAGCATAATGTCGCGAGCTTCGGCGATAGCTTCCTCGGTCAAAGGCACATGAACGGCCATTTGATCGCCGTCAAAGTCGGCGTTAAAAGCCGTACAAACGAGCGGATGAATCTGCAAAGCCAAACCTTCAATTAAGATCGGCTTAAAGGCCTGGATGCCTAAGCGATGCAGGGTCGGCGCGCGATTGAGGAAGACATAAGCGTTCTTAACAATGTCTTCCAGAATATCCCAAACTTCCTCTTTCCCGGATTCAATAAAACGAGAAGCGCTTCTAACATTATGAACAATCTCTTTATTGATGAGCTGGGAAATAATAAAGGGCTTAAATAACTCTAAAGCCATGCGCTTGGGCAAACCGCATTGGTCCAATTTTAAATTAGGATTAACCACGATGACGCTGCGGCCGGAATAATCCACTCTCTTGCCTAATAAATTCTGCCTGAACCGGCCTTGCTTGCCTTTAAGCGAATCAGCCAACGACTTAAGCATTCTTTTTTGCCCGGTTGAAGCCACCACGGTCTTGCCGTGCCTGATGGAATTATCTACCAGCGCGTCCACCGCCTCCTGCAGCATTCTTTTTTCATTGCGGCAAATAACCTCGGGCGCGTTAAGATCTAAGAGCTGCCTTAAGCGATTATTGCGGTTAATAATCCGGCGATACAAATCATTTAAGTCGGAGGTGGCGAACCGGCCGCCGTCCAGCGGCACCATAGGACGGAGATCCGGCGGTATTACCGGCACCACGGTCAAAATCATCCATTCGGGCCTTAAATTATTTTGCTGCAAGCTCTTTAAAAGCTTTAAACGTCTAATCAATTTATCTTTTTTTGAATCAATCGCCACGGCTAATTCTTTTTCTAGCATGGGAATTAATTTAGCAAAATCAACTTTGGCCAATAGCTTCCTGACGGCATCGGCGCCAATATCGGCCGTAAAGATATGGCCGTATTTCAAGCTTAAATTTTGATAAACGCTTTCGGAAATAATGGTTAACGGCTTTAAGTCCTTAAGTTCCTTCTGCGCTTGGTCAAAGGCTTGCTCTAAATCATTATATTTGTCATTCCTGATCTTTTCTAAAACCTCAATTTCCGCGCTTAGGATATCTTCAATCTCAAATTCACTCTTGCCTTGAGTGAGTAATTTGCCTTTTTTATTTTTGATCTCATTAATCTGTTTCTGCCCATCTTGCTCAATGGTCTTTCTTTTATTTTTATATTCTTGCTTAATTTGCTCAATGGTAGCCAGCCGTAGCTCCTCGTTAACATCAGAAATTATAAAACTGGCGAAATAAACCACTTTCTCCAGTGCCTGCATGGATAGATCCATGATTAAGCCGATTTTTGAAGATGTTCCTCTTAAAAACCAAATATGAGTTACCGGCGCTTCCAACTTGATATGGCCCATCCGTTCGCGCCTAACCAAGCTTCTCGTAATCTCCACCCCGCATTTATCGCAAATTATGCCTTTATAGCGAATTTTCTTGTATTTGCCGCAACAACATTCCCAATCCTTGGACGGCCCGAAAATGCGCTCGCAGAACAAGCCGTCTTTCTCCGGTTTCTGCGTTCGGTAATTTATGGTTTCCGGCCTGGTGACTTCGCCATGCGACCAATTTAAAATTACTTCAGGCGAAGCTAATTTTAATTTAATGGCGTCAAAATCGGAAGTTTTAATTGGATTAAGCATAATATATTATTGTCGTTGCGAGGAGCGAACACAGATCCCTCGCTATCGCTCGGGACAAGCTTCGCAATCTCACGAATGTCTATATTTCATTAAATCTCGCCACTATTTATATTAGACACATTGCCGTTCGTGAGATTGTCATGACTACGCCAGATCTCGCGTAGCGACGACCACGCTCCCTTCGGTCGCTCGCAATGACAATACAAAATTTAAAAATTATTGCTATTTCTGCTCTCTGGCCTCAAAGCCCTCTCTTCTCTCCCCTTCCGCCATGGGCTTATCATTCCCCTGCCGTTCCAAATCTATTACTTGGCCACCCTGCATAAGCTCCACATCCAAACACAGGCCCTTTAATTCCCTGACTAAGACATTAAAAGATTCCGGAACGTTTATCTTTCTGATCGGTTCGCCCTTAATAATCGATTCATAGGCCTTGCTCCGGCCCGGCACATCATCCGATTTAATGGTTAAAATCTCCTGCAGGCAATGCGCCGCTCCATAAGCTTCTAAAGCCCAAACTTCCATTTCGCCAAAGCGCTGGCCGCCGAATTGGGCTTTGCCGCCTAAGGGCTGCTGGGTGATCAAGGAATACGGGCCGATTGACCGTTGGTGCATCTTATCTTCCACCATATGATTCAGTTTCAGCATATATTGGACGCCAATCACAATCTTATTATCATACGGCTCGCCGGACTTGCCGTCAAAAAGAGCAACTTTACCGTCGGTCGGCAGGCCGGCTTTCTGAAGCTCGTCTTTAATTTGCTCTTCAGAGATGCCGTTTAATGACGGCACGGCTACTTGGTAATTCAATTTTCTAGCGGCCAGACCCAAATGCGTCTCTAAGAGCTGGCCCAGGTTCATTCTGGAAATTACGCCCAAGGCCGACAAAATTATATCAATCGACGTGCCGTCGGCTTGGCAAGGCATGTCTTCAACCGGCACAATTCTGGAAATAACGCCTTTATTGCCGTGCCGGCCGGCCATTTTATCGCCAATCTGGATTTTTCTCAAATTAGCCACCGTCACCTGAATGGACTGGATGACTCCGGCGGACAGCTTGTCGCCGTCTTCTCGAGAAAAAATCTTGATATCAACCACCTTGCCGTGCTCGCCATGCTCTAAGTAGAGCGATGAATCTCTAACGTCTTTGGCTTTCTCGCCGAAAATCGCCCGCAAGAGTTTTTCTTCAGCCGATAATTCAGTTTCGCCCTTGGGAGTAATCTTACCGACTAAAATATCGCCAGAAGAAACTTCGGCGCCGACGCGGATAATGCCGCGCTCATCCAAATCTTTCAATTTTTCCTCGCTAATATTGGGTATATCGTTGGTGATTAATTCCGGACCAAGCTTGGTGTCGCGGACATCAATCGTATAATGTTCTATGTGAATAGAAGAATAAACATCTTCTTTTATCAGCCGTTCGGAAATAATTATGGCATCTTCATAGTTAAAGCCTTCCCAGCTCATAAAAGCGACCAGGACATTGCGCCCGAGCGACAATTCGCCGTGATCAACGGCCGAACTGTTGGTTAAAACGTCTCCCGGCTTGATCCTATCTCCCCGATTAACAATCGGTCTTTGGTTAATGCAAGTTGAAGCGTTGGAACGGAGAAATTTATTTAAAACATACTTGCTTATTTTACCCGTCTTGTCTTTAACTTCTATGGCGCCGCCATCCATCTTAACAATCTCACCGTCAGTTTCGGCCAAAATAATATGGCCCGAATCGGTCGCGGCCCGCCTTTCCACGCCGGTGCCAACGACTGGCGCTTCACTGGTAATCAAAGGTACGGCCTGCCGTTGCATGTTAGTTCCCATTAAAGCTCGAATACCATCGTTATGTTCTAGAAACGGAATTAGAGAAGTAGCCACGGAAACTATTTGATTCGGCGCTACGCCGATTAAATCTATTTTTTCCACCACTTCCATGGCCGGCCGGCCGTATTTTCTGACTTCAGCTTTTAGGACCGTAAAATGGCCGGCCGCGTCAATCGGCGTAGTGGCGGCGGTAGTAATATATTTTTCTTCTTCAAAAGCATCAAGATAAATAATTTCATCGGTTAAAACCGGCGCGATCGGTATGGTAACATGAGGCAGCTTTTCTTTAAGTTCGCGGGCTGTCTTTTTATCAATTACCTCTCCGGCCTTAATAATCAGTTTGCCTTGTTTCGCCTGTCCTGAACTTGCCGAAGAACCCTTAATCTCATAAATATCTTCCCGCGCGGTTTTACCTTCGCTAATCTCCGGCTTATTATCAATATCATGGAGAACTACCCGATACGACGCTTCAATAAAACCATAGCTATTCAGCCGGGCGAAACTAGCTAAGTGCCCGACCAGCCCGATATTCGGGCCTTCCGGAGTGGCAATCGGGCAAATGCGGCTGTAATGGGTCGCGTGCACATCGCGAACTTCAAAACCGGCCCGTTCCCTAGTTAATCCGCCCGGTCCCATAGCAGAGAGACGCCTCTTATGCTCCAGCTCGGCTAAAGGATTGGTCTGATCCATAAACTGGGAGAGCTGGCTTGACATGAAAAACTCCTTAACCACGCTGATGACCGGCCGCGCGTTAATTAGTTTATTCGGCGTTAAACTATCTATATCCATAATACTCATCCGGTCTCTGATAATTCTTTCCATGCGAGCCAGGCCGACCCTAAATTTATTTTGAATCAATTCGCCAACCGCTCTAACTCGGCGGTTGCTTAAATGATCAATGTCATCTTCTTTCTCCTGGGTGATATTCAGGCGAATGACTTCTTTAACAATCGCCACCAAGTCCTCTCTTCTTAAAACTCGGTTGGCTTTATCGTTAGGAACATCCAAGCCAAATTTTTTATTCATCTTATAGCGGCCGACGCGATCAAAATCGTAACGGTCAAACCTAAAAAACATGGAATGAATTAATTGCCGGGCATTGTCGGTAGTAGCCAAATCGCCAGGCCTGATCCTCTTATATACTTCTTTCAGGCCCTCGGCTTCATTTTTAGCCGCGTCCTTAGCTAGAGTCGCTTCAATAAAGCTCAACTCGGTTTTCCCCTCCTCTGTCAAAGCCGTTTTTAGATCTTTAGCTTGGCCGCTGAAAAGCTCTTTTATTTCCTCGTCCGTTGAATAGCCAAAAGCCCTGAACAGAGAAGTGATGGCCACTTTTCTCTTTCTGTCTATTCTCACCCAGACTACATTATTCATGTCAGTTTCAATTTCCAGCCAAGCGCCGCGGTTAGGTATGACTTTGGCGCCGTAATATTTCTTGCCCTTAATAAATTCCGAGGTAAAAATAACGCCAGCGCTTCTAATCAGCTGGGAAACCACCACTCTTTCAATACCGTTAACGATAAAAGTGCCGTTCTTGGTCATTAAAGGAAAATCACCTAAGAAGACTTCTTGCACAACCGTCTGGCCGGTTTTTTTGTTGGTCAAGCGGGCCTTGACTCTTAGCGAGGATTCATAAGTAATGTTTTTAGACTTGCTTTCGCTTTCGTCGAATTTCGGCTCATCCAAATAATAATCCTCCAAAGATAATTCGAGGTTGCGGCCGATAAAATCAGTCACCGGAGAAATCTCCTGGAACAAATCAGCCAGTCCCTCGCGCAAAAACCAATTGTAAGAATCTTTTTGGATTTCAATTAAATCCGGCAAATCAATTGCCACTTTTGTTTCATTAAAAAATTTTCTGCCCGCTAACTCTAACTTAGGTTTAGTGGTCATATTTTTTTATTATGCTCCCCTGGCCTGCCAGGCTGCTACGGCTGACAAGAGAGGCTAGGAGGGGTTATATTTGCAAAAAACAAAAAATCTCAAACTGTCGGTTGGCGTTGATTAAAATGAAATATTTAATTGATGAAGTAAATTCGCACTTATTTTAGATTTAAAATATATTGAGATGGTCGCAGGGGATTTTTAAAATAGATAACAAAAAAACGGCTAGACACAACCTTCCTTTTCCGCTTTATTCAATCTTGGCGGAGCCGTTTTGATTTTCTTCACTCGTAAATTTTAGTTAAATGACATTTGAGGGAAAAACTATTCAAATGTTATTCGGCTAAAAACTTATTAAATACTAACAACAATTGCCCGGCTTGTCAAGGATTTTTAAAGTAATTTTATGAAATTATTCAAGAGTAATTAATTTTGCTTAATCTTAGCTATAATATCTCTTATTATCACGATCTAACTTTCTCTAATAGAAAATTATCCACAAGCCAAAATCTCATAGCCCACATCTCATAACTGTAACTCAAAGTTATGAGTTATGAGTTATGAGTTAAACGCCTCAACTCCTCTCTAACCACCTCTCTATCATCCCAGGGAATCTTGACGCCACCGGCCGCGCAAATCGCCTGCTCGCAGCCCTTGCCGGTAATTAAAACTATATCGCCGGTTTGCGCCAGCGTTAAGGATTTTTTAATGGCTTCTCTTCTATCCTCTATTTTAAATAAATTCTTGTCCAGAATTTTGCCCGCGTTGGCCGCGCCCATGGCTACCTGATCAATAATTATTTTTGGGTCGTCGTCGTAAGGATCTTCGTTAGTTACAATTACCAAATCAGCTTTCTCTCCGGCTAACTGACCTAGCTTGGGTCGGCGCGCCACGTCTCGGCCGCCGCCGGCCGAACCGAGAACATGAATTATTTTATGATGATCTAATTTTAAGATTGTTTCGTAGATCTTTTTTAGAGCTTCGGGCTCAAAGGCATAATCTATCACCACGGTAAAAGACGATTGCTCATTTCTTATTAATTCCATCCTGCCGGGAATTGATTTAACTTTTGCCAAGCCGGTTTTAATTTCTGCCGGTTCTATCCCCTGGCTAAGTCCGAGGCAAACCGCGGTCATGGCGTTAGCCGCGTTATATTCGCCCAACAAATTTAATTTTATTTCCGTCTGATCTATTTTAAAACTCACGCCATCGCCACTAGAAGCAATCTCGCCATACCATACTAATCTATCAATTGTTAAATTCTTGATTGGTTTATTTCCCCGCGCGTACGCATACTTATTCTCCGCCCAAAAATCCAAAAAATAATCAGCTTGCTCGTCGTCGCCGTTAGCGATAATCGTCTTCTTCACGCGATTGGCTTCTATTTTTTTAAAACCATTCTCCGCTTTTATTACTTGCTTCTTATCGTCGGCATACTTGGTTTTACAGTTTTTGAGATGCGCGAATAATTTGCCTTTAGCTTGCTTATAATTGGCAAAGCTGCCATGAGCTTCAATGTGCTCCGGATAAAGGCCGGTGAAAACCAAGATGTCATAATTAATAAAACGATGGCGATATTGCAGAACGCCCTGGGAAGTGGTTTCAATTATGGCATACTGACAATTATTCTTGACCATTTTCTTTAACATTGCCTGGGTAAAGAACCGGCCGGCCATGGTCATCTTTTTATCATTTAACCATTCGTTTCGGCCGTCATTAAACATCGCCGTTGAAGTAAAACCGGTCCTATATCCGGCCGCGGCCAGCATTTTAGCCATTAAATAAACGCTGGCGGTCTTCCCCGTAGTGCCGGTGACGCCGATCACAATCAACCTGCGGCTGGGCCAGCCGTGCCAAGCGGCGGCTAAGGCGCTAAATAACCAATGATAAGCCGGCTGTAGGGCGACAAACAATTTAACCGGGATGTATTTCTTTATAATATGCAACGATTTTTCCATAAATAATGTATAAATAAAAAGTTAAAAAATGACAAATATCCAATGACAAATGCCAAATCAATGTCAAATAACTAAATGACAAATTAATTAATTTTTTGACATTTGAAATTTGACATTTAGATTTGATTTGACATTAGTTATTTGCCATTATAAATAATCTTAAACTTTAAATTTTCTAAAATGTTCGCCTAACTTTTCTCACCATCTTATAAATATTATACCAGCCCTGATCATAGACTAAGTCAAATGTTCCCGGGTAATCTGCTTGTTTTGCGCCAAAGCCAAATTTAAAACGAGTCACTCCCGGCCATTTAACCTCATCAACGCCGTGAAAATCATAATATTTATAATTCATTTGCTTGGCTAACTTAATCATCTGCCACTGCAGGGCGTATGGCGCCATGACCTCGCGATTTTCGTTAGCTGAACCGCCATGAATATAAGTAGCCATATCGCCGAAGAAAACAACTAAACTCACGGCCAATAACTTGCCTTCAGATTCGGCAAAAAATAATTTTACAAAATTACTGTCAAATTTTAACATTTCCTGATAGTAGCTGCGGCCGTGCAAATTAAATTCATCTCTGTCGCCGGTGGAAACTAAAAGCTGCCAGAATTCTTCAAATCTGGCCGCGCCCGACTCGACGATTTTTACGCCCTTTTTCTCCGCCAATCTAATATTATAGCGGGTCTTTTGATGCATCTTCTTTAAAATTTCTTCTTCGCTCGAAGATAAATCTAAGATAACGGTTTTAGACGGTTGAACATCAATGGTTTTAATTAGCGGATATTTAAAATTAGCAACGGAAAAAGTCGGATCAAAGCGCAAAAACATAATACTTTCTTCCTGGGCCAATCTCTTAATCTCGTTAAGCAACATATTACCGGCCGCGTCATGCCAAACTCCATCTTTAAAAACCGGCCCGCGGCCGCAATAAAAATAACTTCTGCCCATGGGCAATTGCTTTTTTACCAACTTAGCCGAGGCCTTAAGTTCGCCGTCCTCTACCGCGCCAATCCGCCAAATTATGCCGCTGACTTTTTTCTGGAACTCGCCCCATTGCCAGGACTGCAAAAACTGACTCATCTTTTGCGAGCTGACAAAATCATTTAATTGTTTTTTATCCGTAATTTCAATTATTTGCATAATTTTTTTATTTCCCCATTTTTTTAAGCGCCTGCCTGATTCTTTCCCCGCTGTCTTTTATCTTCGCCTCTACTCCGTTTAAGGCCTCTCTGGCTTGCGACAAAGAATAACCCAAGGCCATTAAAGCGTCTATTTCGTCGCTTGAACCCAAGCCGCCTCTGGTTAATTTATTATCTTTGAAACTTAACTTGCTAATTTTTTCCCTTAATTCCAAAACCACTCGGTCCGCGGTCTTCCGGCCGATGCCGGAAACTTTAGTTAAGAGAGCCGGATCGCCCCGCACGATTGATTCCTTAATATCAGCCGCCGTGGCGATTGACATAATGCCGAGGGCCGATTTCGGACCAATGCCGGAAATACCTATCAGCATTTCAAATAATTCCAGCTCTTCCAGCCGGCTGAAACCGTATAAATTTAAACCGTCTTCGCGCACCTGCTGGTGGGTCCAAAATTCAAAATCCTGGCCTAGATTCAAATCGGCGTGAAGCAAAGAGGCAACAAAAATTTGATAGCCGATATTACTTACTTCTAAAATTACAAAGCCAGCGGCTTTATGCTTAATTTTCCCTTTTAAATATGAGATCATAATAATTTTATGGCTTCCGCTGTTTATACTATGGGCAATTAACGAGCCGCTCCGCCGCTCATAGGCAGGATCTGGCACGCCCGAACAATAGGCATTAGCGACAATTGTTCCGCTCTGGTCGCCGACGCAGGTAACGCTCCGCGTGCGGTACTGCCAGACGCACGGCCGTCCGTAGCAATCCTCGTCGTCAACGTTAATCCAGCCGCTCCAAGCGCCATAAACCCAAGCATAAGAAGTGTTAATGATCGTAGTCGGCTGCGGCGGGTTGTTCAGCCGATTGATCAATTCAAACAGCGTTAGGCAAGTCGTGCCGTCCGCGCTGCACCATTTATCAAAGTACATCTCCGGCAAGGCCTTCTGCCACGAACCGATCCCTTCCGGGCTGGAAACAAAGAGCTTATTCGCGCCCTCGGTCCCATCCGCGATCCGCACCTTGCCGATCACATCCAGCTTAGTAACGTCCGTGGGCCTGGTCGTGCCAATGCCGATTCTGCCGGCGTTGGTAACCGTAAAAACCGTGCTGTTGGAGCTATTATTAATTTGAAAATTAGCGGCGCCGCCATTGCTGTTAACGCGCAGCTGCAGGCCGTCAAATGAATTAAGGTAAAAAAAGTTATCTGTCTGATGATCAAAAATCTGTCCAGAAATGGCTAAACCAGCTAAGGGACCGGTGATTTTAACTTGGCCGGCCACTTCCAGTTTAGACGACGGATTGGTTGTGCCGATACCGACATTGCCGTTGCCTAAGATGCTCATTTTTACTCCGATGTTCGCCTGCGTATTGGTATCAGGGTTCTGAACAAAAAAATCCAAACGCGGATTAAGCCAATTGGGAGTTGATTGCGTGTTGACTGAACGGATAGCGGCTCCATAGTCATCATTGGCATCTCGCTGAATAAAAAGCAAGCCGGTAGCGTCATTCACGCTGGTCATGGTCCCGCCCGAAAGACGAAAAACATTATTAATTCCACTGCCGGTTAAGCCGCCGCCGTTGACGGTAAGCTTGTTGTCAGGCCCGGCTGTGCCGATGCCGATGTTACCGTTCTCAACAATTAGGCCATAAGGGCTGGCCGGATAATTTTGATTGACAATTCGTAGCGCGCCTAATTTAGTTTGCGCCAACGGCCCGATATTTAAAGGCGCGTCGCAGCCCAGCTTGCCGCTAGCGCAAGTCGGCGGATTAACTGAAGGCGCCGTCCAGGCGGCCAGCAGCGATTGGAAAGAAATGGATAGGCCCAAAATTAAAATAACGGCCGCAGTAAATAAAAAGAAGTTTTTGAAATGTTGGCAATTCATATTATACTGCTTATTTTTACGCCAGCGGCAGCTCCACATAAAAAATACTGCCCTGGCCCACCTCCATATCTTCCCAGCCCTTGCCTTGATGCGCTTCCACAACTATCTTGGTCGTGGAAAAACCATAATCGGTGCTGTCCATATTTTTTATAAACCTAGGGACTTAACGATATTTTTTAGATATTTCGGAACATCTTTTAGGCAAGCTACCATGGCCGCGAAAACTTTCTTGGCGTCAATTTCATCGTAATTTATCAAAGTTATTTTTCGACTGATAAGTTTTTTATCAATTGGCATAAGCGCTGATTATTTTTTTATTCAAATTTTTTTCCATGGCAAAATACGGGGCGTAATCGTTATAGGCGTTAAAAGCGTAAAGTTTAAATTTCAAAAATTCTTCCCGGCTGCCGTAGAGTAGAATCGGCTTCTTACTGGCCTCGAAAAGCAATAGCGGATTGGCCTTATTTAAAACCGATAAATCAACATTTTTGCTAAAAAGATGGGACAATTCATTTGTTAAACCGATTTGCTCTTTAAAAGAAACTTCTTTAAATCCCAAAACCGCAATGTCCAAATCGCTATCCTTTCTATTTTTCCCATCAGCAAAAGAACCAAAAATAACAATCAATTTTAATTGAAATCTTTTAGCGATTTTAGCGATTTTAAATTTTTGCCTGCCAGTCGGCGGATTGGTTGTTTTCATACTGATATTATACTAAAAGCAGCCGAATAATACAAATTTTTGTAATCGTCAAAATAATTTTTTAGCCGTGGATCGGATAATCGGCAAATTTAAAAAAACAGGCCGTCTTTTCAAGACGCCTATTTTTTATTTCCCCTCTGATAAAGAGCCTGTCCCGCGCTTGATGCGGGAGGGTTAGGGAGATTGTTTTGGTGTTTGATGCTATTTAACCCCGTCTCGGCAATTCCAAGAAAAAAGTACTGCCCTTGTCCTGGCCTGCCGATTCGGCCCAGCATCTGCCCTGATGCGCTTCAATAACCATTTTGGCCGAATACAATCCATAGCCGGTTGAGTCCACATTAATCCTTAACGAGTCCTGGCCTCGGCCGCCTTCTTTAAAAAGATTCTGCTTGTCATCAGCGGTAAGCCCCACTCCAGTGTCTTTAACGGAATAAATAACTTTATCGTTTCGCTTCTCCAGGCCGACGGTCACGCTGCCATGCAAAGTGTATTTTAAAGCATTGTCCACGAAACTCTGCGCCGCCTCTTTAAGCCAAGGGGCATCGCCCAAAATATTATAACTGCCAGCTTTAATTTCGACCTTTAATTTCAGGCCTCTCTGACTGGCCTGTTCTTTTTTACTATTAACAATTTCCTCGGTCAGCTTCTTAAAATCAATCGGTTTCATGTCATATTTAACTTTGCCGCCTTGCAGGTTGGCCGCGCTTAAAACCAAGTCAACCGTCTTAATGCCTTCATTATCCGAGCGTAAACCTTTTTCCGCTATGTCCTTCATTTCCGGCGAAATAACGCCGAAAGCGCCTTCCAGCAATTCGGCGAAAATGTATTTGGATCTGGTAAATGAGCCCTTAACTTTATGGGTAACTAAATGCACCAGGGCTTCCCTTTGCTTTAAGAGATTTTGCAAATCAACATTAAGTTTGGCCAGTTCTTCTCTCTGCTGGAAAATAATAAAGTTAAAATTACCACCACCCGGACATTTTCAATCTTTCTTATAAATAATATGGCAAGTACCAAAAATCCAAGGGCAAACACAAGCGCTTGTGCTCCAATTAGTTTTATGTTAAACACTTTAAATTTCACAATCATATAAGCTAAAAATGCTACGAATATTGGCATGCCAAAAAGACCAGCCTGCGCTAAGGTCCAGTTTTCAGTCAAACTCCCTATGATATTTCCAGAAGTTAAACTAAGTAAAAATAATATTATACCTGTCGCAATAAAAATGATCTGCCTTTTTTCTCCTCTTGTTGCATCCCAAGATTTACGGAATGTAAAAAATAGTATCCATAATGTGTAAATAATCTCAATACCATATCCATATAAAGTAAGTGGCCCTTCTGTTGTTTCTCGATAACAATTACTTAAATCAAATCCGAGGAGTGCAAATTTCGTTGATGCAAAAAGAATGGTTGGTATAAGAAAAACTGTGATACCTAACTTTTTTTTAAGACTTATGTCGTTTTTGGTTATAAATATGTAAATGAAATAAACACAGGCAGCATAAATTATCGGCTCAATAATGACTTGTAATGACCAAAAAAACATTATAAGGCCAGGTTTTTCATTTGCCCATAAGACAAGATCAGCAAATACCCATAATGAAAAAGTTGTGGTAATAAAAAATAAAACTTGGCTTATTAAAGACTTCCTATCTTTTAAAAAAATAATTAAACCTATAAAAAAAGAGGGTATCAAAGCAAAAAAGTGAGAATAATATATAAGAGGCGCAAAAACATTATCAGAGATAATTAAAAATTTTGCAGTATCCCATTGACACATCTCTACGAATGTTTGAATTGATGTTTCCATATAATTATTCTTCTAACAAGGCTTCATTAAATGCTTTTTCATCCGTAAAAATTTCAAAATTTTCTTTAATCACAAAAGTATAATACGAAAAAACTATTGATAAAAATACCAAAATAATAAAAATGACTATGAATTTTTTTGACTTATTTCCCATTGTTTTTGTTTTTATGATATTTAATATAAACTTGCTGAAAATATTTTGATATATATGGTAAATAGCCATTAAACACCTCTTTAGGCAAAAACTGAATTGATTTTATAATTTTGCGGCATTTTTTACTCCCGCACTTACATCTTCTAGGCAGTTCCCATAGAGCGTCTTCCTCGGTTATGGAATAATCAATTAAAACTTCCTCTCCTTTTTTTATATTTCTCAAAGCAACTACAGTTTTAGACCCTTTTATCCCGGCGTTTGGATCACAGGAATGATTAATATGATTAAAGATTACTTTAGGATCGATCCATTTGTTTTTACCTATACCAATCCAATTAGGTCCGGCAGAAGAAGTCTTTTTATCAACTACGGCATGGTTTATAATTGGTCCTTTTATCAAAGCTATAATTTCGCCTTTTTTTATATCTTTTTTAGCAAAAATTCCATTGCCATCAATATTACTTTTATCCTTATATATTTTTTTATGTTTTTGTTTACCATTCATAACAAATGTACTATAATTATATCATAAGTTACTTAGTTAATGAATAAATTTTATGAGTATAATTAATGCATCGTTAATAGTAATTGGATTAAGTTTAGTCGGTGTCTTAGGAGATTATTTTATAAAACTGTCTGGCAATAGTGAAATTAAGTATGTTGATTTAAAATTGTTTATAATCGGTTTTGTGGTATATGCTTCAACGGCAATAGGTTGGTTTTTTGTAATGAAACACATAAAACTGAGTACGCTCGGGGTTATTTATGGAGTTACTACGGTTGTAGCCCTTACCATAGTTGGTGTTTTATTCTTTAAAGAGCACTTGAATATTTATGAAATTATAGGGATAATCGCCGGAGTATCTTCTATCATATCTTACTT
The DNA here is from genome assembly GCA_000997945.1 of Parcubacteria group bacterium GW2011_GWC2_42_12. GTDB lineage: Bacteria > Patescibacteriota > Patescibacteriia > Patescibacteriales > GWC2-42-12 > GWC2-42-12. The sequence continues at coordinate 13,562 of LCCP01000002.1, read as the reverse complement.
TTTCTCATTTTAGGATTAACTGATTTTATTTTAGCACTTTTTTGAAAATAAAGCCAATTTCTCTATTTGATGTTATCCTTTACTTTTTTGTCCGCTGGCTTCTAAAATTTTATGCCAATGCTTATGTCTTGGCAGACTACCTAAATTTTATGGTAAGACTTATTTTTTATTTTCTTTTGAAATAATTAAATTGTCTATAACTAAATAATCTAAACCGCTATTATAAAACATAGCCATAGCATCTTGAAGAGTGCAAACTATTGGTTCCCCAAATCTATTAAATGAAGTGTTGAGAAGAGCCGGAACGCCTGTAATCTTATAAAATTCATTAATTAGTAACCATAATTTTTTATTTGTTTTTTTAGAAACAGTTTGAGGTCGCGTAGAGCCGTCAATATGTACCACGGCAGGGATTAATGATTGTTTATTTTTTTTAACCCGAAAAGTTTTTAGCATAAAAGGAGAAGATTGAGCATTCTCAAAATATTCATCTTTATATTCCTCGAGAGTGCTCGGAGCAAACGGCCTCCATAATTCTCTTCCTTTAATTATATTAACCCTTTTCCACATAGCTTTTTTTAAAGGACTTGCTAATATACTCCTATTACCTAAAGCCCGAGGGCCGACCTCCATTTTCCCCTGGAACCAGCTGATTATTTTATTTTTTGCTAATAAGCAAGCTGTTTCTTTACAAATATTATTCGATATTTTATATCTTATTTTACTTTCGTTTAATATTTTCCTTATTTGGCGATTAGCATAGTGTGGCCCCAGATAAATATGTTCTAGCCGGGAGAAGTCTGCATTTTTGTCATACAAGGCAGAGGCATATAAAGCAGCCCCCGCGCTTACGCCCGCATCATTGGCGGCCGGGAAGATATAAAGAGTTTTAACGAGGGGATTATATAATAATTTGCCGTTGGCAACGCAATTTAATCCCACGCCACCCGAAATACATAAGTCGTTACATCCGGTCATTTTAACGGCAAGGATTGCTAAATGATCAATGGCTTTTTCTAAAACTGCTTGTGCCGAAGTAGCGAAATCTTTATATATTTGAGGTATTTCTAGTTTTGAAATTATTCTGTTTTTAGATTTTTCAAACTCGTATTTAATGCTGTTTGGTTGATTGATAAATTCTTTTATTTTTTTATGCCATAAATTTACAAGAGTTTCTTGTTCGTCTAAATGTTCTGGGCTATATTTCAATTTACGCGGTAACACTATGTTATATCCGGAATTTCCAAGTTTAATATTTTTAAAATTGAAAATGGATTTACCATATGGGGCTAATCCCATTGTTTTCCCGCTGTCAAAATAATGGAATCCTATATATTTATTAACAGCTTCATAAAAATAACCGAGAGAGCTTTGGATGGGAAAAGATTTTAAAACTTTAATTGTTTTATCTTCTCCATAGGCTATTGAGGTAGAAGAATCTTCTCCTTGGCCATCTATCACTAAAATCGCCGCTTTCTTTAAACCGGAAGTAAAAAATACGCTAGCGGCATGAGCTATATGATGCGGCACAATAACTAATTTTGGTCTTTTATCATATCGAAATATTTTTTTGGGGAATATTACGTCCAAAATCTCATCGTCAGTATAATTAAATTTTTTTCGCCGCAACTTGTACGCCAATTTATAGTCCCAACCGAAAGCAACTATATCTATCTGTTACGATGTATTAGGTAAAAAGTATTTATTTGATTCTCAAAAATTAAAATTTCGACCGTCGGTTTACGGCCTTTTAATTGAAAAAGGCAAAGTTCTTTTATCTAAACAATGGGACGGCTATGATTTCCCCGGTGGTGGAATTGAAATTAGTGAGACCGTTGAGCAAGCATTAATTAGAGAGTTCAATGAGGAAACTGGCTTAAAGATAAGACCGGTTAAACTGATTGATGTTAGTTCCTCTTTTTTTGTCGGCCGGATTCAAAAAGGACCATTTAACTCCATCTTAATCTACTATCTTGTTAAAAAAATAAGCGGCAGATTGTCTATAGACAACGCGACAAAATTAGAAAAGCTATATATCGGCAGGCCAGAATGGGTTGAGATAAAAAAGATTAATCAGGTCAAATTTTATAATTCCGTTAATAATACTGAACTAATAAAGAAAGCGCTAAATAGCAAATAAAAAAGATATTCTACCACCTTAATATGAAATACAATAAAATCTATAAAAACAATAGCAATGTTTGGGGCGATGACCCAAACGAACTTTTACAAAAAATCTATAACCAGGCAGAAGCTGGCTCGGAATTTTTAGACTTGGGCTGTGGTCAAGGCCGTGATTCTTTATTTATGCTTAAAAACGGATTTAAAGTAACCGCCGTAGATAACTCGCGAGAAGGCATTAAAAAAATTAAAGAATCTGTTAAGGTCGAAAAGTTATCTATATCTGATATTAATTTGCTTTGTAAAAACATTAAAATCTTTAAAATTGAAAAAAATAAGTATACCATTATCAATGCTTTTAATTCCCTGCAATTTTTGTTTAAAAAAGATGCGTTGAAATTAATTAAAGAAATTAAAAAAGCCATAAAAAAAGAAGGATATATTATAATCTCCGGTTTTACTGCTAAAACAGCGGCTATTGATAGTCGCTGTTTCTTCAAACCGCAGGAATTAAAAAAAATATTCTCGGATTTTAATATTATTTCTTACGAAGAAAAAATGATACTGGATAAAGGCCACCCGGGAAAGCCTAAACCGCATAAACATAATGTCGTAAAAATGATAGCGCAGAAAATAAAAATACGATAATTATGGAGAAGAAGTTAAGTCAACCAACCCTATTCCGCTTAAAAATACCCTTAAATTTCCGGCCAAGTTAATAGAAACTCACTTCACCGCGTAATTCTTAGCCGCGAATTCACACTGAGAAATAAATATTTTCTTAAACGGCATAAGGGAGTTAAGCTCATAGAATACCAAAACAGCTTCGCGATATTCATTCTCGTCAACGCTGCGGTAAGACAGAGGCGCGCGACCATATGCTAAAAGTATGGCATTAGCCAAAAGACGCGAGGTTCTTTTATTGCCGTCTTCAAAGGGCTGGATGTAGCTTAACCCTAGAATGGCCATCAAAGCTTTAGCATGAGGATCGGCCATTTTTGCCACTGCTCGGCTTAAAGCTTCCACGGCTTCTAAAATTTGCTGGACATTATCCAGCGGCCGATAAATTGAACCTAGAACCCCTACCGGCCTTTTCCTTAAACCCAACTCCACGCTTAAACCCTTAACTAAAATTGCGTGCAGCTCTTCCAAATTCTTGCGAGTCAATGTTTTAAATGTACCGGCCTGCTGGCGGACATAGTTAAAGGCCTCTTTGTGGTTTAAAATCATCAGCGCCTCTTTCCGGTCGTGCCCGGGCGCTTCTTTATTCTCTAAAATCAATTTTTCCGTATCCAGCAAAGTATAGGTATTGCCTTCAATTTTAGATGACTTCCAGGATAATTCAATGATTAACCGCTCCAACTCTTTTTTTTCAATCGCCGGCGATAAATCTTCGGTCCTCTTCTGATATTCGGCAGTGGCTTCATGCAAAACTTTTAACTCTTCCGGACTAAAAATATCTTTGGGAATATTTTCCAATAACTTAAAATTATATTGTTTCAGACCTAAACGTTTGTCCGGTTCAGTACTGCAATATTCTTTAGCATCAACCTCGGCCGAAATTCTGCCTTTGACGCTGATATTATAGCCGGTTGAGCGTCCGGCGCCGCTTTTTTCTAGCAATCCGATCTTAGCCATCTCCGATAAAATTCTTTTTACGGTTACCGGAGAAATATCTTCGCCCGCCGTTTTTATCTCTTGATGAATTTTGGAAGACGGTAAAACCTGCCCCCCGAGCATTAGCTTAATAATTTTTTGTCGTTTTTGGTCTATTTTAATCATATTTTATCGTATCATTTATCCTATTTAATCGTATCATATTGATACGATTAACACCATGCCTCGCGCAATGCGTTGGGTTCTATCTTGACATCCCCCATATTTTACTTTTAACAAAGTTTATTCTTACGCCAACTTATCACTAATTTTTTATAATCGCTCTTGGTAAGGCCCATGATTATTTCGTCAAAAAATTTATTGCCCTTGCTGATTGATTGCCTTTTAACATTAGCGTTCTCATGGTTTTTAAAATTATTTTTTGTCCTCAACCGTTTCTGCCGCGCCGACTTCAACGGCCGGGTCTATGGTGTCTGCCGAATTTAGTTCCGTGGAGTTTTCTTCGTCACCTGCCCCGACCGCATCTAAAGAAGCGTCCTCACCCTCTTCTTCGGCCGGTTCTATATTAACAACCTGAAAATCCTGCTTAACCAGAATTTTGTAAGATGTGTAACTTATGAAGGCAACCGTTATAATCAATAACGCGGTTAATAATATTTTTGATTTTTTATCCATAGATTTATTTAAATTAATTCTGTTTTCTTGTTCTTTTGACTTAAAAAACATATAATTTAAGACATGGAAAAACCTGTGGAAAACCTTGACATTTAGATTATTGTGTGGTAAGTTCAACTGTTGTTTCTTTATTAAGAAATACGCACTTTACAAGGGGTGGAGAATACACTATTATCCATCGTTGCATCTCGTGCGGTTTTGAAAAGCGGAACAAGGCAGCGAAAGACGACGACTTTGAGACAAATGTGCGCATATTCTATCACTCAATCTTAAATTTGTAACCATTAACTTCTTCCAAAAATTCCAAAGTGGCGACTACTGACGGATTACCGGATCGCTTTAAAATAAATCTTGCGCCATACTTTTTTACCAGCGGCGTTAAAAACTCATCGCCCCAAGACGGCGAAAAAGTATTAACCCCGTCAAAATCAACCTCAATGATTTCTTTTTTGCCGGCGCCGGACAAAGAAGGCGCGAAAGCCAACAAAGCTTCTTTGCCTAATTGCCTTGAAGTTAAAGTCAGACCGAATTTTTTTAATTGGATTATCATATCATTTATTCTAGCAAAACTTAATTAACGCCAAACAGCCGTTAATAGAAATTTTCGCTTCAGTTATGTTTAGGCCATGGCTTTTCTTATTGATTCTTAATTCGGCCCGGCCGCTTTTAAATAAAAGATCATACTTTTTATCCGTAACTATTTTTCTGACAAATTTCAATCCATTGCCCCGGTTTTCCGGCGCCCGTCCGGATATTATTTCGGTGAAAGCCGTTCTTAAACCGTCTTGATCATTTTTTAAACCAGGCCTGACCTTTTTTAGGGTAGCCAAAACTCCTTGGCCGCGATCGGCAATCGCCGCTTGCCTTTGGTTGATATTATAAATAAAAAACACTCCCGGAATATCGGGCCAGTTGCCAAGATTGTGGTCATACGCGTTATTGCCGATTTCTCCAATAATGGAAGCCGGTAAGGAAATATTACCTGCTAACGCGCCGGATCTAATAAGTTCGCTTTCCAATCTAGCTAGCCGCGCCTGAAAAATTGAACTGTTGGAACAATAAAAATCAGACAACGGTTCGGTCGCGGTTTTACTGCCTGCCCATCTTAGAACCAATTTATAAATATCCAGCCTAGGCATCAATTCGGCCAATAGGTCGCCACTATAATACCTGTAGCCCGAACTCTTAGGGCGTATAGCTGGTAATTTTCCGCTCTTATCCCAACGGCGTAACGTATCTATGGAAATCCCCAATATTCCCGAGGCCTGATTAATTGTCATTAACTCTTTATTTGGCATAATTATATTATACTATACGCCATTCTTAAAAACTATGCAAATTTAATATATTCACTAATTAACAAAATTTATTAAATTTAGCTAAAGTTAAACAAATATATAACTAATTAATAATTTATCAATTTAACAATCTATGCAAAAAAAATTATTAAAAAGTCAACATCAATTTTTTTAATTTTTTTACAACCCAATAATTTATAGGGAGCGGAGCGCGCCTTGTTCAATTTTAGATGAATTACACAAAAAATAACGCTGATAATAGCGTTATTTTTAGTCGGCTCCCCGCTAAATTTTAGCGGGGAGCCGTTTATATTAAGAGATATTTACAAAACTATTGCTAATTGTCCAATTGAACCCAGCCGGTAGTCCTGCACCCATAAAAATTGTCGTTCTCGTATTTTATCGCGCCTCGATGGTCATTGTCGCAGGCCACATGGTTTGCATTGTTAATCTGTATGTCGCCATTAATCTGCAGCTTGCTCTTTGGCGCCGCCACGCCGATGCCGGCATTGCCGGTGATTTTAAAAATCACATTCCCGGACAAATCTACTCCATTCAATGCGGAAAAATAAATATCGCCCGCGGAATAAGTATTCTGAAACCAAAGATTATTCCCAAACGGCAGCATTCTAAACCCCGCCGTTGCCGCGGAACTGCCTATCTTAAATCCGCCCTGGTCGTTTTCCGTGGTTATGGTAATTCCGTTGGCAGCACTAAATTTAATTTTTCCGCTTACTTCCAATTTTTCCCCGGGTGCGGCCGTGCCGATGCCGACATTGCCATTTTCGTTTACTCTAAAAGCGTCTGTCCCGGCAGACTTAACAATGACTAAAGGAGAATAAGGCGCGGTAGCGCCAATTTTAATTCTTAAACCTTCGGTTGAAGCCGGCAGTTGGCCTAAATCTAATCTGGCCGCCGGGCTTGCTGCTCCAATGCCGACATTACCATCCTTCAGCACGGTCAGAGCGTTAGCTCGGTTGGCCGCGTCTGCGCCATTACCAATCACAAACAACGGGTCGGTTGCGACCCAACTATTTATTGTTCCGCTAATAATGTTATATTGTCCGATCACCATTGAAGCATACGGTTGAGCTGTTGTGTAACGGCCAAAGGCGGCGGAAGAAATCCCGCTGGCTGTTGAAAGAGAGCCAAAGGCGGCGGAAGAAATCCCGCTGGCTATTGTGCTAGCGCCAAAGGCGGCGGAATTGTTTCCACTGGCCGCCGCGTAAGAGCCAAAGGCGGCGGAAGAAATCCCGCTGGCCGTTGAACCGTTCCCAAACACAGTGGAATAAATCCCGCTAGCCGTTGTTGAATAGTTAAACGCGGCGGAATAATCCGCGCTGGCTGTTGTGTTTCGGCCAAAGGCGATGGAAGATTGCCCACTAGCCGTTGAAAGATTTCCAAGGGCAGTAGAAACCTCCCCACTGGCCGTTGTATTTATACCAAACGCGGTGGAATATTGCCCACTGGCCGTTGTATTTACACCAAACGCGGTGGAATAATTACCAATATTCTCATCATTCCATTGGAGGCCATAAACGACTCCGGCTCTGAACGCCGCTTTAGCCGGAATCCACATCAAGCGCGTGCCTGCGCCTGAACTCAGGGGGGTTGCCCCAATAGTCCCATTAAACATCACTGCGCCGTCTTGCACTTGCAATTTGGCTGACGTATACCTTGTACCTATACCAACCCCACCATCATCTCTCACTATAAAAACATCCGTTTCGTCTGCCTTAACAATAACAAAAGGCGGATAAGGAGTCGTCGCGCCAATTTTAATTCTTAAACCTTCGGTTGAAGCCGGTAGTTGGCCTAAATCTAACCTGGCCGCCGGCGCGGCCGTGCCGATGCCAACATTGCCGGTATTATAATAAATATCACTGCCAGTAGTTGTCCATTGGCTGCCGCCTGACGGCGCCGCCCAAGAAGCCAAACCATTAGCGTCAGAGGTAAGCACTCGGCCGGCGCCCGGAGTTCCGCCGGTAATTTTGACTTGGCCGGCGACTTCTAATTTTGCTCCCGGCGTCGATGTTCCAATTCCGACATTGCCATTTTTAAGCACGGTCAGAGCATTAGCGCGGTTAGCCGCGTCTGCGCCATTACCGATAATGAACAACGGATCAGCCGCGACCCAACTATCTGTTGTTCCGCTAATAATATTATATCGTCCGATGACCATTGAACCATACGGTTGAGCCCTCGTGTTAATACCAAACGCGGCGCTCATCCAGCCCTCGGCTATTGTGTTAATACCAAACGCGGCGGAATCAGCCCCGTTGGCCTTTGCATTATTGCCAAACACGACGGAGTTTAACCCATTGGCTTCTGTGTCCCAGCCAAACGCGGCAGAATAAATTCCATTAGCTATTGTGGAATTGCCAAACGCGGCCGAAGCCCGCCCGTTGGCCGTTGTATTAGCGCCAAAGGCGGCAGAATTGTCCCCGATAACCGCTGAACCGTAGCCGGCCCTAAAAGTTCCCTCTACATAAAGTTTTGCCACCGGCGCGGCCGCGCCGATGCCAACATTGCCGGTATTATAATAAATATCACTGCCAGTAGTTGTCCATTGGCTGCCGCCGGCCGGAGTGGCGCAGGTTAAGCTTGAACCAACGGCGGTTACAAATTGGCCGGAACCGCAGGCCGCAACCAAACAATTAACGCCATTTTGACGGCAGACATTTTGGCCGGCCGCGGTTATATTGCCGGCCGCCGCAACATTACCAATATGATCAATTCTAAATTTATCTGTCCCGCCGGGTTTTTGAAACAAAACAAATGAACCAGTACCGCTTGAACTGGTGCCCAATACTTCATAAATTAAATTTTGGCCAGTACCTAAATTATAACCAGAGTTGCCAAACTGAACACTCGTACCGTTGGTCATTAATAAAGAAGCTGAAACCGACTGCAAAGATAATGACAAGCCCAAAGTTAAAACCACTGCCACAAAAAAGGACAAAAACAATTTAATTTTGCCTTTTGCTTTAAAAATTTGCGTCATATTATTAAAATTAAACCTATTAAACACTTTTTTTATTTTACTATAAAATCCGGAACTGGCTAATTATTGCAAATTTACTAAAACCATAATTTCACCGCGCTCGCCCTTTAGATCCTCTAGCGCTTTGCCGATAATCGTACCTATTTTATTCTCGGTGGCTTTCATGGCATAGCCGGCAGTAGCGGAAGTAGTTAACAGGTCGCCTGGCCTGATTTTACCATTGCTATCCGTAACTTTTACCTTAATCACGCCGACGATGGCAACGATGGCTTTATTTTCGCCGGCCGCTTTGCCCATAATAATCGCCGGGTTATCGGAAACTACGCCGATCACCGTATGATCATAGGGCTGATAAGAAACCTTGGCCGATCTATAGCCGTTATCGCCCATAACTAAAACCGTGCCGGCCTCATAGTTCTCCGGCGTGCTGAATTCTTCAGCCACATCCGCGCCCGCAATAGTTAAATCGCCCACAGTCAAATTGCCGGAAATACGCGCGGTCCCTTGCACATTAAGTTTGAAAGCGCCGGGATTACTAAGGCCGATGCCGAAATTGCCGCCATTATTAATGTAGCTATTTTCGTCTTCCAATCCCGCGATCACGGAAGTTACCGCCCCGCCGGAATCCTGCGCCAAAAAATTACCTCCTATGGCGCGGCCGGCGCGAATATCTCCTTCAACATTGAATTTAGATAACGGGTTCGCCGTGCCGATGCCGACATTGCCCAAAGAATTAATGGTTATATCGTCGAAAGAGCCAGATCTTCTTATAACATAATTGTTAGCAGTGTTAGCTCCGCTAAACCAATTTTCCGCATTAGCCGTATCGGCGACTCTCACGCCACGGTAATTTGTAGTTAATCCTTGCAAATTAATAATTGGTCCGCTAGCGCTGTCGTAAATATTTAGTTTAGTGTTGGGATTATCGGTGCCGATACCGATATTAGCGCCAGCCACATTAAAATATGAATTACTGGTAGGGCTTAACCTAATGGGGGTGGTTATGCCTCCATCATTGGTGACAAAAACATTTCTGAAATAACCGGCGCCACCAGACAATATTTTCCAAGTATTAAATGATGTGAAGCTATTATAACCTTGCAACATAATACGATTTTGTGAACCAACATTTACCCAGGTATCGGTAAATTGCATCATAGGTTGCGCCGGATTAGCGTTACTGATATGTAACGACGCATTTGGCGCCGCCGTCCCGATGCCGACATTACCGGTATTATAATAAATGTTTGGAGTCGCGGTTGTCCATTGGCTGCCGCCGGCCGACTCCACCCAAGAAGCTAAGCCGCTAGCGTCGGAAGTTAAGACCCTGCCCGCGCCCAGAGTTCCGCCGGTAATTTTAACTTGCCCGGCGACTTCTAATTTAGCCCCAGGATTCGCGGTCCCAATGCCGACATTTCCTTGATCAACAATCAGCGCCGTCGCCCCCCCATTTGAGTTAAAATAACCAGCAACGCCGCCATCCGAAATAAACTCTGCAGCTCTTCTATCGCCAAAAGCTCCCCCAAGGTTACTGACCCTCAATGCTATTCCGCCACCGCCATTTACATTCTCAATGCCCACCGTCGGGGTTGAGGCGCCAGCGCCAGAAAAATACCCTATTGTTTTATTCTGCGTAAGTTCCGATACCCAAATCGTACCCCTAACTTCCAATTTTTCGCTCGGACTCGCCGTGCCGATGCCGACATTGCCATTGGAAAGTATTCTCATCTTCTCACCGTTGTTTGTGCCAAACTTAAGATCACCATCTTCTTGAAACCAAAGCCAAGCTTCCTTAGGAACACCACTCGCGCCAACACCGATACGAAGTCCGTCAAAAGGACTTACCCCGCTTGCATAATCGGTCAATTGCAGGTTAGCTCCGGTGATGGGATTATGGACATGCAAACTAAAATTAGGATTGGCCGTACCGATGCCGACATTGCCGCCTCTTGGTTGTAACAAAAGATTATAAGCATTTGCAGAATCTGTTCGCTGAACCTGCATCCATGCATCACCGGCAGCATTACTTCCAGCAAAGAGGCCAAGTGCATTATCGCTGCGTTGAATACTAAAAGTCCCTCCGGCTGTTCCTAGGGCAGGCACCTCAGTTGAACCTGCAACTTCCAGCTTTGTTGAAGGCCCCGTCGTCCCGATGCCGACGTTGCCATTGCCTAAGATGCTCATCTTCACCCCGATGTTCGCCTGCGTATTGGTATCAGGGTTCTGAACGGCGAAATCCAGGCGCGGATTAAGCCACGCTGGAGTTGATTGCGTGTTGACCAGGCGGATGGCCGCCCCATAGTCATTATTGACATCTCGCTGAATAAAGAGCAGGCCGGTAGCGTCATTCACGGTTGTCATGGTCCCGCCCGAAAGACGAAGAACATCATTAATTCCGCTGCCGGTTAAGCCGCCGCCGTTTACCTGCAGTTGAACATCAGGAAAAACCCCCGCTCCCAGCCCGATGCCGACTTTGCCGTTTTCGACAATTAAGCCGTAAGGCGAAACAACATTAGTATTGAGCCATAAAGCGCCTGCTTTAATTTGCGGAGTTGCGCTAACATTAACCGGCGCGTCGCAACCCGGATTGCCGATAATACAAGCCGGCGGATTATTAACAGGAGCGGTCCACTCGGCCAATAAAGATTGGCCAGAAATGGATAGGCCGAGAGTTAAAATAATGGCGGCAATAAGCAAAAGAAAGAACTTAAAATTTTTGGAGTTTGCGCGCATAATTTAAATTTTTAATGAATAAAAATTATTCCTCCTTTTGCTTGTTTTTTACGCCTTGGCTTGGCCAAGCGGCAAAGGCGGACAGCGGATTATTGCTTAATTTATTGTCTAAGCTGATTATTAATCTGATCGATGATCTTTTGCCTCGCCTCTTGAGCTTTTAAATCAGCCGCTTTCTGCTCCGGCGTCTTGCTTCGCTCTTGTTTAATTATCTCGGCGTTGATAGTGCTAATAACCTCTTGTCTAACCATCTCCGGCGTGTTTTGGGTGGGATTTTTTTTGGCTTCTTCAATTATTCTGTCTATTTTCTGCTCAACTATTTCTGCCGGTTGCAACGGCTTATTCTCGTTAACTTCGCCGGCCGAATTATTCTGTCTAACCCCGGCGTCGGCATTAATCAATTCATCGCCCGGGCTGGCTAATTGCTTTTTTAAATATAAAAAAGCAAACACCATGATCATAATTAAAAAAAGAATCAAAACGATTATAATAGCTTTTTTAGGCGCCATACTCTAAATACATGAATTATGTTAGTTGATTAAACTAAATTTGTCAAGGGCTGAATATATGCGAAGATATGCTTAATTTGCCTTAATCAGGCCGTTCACTATTCTGGCTAATTTGCTCACTCCCCTATTTTTATCCAATTCCATAAACAGAGAAATCCAAGAAGCAATCTGGAAAACCGCTAAAGCGGCGCCAACGACTACGACAATTAATAAGAAGCTGGTGAAAGCTAGGGCGACAATCAGCCAGGAGCCAACCGCGGCCAGAGCATAATAGAAGATCAAACCCAAGAATAAAAAGGGTACGGCTAAAGCTAAAATCGCCAAAACTACGGCTAGGCCAACCAATAAATTAATAAAAAACAGCATGACCGCCATTTCTAAGCTGATCAGCCAATTTCCTTTAAACAACCGCCAGCTCTGTTTAAGGGCTTGGCCGGTTTTACTCTTATAAATAATGACATAAGCGATGGCATATTTCATGATAAAAGATAAAATTATCGCCACCGGCACGGCGATTATCAAGGCCAAAATATAAAAAAGATTGGCGCTTAAGCCGGCCGGAGAAAAAATTACCGGCAAGCTGATAGCCGCAAGCAGTATATAAACCACGGCTTTAATAATAATATTTAGAACTAAGACCGGCCAAAAATAAAGCCTGCCGGCGTCCAGCCCATCTCTTAAAGTTCTATTTTTTTGCTTTATAATCGCGGCCGTATTGCTAACTATAGCCGCCTGCGAAACTATCACCAGCCAAACTAAAAATACCAAGCAAGCTAAAACCAGCAGGGCCATAAGTAAAAAAATGATCATGTTCAAAGTATCGTTCTTCAATAAATTGCCAATATTAGCGTAGGTATGCCAACTAAATACTCCGGTTGAGGCGATTCTTTGCCAAGACGGAAATAGCGCCTGGCCAGGATCGCCGCCCAGGTTATTAAATAAAATCTCTAATTCGCCGCCATTGCCTAAAAACGCGGCGAAAACGCCAAAAACCCAGAGATATTTATTGCGCCAGGTTAATCTCCATGATTGTTTTAAAATATTTCGATAAAATGGCATACAACCTCCTTTTAATTAATTATAATTTCTAAATTTCCCCACAAATCTACAAATCGGCTACAAATATTACGAATTTAATTTTTGTAGATTGTTGGGATTTAAAACTCTAATATATTTAACTCCGCTTGGCATAAAATTTGCTAAAATCGCCAACTTTAAACTGGTAACTTGTAAATACTGTTTTACTTGCTCCAAGTTCTGTTTAGAAAAATAATGTCCCTTTTTAATCTCTAATACTATTTTATCGTCTATAATAAAATCAATATAATTTATGGCTATCATTTTGCCTTTTAATAATATTTTATAGGGCGCTTGCTTTTTAAATTTAATTTTTTCTTCTTTAAAGGATTCAATAATTGCTTTTTCGTAATATTTCTCTTTATACCCATACCCTAGTTCATTATACACTTCAAACAAAATACCTACAATTTTATAACTTAAATCTTTATATAATACTTTTCCCTCCTCCATAATTTATTTGTATTATTTGTAGCCGATTTGTAGATTTGTGGGATAATAATATTATACCACATTCTTTACCTTTTT
>LCCP01000001.1 GCA_000997945.1 Parcubacteria group bacterium GW2011_GWC2_42_12 | reverse complement strand
GGCGTGGGTAAGACTGTAGTCATTCAGGAGCTGATCAATAATATCGCTAAGGCGCATGGCGGCGTATCGGTTTTCGCCGGCGTGGGCGAGAGAACGCGCGAGGGCAATGACCTTTATCATGAAATGAAATCGGCTAAAGTGCTTGATAAATTAGCCATGGTTTTCGGCCAGATGAACGAACCGCCGGGAGCGCGCGCGCGCGTAGCTCTATCCGGTTTGGCTATCGCCGAATATTTCCGCGATGAAAAAAATAAAGATGTTTTATTATTTATAGATAACATCTTTAGGTTTACCCAAGCCGGCTCGGAAGTTTCGGCCCTCTTAGGCCGCATGCCGAGCGCTGTCGGGTATCAGCCGACCTTGGCTACGGAAATGGGCGAATTGCAAGAACGCATTACCTCAACCGATAAGGGTTCAATCACTTCTATCCAGGCGGTTCCGGCGCCAGCCACGACTTTCGGCCATTTAGACTCAACCGTGGTGTTGTCGCGTGGTTTATCTGAATTGGGTATCTATCCGGCCGTGGATCCGTTGGATTCTTCGTCAGTAATTCTTGATCCGAAAATTGTGGGTCAGGAGCATTATAACATTACCCGCGGCGTGCAAAAGGTCTTGCAGAGATATAAAGATTTGCAGGATATTATCGCTATCTTAGGCCTGGAAGAATTATCGGCCGAAGATAAGATTACGGTGGCGCGCGCCAGGAAGATTCAGAGATTCTTGTCCCAGCCGTTCGCCGTGGCCGAAACTTTCACCGGACACAAAGGCAAATATGTTAAATTAGCCGATACCATTCGGGCATTCAAGGAAATTTTGGCCGGCAATTATGACGGCAAATCAGAAGGCGATTTTTACATGAAGGGCGGAATTGAGGAAGTGGGAAAGTAACTTGCACTGTCATCCCCGCGCAGGCGGGGATCCAGAAACACATTTTTTACTGCTCACGATTGGATTCTCATGGCTACGCCAGATCTCGCGCAGCGATGACCGCCTACGCGGGAATGACAATAAGTTGATGATAATATAATATTATGTCAGAAAATAAAATAATAAAATTTGAAATCGTTACCCCTGAACGAGTAGTGCTGAAAGAAGAAATTTTGCAGATTACCTTGCCTACCCGAGCCGGGGAGATTACGGTTTTGCCTAACCATATTCCGCTGGTCTCCAGTCTCCAGCCGGGCGTGATTCATATCAAAAAGAAAAATGGCGAGGATGAAATTATTTCCATTTCCGGCGGTTTTTTAGAAGTGCTAAAAGACAAAGTGGTGATTCTGGCGGATGCGGCCGAGCGGGCCGAAGAAATAGATTTGGCTCGAGCCGAGGAAGGGCGTCTGCGCGCCGAGGAGCTGAAAAAGCAAGCCAGATCGGGCGAGCAAGTTAATTTCGCGGAAATCAATGCGTCGCTCGAACGAGAACTGGCTCGAACCAAGGCGGTTAAGAGATGGCGGAAATTAAAAAATATTCAATAATAACAGGACTTACGCACTTAAAAAATATTTTTCAGCCAACTGCTAATCAACCGCGTAAGTCCAGTAATAATATAATTTTAAATAATATGGGACATAATCATATAGAACAAGGAGGAGAAAGAAAAACTATGAATACTGATCACGAACACCAACACGAAACCGATGAGCTCTGGAAAAAGTCAGAGCAGTCGCCGTTTATCAGCGGCTTAAGGGAGGGGGAGAAAGTGGCGGACATTATGGAACGGCTGGATTACCAGCGGGCTTTTGAAAAAAGGTCTAAGGTTTTAGGTTGTTCTGACGGTAGGTGCCGAGGGCATCGTTTAGGTCTGCCGGGTGACGGCATCTTGGCGTTACAAACTGACCAAGAAAAATGTATCAGAATGCTTAAGGATGGAGGAGTAGACGAGGTATATAGCCACGCAAATTGTGGCGCTGCTACTCTCGCGCTTAGGAATACACCACCTGAACATTTGCCCATAGGCGTTAAAACCGCGGAGGATCTGGCCAAATATCACGCTGAAGGGGTAGCAAGAAAATTAGGCGCGAAATGCGGCCATACTGAAGTCTGCGATATGTCTGGAGAAGTTCACAACGAGCGGGCGATTTATTTTGACGGCACGGGCATGGCTAATCCTGAAGCGTTGCCGGAATTACCGGCAGGTTTCATCTATAGTGGGCCGGCTCTGGGTATGAGTGAGGAGCGTATGCAAGCCGACATAGAGACGCTGGCCAGCATCGCTTTAGGCGACCATGGTTTTGGGAACAGGTTTACTAAAGAAAAACCTCTCTATGTCGTAATCTCGGCCAAGGACGAGGAGCAGCTTGAAGCGTTAACGGAAATTGCCGAAAAAGCAGCCGAGCAGTTTCATGGTCGAGTGGCTGTTGACAGCTTCATAGCCAAATAACTTGGTTTTTGTCTCATCATTTCCGTCGGCCCAGGGCTGACGGATTTTTTTATTTAAAATAAGCCAAAATTATAGATACTTGACAAGCGCTTTAATGATAGCTAAAATACTATAATAGTTAGCACTCTAAGTGCCTAAGTGCTAAAAGGTAAAGCATTAATAATTAATAAAACTTGAGCGCGTAATAATTATTCGTGAGATTGCTTCGTTGCCCGATTACGGGCTCCTCGCAATGACAAATCGAGTTATGAATTATGCGCTATGAGTTATGATACTAACAATATGAAACTAAAACCATTAGGCGATCATGTTATTGTTAAACCAATAACGGAAGACGAGATCACTAAATCGGGCATTGTTTTGCCTGATACCATAGACAAAGAAAAGCCGGAAAAAGGCGAAGTCGTAGCCGTGGGCACGGGCAAGCTTTTAGATAATGGCCAGTCGTCTAAAATGTCTGTTAAGGTCGGGGATAAAGTAATGTTCAAAAAATACTCGCCGGACGAAATAAAAGTTGACGGCGTGGAATATTTAATAATTAGCGAAAGTGATATCTTAGGGATACTTGAGTAAATTGAAAATGCAAAAATCAAAATGTAAAATTGACCCCGTGAAATAGTCGCAAAGCGAATTTCACTGGGCGTGACAGTTGAAAATGTAAAATTAATAAATTTTATTGCGAGGTCTTGTGCGAATGTTGATGGCAATTTATGTATAATGTAAATATTCGCGAGATTGCTTCGTCGCTACGCTCCTCGCAATGACAAATAAGAACAATATGTCCAAACAAATTATTTACGGCGAAAAAGCCAGAAACGCTTTAAAAAGAGGCGTTGATCAATTAGCCAACGCGGTTAAGGTAACGCTCGGGCCTAAGGGCCGGAATGTGGTGATTGAAAAAAGCTATGGCGGGCCGGCTATCACTAAGGACGGCGTGACCGTGGCTAAGGAAATTGATCTTGAAGATAAGTTTGAAAATATCGGTGCCGAGCTGGTTAAAGAAGTGGCACAAAAAACCAATGATGTGGCCGGCGATGGCACAACCACGGCCACGATTTTAGCTCAAGCCATGATCGGCGAGGGATTAAAAATGGTGGCCTCCGGCATTAGCCCGATTGAATTACGCAAAGGCATTGAGGATAAGGTGGCCGAGATTGTGGTTAATCTGAAAAAAATGTCTAAAACCATTAAGACCAAGGAAGAGATCGCTCAAGTTGCTTCCATTTCAGCTAATGACAAAGAAATCGGCGGCATTATCGCCGAGGCCATGGCAGTGGTGGGCAAAGACGGCGTCATCACGGTTGAAGAAGGCCAGTCTTTCGGCGTCACCAAAGAAGTAGTGGAAGGCATGCAATTTGACAAGGGCTATGTCTCGCCTTATATGATTACCAATTCGGAATCAATGAAAGCTGAATTTAATGAACCATATATTTTAATTACTGATAAAAAAATTGCTTCCATCCAGGAAATTTTGCCGCTTCTAGAGAAAATGGCTAAGCAAGGCAAGAAAGATTTAGTTATCATCGCGGACGAGATTGAGGGCGAGGCCTTAGCGACTTTTGTGGTTAATAAACTGCGCGGCACTTTTAACGTCTTAGGCATAAAAGCTCCGGGCTTTGGCGATCGCCGGAAAGAAATGCTGGCTGATATCGCAATTTTGACTGGCGGTAGATTTATTACCGAAGAAGTTGGTTTGAAACTTGAATCAGCCGAAATCGTTGATTTAGGCCAGGCGCGCAAAGTCGTGGCCGCAAAAGAAAACACGACGATTATTGAAGGCAAGGGCGAAGCGAGCGCGATTAAGAATCGCGTGGCGCAAATTAAAAAAGAAATGGAGATAACTGATTCTGATTATGATAAAGAAAAATTGCAAGAGCGCTTAGCTAAACTAGCCGGCGGCGTGGCGGTTATTAAGGTTGGCGCGGCCACGGAAACTGAAATGAAAGAAAAGAAAGATCGCATTGAAGACGCTTTGAACGCCACTCGCGCGGCCGTAGCCGAGGGAGTAGTCGCCGGCGGCGGACTGGCTCTAGCGCAAGCCGGCAATGCTTTCGCCGAGTTAACCGATAAAAAATCCGATACGCCAGGCGCCACGATCGTGGACACGGCCGTTTTAGAGCCGATTAAGCAGATCGCGGCCAACGCCGGCAAGGACGGCTCGCTGGTTTTATATAATATCATGAAAGAATATAAAACCGGCAATAAAAATCTTGGCTATAACGCCATGACCGATAAGTTTGAGGATATGTTTTCGGCCGGCATCGTTGATCCGACTAAGGTAGTGCGCTCGGCTCTAGAAAACGCGGCTAGCGCGGCCATTATGTTCTTAACCACCGAAGCGGTGATTGCTGACAAACCGGAAAAGAAAGATGATCATGGCCACGGCGGCATGTCCGGAGGCATGGGCGGCATGGATCCGTCAATGATGGGGATGTAAGTGGAATTTGGAATTTAGAATTTCGAATTTGGAAAATACAATAAGAAGAAGGCGCGGGGTGATTCCCGCGTCTTTTTATTGTCAAATTTTTTATGCTGGACAGGAATTAAAAAATATGCTATGGTAATAAATCAATTCGCTCTTTTTATAGTGTTTTAATTGAACGCCAATTTTATGCGAATAATTAGTTATTTTCATGAATTTGGCGTTCAGTTTAACCAAAGCGCCAATCCGCCAGCTGGCGGAACAACAACCAACCAAAAACCCATTAAGGAAAACAAATGAAAAGAACATTCAGTAGATTTGACATTGAACTCTTGGCTGACTTTGTAGTTTGCCGATCCAGGGTAGACCCGACCGAATCTGACTCAAAGAATTTGCGTGCCGGGTGGCGCGCAGATCAGCTTCTGCAGGACCTTGACGCCTTCGTGGTGGGTCAAGAAAATGATCCGGCCGCTTATGCCGAGATTGTTGAACTGGCGTTGGCCCAATACCGAGCCAGTGGCGGAGAATCCTCGGAGATTATCGCGTTGCTTCGACTCGCTATCTTCCGAGGCGAACGGCTTCTGCCCGTGAGCTCCAAGCGCAAGAGCAAATTGTCCGCGGTCATCGCAGAGCTGGAGGCAAACATCAGTTCATTGCCGGCCGGTTCGCGCAAGGAGCGATGCCGATCGCTCTTCGCTTACCATCAAGGCGTCTTCTATGACGCTTATGAGATGTTCGCCGAGGGCGCCAAACTGCAAGGGCAGTCGGCCGAAATCGCCCAAGTCAACGGCGACAAGCCGGGTGAGTCCATCGGTTATTTTCTCGAGCGGGTGTACCTGCTCAAGCAAGCCATGGTTGATGGCGATCAGGCCGCGATGGGCACGGCTTTTACTGCTTTGGAGCAAAGATTTAATCCGCTGGTTGAAGCCGTGCGCGGCACTCCGCTGGAAGTGAGCTGGGGTCAGGGCAATGTGTCTATTCACATGATTGAAGCCCTCGTTTGGCTCAATCGGTGGAATCATCCTGCCTTGGATGTTTGGGTGGCCATGGCTTTGGCCGCATCCGAAAAGCTGGGCCAGGCCTGGCAACCGGGCGCGCGCTTCGTTCGTGCGGCATATCTGGACAGTGATGATAATCAGGAGGCCGAGGCGGCTCTGACCGGTGTCGCTAACGACACTGAACAAACCAACGAGCTTAGGGCTACGGCTCTGCTGATCTTGGCGCGACGGAGCTTGGCAGGCGGTTGCCAGTCCGGAATTCAATCCGGGATGATGCCCCTCCCGCAAAAGACGGCGGCAGAGCTTATCGCTCAGATGCCCGAAACGGGCGCGCAACATGTGCGTGCCATAGCGGCGCGCTTGTTGGCCTAACCAACACAGCGTCCTGACGGGATAATTCGTGGTGAGAACATACGAGTTAATCCGCCAGGCGCTTTTTTTATTTTGCCCAATGCTTATTTTATGGTAAAATGAAAATGTATAAATCCCCCTAACCCTGCCCGCTCGTGCCTCGCAGTGGCAGGCGGGCCCCTTTGTTAAAGGGGGCAAGGCGAAAATTATGGAGTTCAATCAACGCCCTATCAATATAAATATCACCAGCGCCACGATTTTTAAGACTATCGCGATTTTTATTTTGCTTTATTTTTTATATTTAATCAGCGATATTTTGATTCTCTTCTTCGTGGCCCTGGTTTTTTCCAGCGCTCTAGACCCTTGGGTGGACTGGCTTAAGAAAAAGAAAATACCCCGCTCGGTTAGCGTACTGGTTTTATACGCGGCCGCTTTGGCAGTTTTGATTCTAATTTTATATTTGGCCATCCCGATAGTCATTAGAGAAGTTAATGATCTGGCAAATAACTTTCCCAGTTATTCTGAATCCGTCTACGCGAAATTTAGCGATTTAAAAGACTATTCCTTAAAATATGGTTTGTCAGATAAATTTCAAGGGTCTTTGGATTTTATTTCCGATTATTTAACCACCACGGCTTCGGGAATATTTTTGACGGTGGCTAATATTTTTGGCGGAATCTTTTCCTTTGTTTTAATTTTGGTTTTGACTTTTTACATGGTAGTGGAAGAAAGCGCTATCAAGAAATTAATCTGGTCAATCGCTCCGGCCAAGCATCAGCCCTATATGATGCAGTTAATTAACCGGATGCAGGTAAAAATGGGCCATTGGTTAAACGGCCAGCTGGTTTTGGGCTTAACTATGACCATTATGACATATCTTGGACTGGTAATTTTGGGGATAAACTATGCTCTGATTTTAGCGATTATGGTCGGTTTATTTTCTTTTGTGCCTTATATGGGAGCGGTTCTAGGTTCAATCCCGGCGGTCTTTATCGCTTTTACTCAAACGCCGTTATTAGCGGTTTTTGCCGCAATTTTATTTTATATTATTCATTTTATTGAGGTTAATTTTCTTTATCCGAAAATAATGGAAAAAGCCGTGGGCTTAAATCCGCTTATCAGCATTTTGGTATTGCTGGCCGGCTTTAAATTAGCCGGCGTAGTCGGCGCGGTTCTTTCCATACCCGTTACCACGGCCGTAGCCGTTTTTATTAAAGACATTTTTGACAGCAAAGAGGGTGGGAGGAAGGCAATGGCGGAAGAAGCCTGAAAAAATTTTCAATTTTCAATTTTCAATTTTCAAACAATTTTCAATGCTAAAATTTTCAATTAAAAAATTGAGAAATTAAATCATTGTTTAGAAATTAGAAATTAGAAATTGAAAATTAAGCCATGTCAGATACTATTGCCGTTAAATTAGAAAAAATTATAAATATAATCATCAAGGGCACTATCTTTCTCCTGCCTTTATTTTTTTTGCCTTGGACCAGCGAACATTTTGAATTTAACAAGCAGTTTTTGCTTTGGCTCCTCGCGCCGTTGGCCCTCTTATTATGGTTTTGTAAAGTCGCGGCGGCGGGGCAAGCTAAGATTAAAATTAACCTCTTGAATTTACCGGTTGGGCTTTTTTTATTGCTGACCGCTGCGGCCGCCGTTTTTGGGCTGGATAGATTTTCGTCCTTTTTCGGCCAGGTTGGCAGATTTTCCGATAGTTGGCTCGGGTTATTAAGTCTGGTAATATTTTATTTTTTGATAATTAATACCGGGGCGGCGGATAGCGCTAAAAAAATTATTGGTTTGTTGAGATTGTTGCTTTATTCTTCCTTGATCGTCGCCTGTTGGTCGCTCGCGGCCAGGTTAGGTTGGTTGGGAGCGGCCAGCGCCTCGCTTTTTAGTTTGGCGGTTTTGTTGTCCATTATGTCTGTGGCTGCGGCTGGCTTCTTGCTTAATGGCGGTTTAAGGAAGTTTGACCAGATTGTTTTTAGCGTTAGTCTGGTAATGTTTTTAATTATTTTAACTTTGATCGATTTTTCCTTAAGTTGGGTTTCGCTGCTTCTAGGAGCCGGTCTAATAATTATTTTCCGCTGGCTCGCGGCCGGGCTTAGTTTTAAAAAAATATTAAATTACTATTTATTAATTCCGGCCGTTGTAATATTCATGGCTGTTTTAATGCTCGCCCTGCCTGGCATAAATTTGGCCAAGCCGATTCTAGGGCGAGAACTGCCTAAAGAAGCTCTGTTGGGGTATGGTCAATCCTGGATTATCACTAAGGAAACCTTTGAAAAATATCCGGCCCTAGGCAGCGGTCCGGGCACATTTGCCGAGGACTTTTCGCTTTTCCGACCGGCCGAATTCAACTCCAGCGCTTTTTGGCAGATCAGATTTGATAAGAGCCGTTCGCATATTTTGGAAATGCTAGCCACGGCCGGACTACTGACTTTCTTAGCATATTTTTTAGTAATTTGTTTAGTTTTTTATCTAAATATTGTTTTAATTAAAAAATATTTAGCCAAGCGGCAGGCAGAAGGAGCGGCGGCGGATGAAAATTATAATTTAATGGTTATTTTATTCACCATTTTCATTTTGCTGTTTTTTTCTCAGCTTTTCTTTTTAACCAATACGGTTTTAAATTTTACTTTTTGGTTTACGCTCGGTTTGATCATGGCTTTTTGGCAAAGCAGCCATCAACCCCTGTTTAAAGAAAAAATTATAGATTTACATCAGACAGTTTTATTTTATAGGTTGTTTATTTTAATTTTATTTATTTTAAGCGCCGGTATTTTTACGCTCTTGGCTTTTGAAGTTAAATTTTTTGCGGCCGACCTAATCGCCGCGCGCGGATCGGATAGCGAAACTAGTTTAATGACGGCGATAAGATTAAATCCCTATCGCTATAATTACCGGCTAAGTTTGGCTAAACTTTATCTAAATCAGGCCAGAACCGAGGCTCTGAAACCCTCCGGGCAAATAGATAATGTTAAAATTCAAGATAGCATTACCCGGGCTATCGGCATGGCCCGGTCGGCCTTGGCTTTAGCGCCGAATTCGGTTTTACCGAAAGAAACTCTGGCTATGATTTATCGCGACATTAAACCATTAACCATCGGCAGTGAACCCTGGGCGGCAAGATATTTTAGCGGCGCCCTGGATCTGGAACCGACTAATCCGGTCTTAGCTACCGAGCTGGCCAAGCAATATTTAAATTTTAATGATTTAGTTAACGCGGAAAAATATTTTAATAAAGCCCTGGAGCTTAAAGCCGATTATTATGAAGCTAAGTTTGGTTTAGTCAAGATCTATTTAAGCGGCAAGAAAGACAACCAGGCCTTGGTTTTATTAAATGAACTGGCCAGCCAGGTTTATGATGAGGAAGTTTATTACGAGCTAGGCAGATATTATTATAATCATGGCGAGATTGATAAAGCCATAGATAGATTTAAATTAGTCTTAAGCATGGCTCCGCGGCAGGCCAATAGTTTATACAGTTTGGCCGTGGCTTATGAAGCCAAAGGCGATACTAAGGAAGCATTAAAATATTATCAGCAAGTTTTGGAATTAGATCAGGGGAATCAGGAGGTGGAGAAGAAAATAAAAGAGTTAAGTAAGTAAAATGCCGCTTGTCATTGCGAGCGACCCAGCATCTGCGGGGAAGCGCGGTCGTCGCTACGCGAGATCTGGCGTAGCCATGACAATCTCACGAACGGCAAAAAATAGTCATAATATAATAATGGCAGAATTTAATGTGGTATAGTCATATGCGAGATTGCTTCGTCGTTCGTTCCACTTCGTTGCACTCACTTCTCGCAATGACAGTTAGATTATTTTTTTAAAAAAGAGGACACGAACTTCGTTTGAAGCCGTGTCCTTTGTTGTTTTTGTTGCCCTCTCTTATTCGGTTAGCACCCCGGTTAGACTCCGGAGCGCTTCACGGTACTTTCGAGCAGTTTGCTCGATAACCTCCTGCGGTAGGTCCGACGCCGGCGGTTGTTTGTTCCAATCCAGGGTTTCAAGATAGTCCCGCAGGAACTGCTTGTCGAAGCTGGGTTGGCTCTTACCGGGCGCGTATTGGTCGGCTGGCCAGAAGCGGGACGAGTCCGGGGTTAAGACTTCGTCAATCAGTATGAGCTGTCCATTGCGCAGGCCGAACTCGAATTTGGTATCGGCGATAATGATGCCGGCTCTTCTGGCGTATAATTGCGCTGCTTTGTAGAGAGCCAGACTGGCGCCTCTCATAGTTACCGCCAATCTCTCGCCAACGATAGTCACCATCTCGGCGAAGGTGATGTTCAGGTCATGGCCGGTTTCGGCCTTGGTCGCCGGCGTGAAGATCGGCTCCGGCAGTTCGGCCGATTCCTTTAGTCCGGGTGGTAACCGAATTCCACAAACCGCGCCTGTCTCTCGGTATTCCTTCCAGCCCGAGCCGGCCAAGTAGCCGCGAACCACGCATTCCACGAGCAAGGGTTCGGCCTTCCAGACCAGCATACTGCGGTCTCTCAATGCCTCGGCGTAAGGCCGGCAGACTGCCGGATATTCATCTGGGTCGCAGGTGATGAGGTGGTCGGCGATGATTCCGGCCCGTCTGCTTAGCAGGTTGAGCCAGAGCGCCGACATGATGGTCAAGATCTGGCCCTTGTCGGTGATACCTTGAGACATGATGACATTAAAGGCCGAGATGCGGTCGGTGGCAACCATGAGTACTCTGTCGCCGAGGTCGAACATTTCTCTGACCTTGCCACTACTTAGTCTGGTAAGCGATGGGAAGTCGCATTGGAGCATTATTTCGTTTGTCTGCATGTTGTGTTGTCTTTCTTTCGTTGATGGATATTGTTGATTGGTTTAGGAGGTTTGGAATCTGGCGAAGATGTCTCCGACATGTCGTAGTTTGTTGTCGTAAGAAAAGATGCCTGCCAGGTCGGCCTGAGGTAAAATACTCGTTACCTCCGGATCTTCTGACAGCACATCAATGTAATTAGCGCCGCGATCCATGGCCGCAAACGCCGCTTCTTGAGCGGTGCGGTAAGCGATTAGCGGGCTCATACCCTTGGCCATTAGAGCTTCTTTGACATCCGGTGAAAAAATAATGCCACGGGTGAATTTCAGGTTTCTCTCGATGTTTTTTTTATTGATGACCAATCCGGCCATAATTTTCGCCAATCGTTTCAGCATGAAATGCGCCAGCTGGAACGAATCGGCGAAAATAATTCTTTCGGCGCTGGATTGGGAGATATCTCGGCCGCCCCAGGTTGGGATGTTTTCCAAAGCGATGCCGGCGTTATGTCTGACCACCCTGGCCAGACCGCAGAGATTTTCCGTTAAGATGGTATTCTTCTTGTGTGGCATGCGCGACGAACCCATTTGTTTCTCGCCAAACGGCTCTTGGACTTCACAGATTTGCGTTTGGCCGAGCAATCTGATGTTCAGGGAGATGTTTTCCATAACTCCAGCCAGGACCGCCAGGGCAGTCATGACATGAGCATGGCGGTCGCGCAGAATAATCTGTCCGGTGATTTTGGCCGGCTTCAGGCCGAGCGATAACAGAGCTTTTTCTTCCAACTCAGGCGAAAGTTTGCCGGCATAAGTGCCGACCGCTCCGCTGATTTTGGTATAGAGCATCTGCTCTCTGGCCAGGTTGATGAATTCTACCTGGCCAGCTAGGCGATCATGCCACCAGAGAAACACCAGTCCCAGAGTTGACGGTTCGGCATGTTGTCCATGCGTGCTTTCAATCCTGATTAGGCCTTGATGTTGTTTGGCGATTTCCAACATCTGCGCCGCTAGCGCTCGCAGAGACTCCAGCGCGCAGTCAATCGCTTTAATCATCAAAAGCGAAGTGGCCGGTTCTTCCGTGTCATAGCTGGTTAGGTCAGCGTGGAAATAGCGCCGCAAATCAGGATCCAGACTCTCCTGCACGCTTTGAACAAAGGCCAGTAAGTCATGATGGATCTCTTCGTCAATCTCGTGGATCCTATCCACGGAGAATTTGGCTTGCTCGGCAATTCGGTCATAGATCTCCCGGGGAATTATGCCCATTGCCACTTTAGCAAGTAAAACCGCCAGCTCAACTTGCAACCAGGCGGCGTACTTGCTTTCCTCTGACCAGGTTTTGGTCATTTCCAGGGTGCTGTAGCGTTTTATCATAGTCTTGCTCCTGTTCTTTAATTTGTGTGGTGTTTGTTATCCCCGTTATCGGGGTTGTTAAATGTCCAAAAGACCAAGCCTTCTTCGGGCTCGGTCCTCCTTGTTCATACCACTAAATTACCTTAAATTAAAGAAAAAGGCAAGAAGAAAATTTTTTAAAAAAAGAGAGGGTTTCGGCTAAGTAGCGCGAAACCCTCGTGAATTTTTCGTGGGATGCTTATTGCCTCCTCAATTCTTTCATGTGTTGCACCCTTCTGGCGATTAGTTCGGCCGTACCGATGTCCGACCGGTGGTCAACGGCGCCGATAATGGCGCAGGCGGCTCGTTCCGCGATACCTTCCGCTTCGCTCAATTCAGGAGCCATGCCCAGAACGGCCACGGCGCGGGATTTGGTAAGGTGAAGTCCGGCTTGATCGCTGTGTACGGAAGAGTAGTAGAGGGCGGCTTTACCCAGGTCACCGATCTGGAGGAGATCGGATACTGTCGCTACCCATTGTTCTTTGGGCAGACCGTAATTGACCGGCACTACGTATTTGACTACCGTGGCCAGGCCTCTGAATCTGATGTCCAATTGGTTAAGCCCACCGTATTTCTCGCGACAGGCGATTCTACGGCAGATGTCCAGAAAATCGGTGCGCAGAAGCGCTAGAACATTGATAGCTTCCGGATCGCCGAAACGAGCGTTGAACTCAATCAGTTTGACGCCTTGGGCTGTTAGCATGAATCCACCGTAGATTATGCCTCGGTAGGGTTCGCCGGTTTCCAGTTGCAAGGCCTGGATGGTTCGCCGCACGATATCGGTGGCTTGCTGCAGTTCGCGATACTTTAAAAACGGCAGTAGGTGGTTGGCCGAGGTGTATGATCCCATACTGCCAGTGTTCAATCCATGATCGCCGACTAGCCGGCGTTTATGATCTTGGACCGGCGGGCAGGGAATGATGGTCGTGCCGTCACAGAAACATTGCAGAGAGAATTCCTCGCCTTGGAGCTTCTCCTCAATCACCATGGCCTGGTGTTTGATCAGAATTTGCCGGCAGATGGCCAGCGCTTCGGTCATAGAGGAGAAATGTTCGCCTTGAACCACCACGCCCTTACCGCCGGTCAATCCGTTCGGCTTTAGAACCACCGGCTCGTTTTCTTCAATATATTTCCTGACGCCGCTTATGGTTGTGAAGACCATGAATTTTGGATTGCCGGAGATGCGGTATCTTTCCAGCAATATTCTGGCATAAGACTTTTCTGTTTCAATCAGCGCCAGTCTTTGCGTTGGTCCGACCGTGGGGATGCCTAACATTGTCAAGGCATCAGCCAGGCCGTAGCGGAGCGGGCCTTCCGGACCGATGATTGCCAGGCCAACTTCGCAATCTCTGGCGAACCCGATAACATCGTGATAGTTGTCGTTGACCCTTACCTCGTCCGCCAAGGCCGCGATACCCGGGTTGCGTTGCTTCATCCAAGCGAAAATGCTTGGTCTTGATTTTGATCTTGCCAGAGCTGCCGCGAGGGCATGCTCTCTGGCTCCGCTACCGACCAATAGTACTTTTGCGTTCATGATTGTCGTTCTTTCTCTTGGTGTGGTTGATGTTGTTTGACTAGTTTGTTAAAAGGTACATAAAAAGCCAAACCTCCTTGGATTTAGCTCTTTTGTGCCGCTGGTCGGAGTCGAACCGACATGGGATCGCTCCCACACGATTTTGAGTCGTGCGCGTCTACCAATTTCACCACAGCGGCTAGTTTTAAGTTAAATAAAAACCAGCTAAAGCTAGTTTTATTCTGTTATTATCATAAAGTTTTTTTGTCGGTTTGTCAAAGAGGGGAGAAATGAGTTATAATATTAGAATAAAAGCATTCCTGGATTCCCGCCTTCCCTCGGCAAGCTCGGGGCAGGTCGCGGGAATGACAAAGAACAACAAATGGGTAAGATTATTTCCATCGTCAATCAAAAAGGCGGGGTGGGCAAAACCACCACGGCTTTAAATTTGGGCGCTTATCTGGCCTATCTAGGGAAGCAAGTACTGCTCGTGGACATTGATCCGCAAGCCAACGCCACCTCCGGTCTGGGTATTGATCACAAAAATTTGGAACATGGCATTTATGAAGCTTTAATCGGTCATAAGCCGATTTTTGAAGTGATAAAATATACTTTGCAGGACGGCTATAAGATCGCTCCGGCCACGATTGCTTTGGCCGGCGCCGGCATTGAGCTAGTTAATCTGGAAAATCGGGAATTTAAACTAGCGCAAATTTTAAATCAGATTAGAGATGAATATAACTATATTATTGTTGACGGGCCGCCCTCGCTCGGACTTTTAACGGTTAATAGTTTGGTGGCGGCCGACGAAGTTTTAATACCGATTCAAAGCGAATATTTTGCTTTAGAAGGTTTGGGCCAGCTTTTAGATACTATCGGTTTGGTACAAAATAATTTAAAACCCGAGTTGGGTATTATGGGCGCGGTTATCACTATGTTTGACCGGCGCAATCGTTTATCCGCTTCGGTTATGAATGAGCTCTACCAATATTTTCCCAATAAAGTTTTTCGCAGTATTATTCCGAGAAGTGTAAAGTTGGCTGAAGCGCCAAGTTTCGGCCGTTCCATTTTGTATTATGATCCGAAATCCAAGGGCGGCCGGGCGTATGAAAAATTGGCTAGGGAAGTGATTGGTTTAGAGAGAAGATGGTAGAAAATAATTTTTAAATTTATCCCCCTTCGCTAACGCTTTGGAGGATAAATAATTTTTAATTTGTCATTGCGAGGAGCGTAGCGACGAAGCAATCTCACGAACATCAAGTTGGTAAATAATAGACTTTTTAGTTGAGACACCAAATATGTGAGATTGCTTCGCTCCCTCCGGTCGCTCGCAATGACAGTGATATAATATGTCCAACAGTCTTGGCCGAGGATTATCCTCGTTGATTCCGCAAAAAGTTAAAAAAATTGCCGTTACTTCCGCCGGCGACGCCGTGATTAATGTGACCAGCGTTGACGACAGGGGGAAAGTTTTGCAGTTAAAACCGGAGCAGATCGGGATTAATCCCAGGCAACCGCGCCAGAATTTTAATGAGCATCAGTTAAATGAATTAGTTGAATCAATTAAACAGTACGGCATCATTCAGCCGCTAATTGTCACGCAAAAAGACGGCCGCTATGAGTTAATCGCTGGCGAAAGACGTTTACGGGCGGCCAAAGTCTCGGGATTGGCGACCGTGCCAGCCATAGTTAGAGAAGCCGATGAACAGCAAAAATTGGAATTGGCGTTAGTGGAGAATCTGCAAAGAGAAGATTTGAATTCCATTGAAACCGCCATCGCTTATCGCAAACTGATTGATGAATTTAATTTAAGCCAGGATGAATTAGCGGCTAGAGTAGGACGGTCGCGGCCGGTGGTAACCAATACTCTAAGATTTCTAAATTTGCCGGAGGAAATACAAACGGCTTTAATTCAGGGCAGGATTAACGAGGGCCATGCTAAAATAATTGTCGGCCTCGAGGACGAAGCCAAGCAATTTGCTTTATATAAGAAAATTTTGCGCAACGAGATGACGGTTGATGATACCATTAAAGAGACGAGAATAATGGGCGGGACTAAGATGGCCAGAATTAAAATTAATTACGCGGATAAAGACAAGGAATTCGCTTTTCGCCAATTTTTTGGCACCAAAGCAGTAATCAAACGCCGCGGCAAGGGCGGCGAAGTGATTATTTATTTCTATAGCGACGAAGAATTAGGCGAAATGGTGGCAAAAATAAAATAAATTATTATCATAAAAAGTATGAAAAAAGTTTTCAAATTATTATTTATCTATTTTATTGTTGCGATAATTTTATTAACATTATTCTATTTTGGTATTGGTATATATACTTTATATGATGGAGATTATTTTGATTATGATAATTTATTGTTAAAAGGCAGAGCAACTACTGGCTTGGGTTATACATCCCATTGTTTTATTGCTCTTTTTGGGTGCTCTAGCAAAGAGTCAATAGTATTTAAATTTTCTTCAAAGATTATCACTCATGATAGTAATTGTTCTCTTAAATATATTTATTCAGATGAAACAGTTACTAAAGATCAATATGAATTATCATGTTATTATATAGCTGCTTTTCGGCGGAATACGATGTTCGCAGATACTTATAAAGAAATTTTAGATGATATAAATAGAGAAAAAATATTAAACAAAGGATATAAACTTCCTGATAAGAGCAATCCTATAATTAAACTTGCGCCGAACAAGCAGTTAAATTAAAAGAAGTTTTTTAGTCATATAAATTATAAAAGACAAGGCTATAAATACTTTGTCTTTTTTGTTTGCCAATTTGCTAAAAAGTGTTATATTATAATAATCAAAGGAGGCACACTTAGGTTGTGCCTTTGCTATTATTAAATTCTTGGTTTTATCAGACATTCTCTTTTAGTTTTGGAAAAATATTTGTGTACGCTAATCATACCCCTGGATTCCCGCCTGCGCGGGAATGACAATATCCTATTATGAAATTCACTCATCTTCATGTTCATAGCCACTACTCTTTGCTTGACGGTTTAACGAAAATCGACGAGCTGATTCAAAAAGCCAAAGATCAGGGCTCGACCAGCTTGGCTTTAACCGACCATGGCGTCATGTATGGCGCAATTGAGTTTTATCAGAAGTGCAAAAAGGCGGGCCTGAAGCCGATTATCGGCGTGGAAACTTATTTGGCGCCCGGGTCGCGGCTGGAAAAAAGCGTTAAAGACGATGAAAAGAATTATCACTTGGTGCTCTTGGCAAAAAATAAAATTGGCTTTAAGAATTTAATTAAATTAACTTCCATCGCGCATCTGGAAGGTTTTTATTATAAACCAAGAATTGATTGGGAGATTTTAAATAAATATAAAGATGGCCTTGTGGCTTTGACCGCCTGTTTGGCCGGGGAAATTCCGCGCCTCGTTATGGCGGGAAAATTAGATAAAGCCAAAAAAAGAATCTTGGAATATAACGAATTATTCGGGCCAGGTAATTTTTATTTGGAGTTGCAAAGTCATCCTAATTTGCCGGATCAGCAAAAAGTTAACCAAGCTCTAATCGCCTTGTCGCGCGAATTAAATATTCCCTTGGTGGCTACTAACGACATCCACTATTTGAATAAAGACGATGATGAATCGCAGGATGTCTTGCTTTGCTTGCAAACAAAAAAGAAAAAAGAAGATCGAGACCGGCTGACCATGCTGGGCGGCGATTATTCTTTCCGGCCGGTTAAAGAAATGGCCGAAGCATTTAAAGATACGCCCGAAGCCCTAGCCAATACGGAGAGGATCGCCGAGCAATGCAATTTAGAAATAGAATTAGGCAAGATCCAGCTGCCATGCTTTACCGTACCAGGCGGCCAGGAAATTGAAGCTTATTTGACCAATCTTTGCCGTCAAGGTTTGATTTTCCGTTTTGGTAAGAATTATGATCAGATTGAACCAAAGATCAAAGAGAGAATGGATTATGAATTAGGGGTAATTAATAAAATGGGCTGGACATCCTATTTTTTAATTGTTGCCGATTTCGTCAACTGGGCTAAGCAAAATAAAATCGTGGTCGGACCAGGCCGGGGTTCGGCCGCCGGATCGCTGGTTTCCTATTTATTGAACATCACTAATATTGATCCGCTCAAATATGATTTACTGTTTGAACGGTTTTTAAATCCGGACAGAATTTCCATGCCTGATATTGACATGGATTTTGCTGATGTTAGACGGGACGAAGTTATCCGCTACGTGGAAGCCAAATACGGTAAAGACCATGTGGCGCAAATCATTACTTTCGGCACCATGGCGGCGCGAGCGGCCGTTCGCGATGTCGGCCGAGTGCTTAATTATCCTTATGAGCTTTGTGATAAATTAGCCAAGATGATTCCCATATTTTCTAAAATCAGCCAAGCGGTGGACGAAGTTAGCGAGCTAAGAGAGCTTTATCGGAATGACGAGGCAGTCCGGCGGGTAATTGATTACGCGAAAAAATTAGAGGGCGTGGCGCGCCACGCTTCAACGCACGCTTGCGCGGTGATTATTACCAAGGATGCCCTAACCGAGTATGTGCCGCTGCAATACGCTTCTTCGTCGGATCGCACTATCGTCTCGCAGTTCTCCATGCACCCGGTTGAAGACCTAGGACTTTTAAAAATGGATTTTTTGGGTTTAAAAAATTTAACGATTATTGAATCGGCCATAAAAATTATAAAGAATACTCGGGGTTTGATAATTGACATTGATAAGATTCCGCAAGATGACTCTTTGGCCTATAAATTATTTCAAAGCGGCGAAACTACCGGCGTTTTCCAGTTTGAATCTAGCGGCATGAAGCGGTACTTACGCGAATTAAAACCCACGGAGTTTGAAGACATTATCGCCATGGTAGCTTTATACCGGCCCGGTCCCATGGAGTGGATTCCTGACTATATTAACGGCAAGCAGGGTCGGAAGAAACCCAAGTATCTTCATTCTAAGCTTGAGCCCATTTTAAGTAAAACTTACGGTGTGGCAATTTATCAAGAGCAAGTTATGCAGATTGTCCGAGATCTGGCCGGATTCACTATGGCCGAAGCTGATGTTTTAAGAAAGGCCATGGGCAAAAAAATAGCTAAACTGCTAGCCGAACAAAAAGAAAAATTTATTGACGGTTGCGTGAAGAACGGAATTGCCAGTCAGCAGGCGGAGAAGATTTTTGCTTTTATTGAGCCGTTTGCCGGTTATGGCTTTAATCGGAGCCACGCCGCCTGTTATGCTTTGATTGGTTATCAAACCGCCTACTTAAAAGCGCGCTGGCCGACCGAATTTATGGCCGCGCTTCTAACCGCCGATCAAGAGAATACCGATCGCATTGCCATTGAAATTGATGAATGCCGCCATATGGGCATAGAAGTTATGCCGCCGGACATTAATCAATCATACGAATCTTTTACCGTGGTGACGAGCGGCACGGAAAAAAACTTGACGGTTAGTCAAGACGAAGTTCCTAAAACTATCCGCTTTGGTCTTAAAGCCATAAAAAATATCGGCGACCATATTGCCGAGGAGATAATTAAAGAACGCAAGCAGAACGGGCCTTACGAAAATATCACTGATTTGTTGGGAAGAATTTGCGATAAAGATTTAAATAAAAAATCTTTAGAGAGTTTGATTAAAAGCGGCGGTTTGGATAATTTTGGCGAACGCGGCCAGCTCCTTGGCAACATGGAAAATATTTTGGAGTTTAACCATGAAGTTGCCAAAGCGAAAAATAATAACCAAGCCAGCTTGTTTATGGATACTCCGAGTTTGAATTTTAAACGCCAGCTTAAGCTGGCGCCAGCGCCGGCGGCGACGAGAGCCGAAAAACTGGCCTGGGAAAAAGATTTGTTAGGCCTCTATATCAGCGATCATCCTTTTTCTGACTATCAGAGTATTTTAAATTCAGCGGTTCTTAAGGCGACCGAGTTAGCTGGCCATTTAAACGATTATCAAGTTACTTTAGGCGGGGTGATAACCAAAATAAAAAAAATTATGACCCGCTCCGCCGAACCAATGCTATTTGTTAGACTCGAAGATTTGACCGGTAGTCTGGAGATTTTAGTTTTCCCCAGTCTCTTAAAAGAAAATAATTTAATTTGGCAGGAAGGCAAGGTGGTGCTTTGCCAAGGCAAATTATCAGATAAAGATCAGGAGTTAAAATTACTTTGCAATAAAATTATTGAGTTAACCTCTCTAACCACGGTTGAAATCGTCAATAAATTTGTGGCAACGGCTAAGCCATCGGCTCTAGGTTCCGGTTTTAGAACCAATGGCGGCGGAGATGGAACAAACAAATTCTATCCACGGGCCGCCAAAAGCACAATTAGTTCTGCTAAATCCGCGCCAGTGGTTGCAGCGAGGCCGGCCTCCCAATGTTTGATTTACAGAGATGATAAATTATTCATAAGTTTAGAATCAAGTGTTAAGCCGGAAATTTTATCTAAGATAAAAGAAGTTTTGACTAAGAATGGTGGGGATAAAAAAGTGTTTTTTAGATTAAATTCCGGCGGCGCCATTAATTTGGTGGAAACCGATTTTAAGATTAATTACGGCCAGGGTTTAATTGAAGAGATAGATAAAATTTTAAAATAGTTTAATATTAGACGGCAAGATGAAAATTTGGTATAATAAATCTCATAACTCATAGCTCATAACTCATAGCTCAAACCTTTCAACTCTTAGTCAGTTGCGAGTTGCGAGTCGTGAGCCTGCCTACCGGTAGGCAGGTTGCGAGGAAAATATATGCCAGAAACAAATTTCTTAACTTCAATTCAAGAACAAGAAGATTTGCCAAAACCTAAAAAGAAAATGCCGAGGAAGACAGCGAAAAATTTCACCAAGGCGGATAAATCGATTTTTAAAGCAAAAGATAATTTGAATATAAGATCAGTCATGCCCAAGTCAAAACTTAAAGTTGAGGAAAGTTCGCCAAATGTAAAAAAGGGTGAAGCCAAAAATATTTATCGCAAGTTTGCTTTTAGTTTTATCGCTTTGACCATCGTCTTGGTTGCGGCCGTCCTATATTTTGGCTTGGCTAAAGTTACTTTGGTTATTATACCGACTCAAGAAAAAATTACTGATAGTTTGAGTCTGGGGATAGTTGATAAAGATAATAATCAAGATATGAGCCAGGGCGAGATTCAAGGCGTAGTTAGACAGGTGCCGGTGGAACAAGCGCGTACTTTCACCTCAAGCGGCAAAGAAGTTTTAGGCGAGGAAGTAAGCGGTAAAGTTACGATTATAAATAATTACTTGAAAAATCAGCCGCTAGTGGCGACCACTCGGTTGCTTAGTCAGGATAATAAACTTTTTAGATTGAAGAACACCGTTAATGTTCCGGCTGGCGGTCAAGTGGAAGTCGCGGTTTATGCCGATGAGCCAAGCGCCAGTATGGCCATCGGTCCGAGCCAGTTTACCATTCCCGGCCTTTGGGCCGGCATTCAGGATAAGATTTACGCTCAGAGCCAAGAGCCGATGAAATATAGTGAAAAAATAAAGTACACTATAAAACAGAGCGATATTGATAACGCGGTTAGCGAATTAAAGAATGGCCTCTTGGCTAATGCCAAAAAGGAAATTGCTTATGCCTATGCCGAATATGACCAATCAATTTTGCAAGTGGATAATAATTCAATCAATCAGGAAGTCCAGGGCAAGGTTGGCGAAGAAAGAGAAAAGTTTACCATTAAAATGAAAACCCTGGTGACGGTGGTGGCTTTTAAGGATAATGACGTTTTTCGGCAAGCCGAGCAGAAGTTGTCCGTTTCCCTCGCCGATGACAGAGAGATTTTGGAGTTAAGCCGGCCGGACATGAGTTATAGTTTTGGTGAGGTTGATTTAAAGCAAGGCACGGCATCGGTTAATGTTAATTTTGCCGCTAAAGTGACGCTAAAAAATAGCGCCGGGATTATTAAAAAAAATAATTTAGCCGGTTTAAACTTAGAGCAGGTTAACGTTTATTTAAAGAGTCTGCCCGAAGTGGCCGGTTATGAAATAAAATTTTTCCCCTCATTTATAAAAAAGATGCCGAATCTGGTTGACCGGATTGAGATTGTGATTAAAAAATAAGATTGACATTTTGGTTTGATTAAAATATAATATTGTTAATGAATTGTGCTAGTTAATTGCCGTAGTCTTGGCTAAATTTATTTATTTTTTCGCTGCGGATGAAATTCTTTATGTGCCGGCCGGTCAGTCCTCGCTTCAAAAATAAACAAATTTAGCCAAGACTTAATAGACTAACTGGCACAATCTATTATTGTTACTAAGGCGATTGCTATATTACCAAATATAGTCCTGCGGGTAGCGGGACCCCGTATATGCGGGGCTAAGCCGAATTTTATTGAGCGTCCAGCCCCAGTTTAAGAAACTGGAGCTGGGAAACTGGGTGGAACCACGAGGTAAGTAAAGCCCCGTCCCGGTGCATTATTTTGTAATGCGCCGAGACGGGGCTTTAAAATAGAGCCAGGCAATAAGGCGATGGTGAGGTTAGTTGTTTTTCTGCGCTGCGGAACTCCCCAGCCCCAATTTAAGAAACTGGAGCTGGGTCAAGCAGTCCTCGCTTGAAAAACAACTAACCTCACCATCGCCTACATAATTATAGCCAATAATATATGAAAGCGCCAATTTTAAAAGGCGAGAAAGTTATTTTGCGGCCGATCAATATAAAAGAAGCGGCTCATTACCTGCGCTGGATTAAAGACGGCCAAGTTAATAAATTCTTGATCATTGACGGCCGAGGTTTGACTTTAGAGAAGGAGAAAAAGATAATCAAGCAATTTTTAGGCCACAAAGCTAAAATGAATTGGTCAATCTATACGCAGGACGGCGGACATATAGGTACTACAGGACTTCATGATATTGATAGTAAGAAACATTTCAAAGCCATGTGGGGAATTTTTATTGGTGATAAAAGTTACTGGGGTCAGGGTTTAGGCACGGATGTTTTAAAAACGGTTTTAAAATATTGTTTTGGCAAACTTAAATTAAATAGAATAGAATTAGGTGTTTTTAAATTTAGCCCCAGAGGTCAGAGATGCTATGAAAAGTGCGGTTTTAGAGTTGAA
The DNA here is from genome assembly GCA_000997945.1 of Parcubacteria group bacterium GW2011_GWC2_42_12. Classification (GTDB taxonomy): domain Bacteria; phylum Patescibacteriota; class Patescibacteriia; order Patescibacteriales; family GWC2-42-12; genus GWC2-42-12. Next base: position 20,755 of record LCCP01000001.1, on the reverse strand, counting down.
GGCATAAAAAGGCAAGCGATAAAGAAAAATGGGAAATTTATTGATGAGATTATCATGAGTATAACAAAAGATGATTATAATAAATTAAATCCCCGCGCCTAGGCGCGAGGATAAATAAAACATATGCCAGAAAAAAATGACAAATTAGAAATGACGCGGCATTCTTTGTCGCACGTCCTGGCCGCGGCGGTTTTAAAATTGTTTCCGAAAGTGAAATTCGCTATCGGCCCGGCCGTGGACAATGGTTTTTACTATGATTTGGACTTTGAAGAAAACACGAAGAAAGCGAATAAAGAACGAACAGAACGAATTAGTGAAAACGATCTGGCGAGGATTGAGGAAGAGATGAAGAAAATTATTAAAGCCAATCTGCCGTTTGAAAGATTTGAATTGCCGGTAGCTAAAGCTTTGGCGCGTGAGAAAAAGAGCGGACAAGCTTACAAACTGGAGCTGGTGAAAGATTTGAAAAAAGAGGGAGAAAAAGTAGTGAGTTATTATAAATTAGGCGAGTTTGAAGATTTATGCCGCGGTCCGCATCTAAAATCAAGCGGCCAAGTGCAAAATGGCAGTTGGAAACTGGATAAGCTGGCCGGCGCTTATTGGCGCGGCAGCGAGAAAAATAAAATGCTCGTAAGGATTTATGGCTTGGCGTTTTTAACCATACAAGAGTTGGAGAATTACGTGAAAATGATGGCCGAAGCCGAGAAGCGGGATCATAGAAAATTAGGCAAAGACCTGGATTTATTTGTTTTTTCAGAAATTGTCGGCAAGGGATTGCCCTTGCTCACGCCCAAAGGCACGGTAATTAGAAAAGAGTTGGAAAAATATGTTTTAGAAGAAGAAACTAAAAGAGGTTACCAGCATGTGATAACACCATCACTCGCCAAAGTGGAATTATTTAAAAAATCCGGCCACTATCCTTATTATAAAGATACGATGTATCCGATCATGAAAGTGGACGAAGAAGAATTGATTTTAAGGCCGATGACCTGCCCTCATCATTTTGAACTTTATAATTCCCGACCCAGAAGCTATAAAGAATTGCCGGTACGGCTAGCCGAAATTTCACCTCAGTTTAGGTATGAAAAAAGCGGGGAACTGTCCGGTCTGACGCGCGTAAGAATGTTTTGCCTGGCCGATGCTCATATTATTTGCGCTAAAGACCAGGCCGAAACTGAAATAAAAAATGTTTTAGATTTGATAGATTATTCCAATAAAATATTCGGTCTAGAGAAGATTAAAGATTATCGCTATCGGCTGTCTTTAGGGGATAGGCATGATGATAAAAAATATTATAAAGATGACGTGGCCTGGGACAACGCCGAAGGTGTTTTAAGAAATACTTTGAAAAAAATCGGGGCGCCTTATTTTGAAGCCGAGGGAGAAGCGGCCTTTTACGGGCCGAAAATTGATGTGCAGATGAAGAAAATAAACGGCCAGGAAGAGACCGCTTTTACCGTGCAATATGATTTTGTTATGCCAAAAAGATTTGCTATGAAGTATGTTGATAGAGACGGAAAAGAAAATGAGCCGATTGTTATCCATCGCTCTTCTATCGGCTGCTTTGAAAGAACCATGGCATTTCTCATTGAACATTATGCCGGCGCGTTTCCGGTTTGGCTCGCGCCAGTGCAAGTGAAAATAGTTTCCGTGGGCGCGACTCACGTGAAATTCTGTCGTAAGCTCTCGGCTGAGTTTAAAGAGAATAATATCAGAGTGGAAGTTGACGAGACGGACGAAACCGTGGGCAATAAAATTAGAAAAGCCGTGGGCGAGAAAGTGCCGTATATGCTAGTGGTCGGCGATCGGGAGATGAACTCTGACCCTTCGGCAGGCTCAGGACAAGCTAAGTTAGCGGTTAGAGATAGGGGAGAGAAGCAAACGCGTGAAATTGGTAAGAAAGAATTTATTGCAGAAGTGACGGATAAGATAAAGACTAGAAAGTAGATTTAAAATAAAAAGACGGCTCCACAAATTGGGGCTGTTTTTTATGTGTAAAAATTAAATATCCAAATTTTCCACCTTCTTGGCATGCGTCTGGATAAAGTGCTTGCGCGGCGCTACGTCGGCGCCCATGAGCATTTCAAAAATTTCATTAGCTAGGGCCGCGTCGTCAACATTTACCTGCTTCATGACGCGAGTTTCCGGGTTCATGGTGGTGTCCCAGAGCTGCTGGGGGTTCATTTCGCCCAAGCCCTTGTAGCGCTGGATGTTGATACGGGCAGACGCCTTGGTTTTAGTGGCTTCGCTGGCTTCGGTAGTTTCTGACGTTGCACCGGCCACAGTATCTTCTTCCGACTCTGATTCTACCACTTCCTCCTTACCGCCTGCCTTGCCGGCCGGCAGGCCGCCAAACTCTTTAACGATCCGGTCTTTTTCTCCGTCGTTATAAGCGTATCTAATAGTTGTGCCTTTTTTAATTTGGTAGAGCGGCGGCTGGGCGATATATAGATTACCATTACCGACCAGGGCGTTAAAATGCCGATAGAAGAGAGTTAAGAGCAGGGTTCTGATATGCGCGCCGTCAACGTCAGCATCGGTCATAATAATAATTCGATGATAGCGGAGCTTGGCTAAATCAAATTGTTCGTCTATATTAGCGCCTAAAGCGATAACCAAGTTTTTAATTTCATTGTTAGCTAGCATTTTATCTAACCGAGCTCGTTCCACATTGAGAATTTTGCCTCGCAAAGGCAAAATAGCTTGAAATTTTCGGTTGCGGCCTTGCTTGGCCGAGCCGCCAGCCGAGTCGCCCTCGACGATATACAATTCGCTTTCTTCGGGTTTGCGGCTTGAACAGTCGGCTAGTTTCCCCGGCAGGGTCATGCCTTCCAGAGCGCCTTTTCTTAAAATGGAAGCGCGCGCGGTTCGGGCCGCGATGCGCGCTTGAGCCGAGAGGAAGCACTTAGCGATGATGGCCTCGGCTTCGCGCGGGTTTTCCTGTAAAAAAGCCGCCAGGCCGTCGCCAAAAATCTGCTCCAGGTAAGTTTTAACATCCGCATTGCCTAATTTGCCCTTAGTCTGGCCTTCAAATTGCGGATTGGTGAGTTTAACGCTGATAATGGCGGTTAAACCCTCTCTAACGTCTTCGCCGGTTAGGTTTTCCTCTTTTTCTTTAATTAAGTTTTGCGTTCGGGCGTAGCTATTTAAGGTTCTAGTTAGAGCGGTGCGGAAGCCCACCACATGGGTGCCGCCTTCGGCGTTAATGATGTTATTAGCAAAAGCTAAAACCGTTTCATTAAAACCGTCATTATACTGCAAAGCGACCTCTACTCGGGTGTCATTGACTTCTTTATCAATGTAAAAGATAGTTTCATTTTTAACTTGATTGTTGCGGTTTAGCGATTTTACATAGGCCTTGATGCCGCCTTCAAAATAAAATTTATAATTTTTTTGGCGATGATTCTTCCGGCGGTCGGCCACTTCAATGGTTATGCCCTTGGTTAAATAGGCCTGCTGCCTTAAGCGATCGAGAATCGTGCCCCAATTGAATTCGGTTTCCTCAAGGATTTGCGAATCCGGTTTAAAAGTAATAATCGTGCCGGTCTTTTTTGAATTGCCGATCGGCTTAACTTTTTTTAACGGTTTGCCTCGTTCGTATTCCTGCAGCCAGACCTTGCCTTCGCGGTGCACCTCGGCCTTTAAGTATTCGCTTAGAGCGTTGACTACGGAAACGCCTACGCCGTGCAAACCGCCGGAAACTTTATAACCGCCGCCATCGCCGAATTTACCGCCGGCGTGCAGTTTAGTTAAAACGGTTTCCAGGGCCGAAACTTTGGTAACCTTATGGATGCCGACCGGAATGCCGCGGCCGTTATCGGAAACTTCAACCAGACCATTATCTAATAAGATGACAGTGATTAGAGTTGCATGACCAGCCATGGCTTCATCAATGCCATTATCAACCACTTCCCAAATCAGGTGATGCAAGCCAGAAGCTGAAGTCGAGCCGATATACATGCCAGGTCTTTTGCGCACCGGTTCCAGTCCTTCCAGCACGGTAATAGACTCGGCATCGTAGGAACTCGCGGCTGGCTTTTTCGCTAACTTTTTGTCGGTCATAATATTGATTAAATTTATCCCCAGAGTGTAATTTAAGCCAGGGAATATTTCTTTTAATATTAGCTACTTAAACATAAAAATCAAGCCGACATTTTGGGCTTATTTTCATACCTTAATTTTAGCAAAAAAAAGGGTAACTGACAAGAGGGGAAATAGATAAATATTTAACGCAATTTGGTGTAAAAGGTTTGTTTATGTTAAAATAAAGGCATGAATAACATGCAAAATAATCAGCCAGCCGGCGGAGAAAAAGACAGAGGAAATAAATTAGAGGCCGCAACTAGAAATTATACCGGGCCAGAAGGCATTACGACTAAGCAATTGGAAGCCGGCTTATGGTATGTTGAACATAAGCAATTATTAAGAAGGATTTTATACGGTTTTTTGATTTTAACGGCCGCGGTTTCTTGGACTTATACTATTTACGGCTTTGCCTATTACCTTGCCCGCGGCATGGCCGAAGATCAGTTGTTGGCCAAGCAATTGGTGGAAATTAATAATATTGGACATAATTATATTTTGCAGATTAGCGCTAGAGAATTGGTTGTTAGCCCGGTCGGAGTTCTTAGATCAACTGATAAAAAATATGATCTTTACGCCCAAATTAGGAATGACAATCCGGCCTGGTGGGTGGAATTTGATTACTATTTTATAGCCGAAGGGCGTCAAACGGAGAAAAAACATAGTTATATTTTGCCCCTGGAACCGAAATATCTTTTTGCCCTGGCCCAGGATTTTGACTCCCCGCCGCCGTCCGCGGCGCTAGTGATGGAAAATATTAAGTGGCAGAGGATTAGTCCGCATAAAATTCCGGATTGGCATGATTACTATAAAAAACATTTGGCTATTTCTAGCGCCGATATAAAATTTACGCCGGCCGGCTTGAGCCCCTTGTCCGAGAAATTAAATTTAAATCAGTTGAGTTTTAACGCGATTAATAATACGGCTTTTAATTTTTGGGAAACCGGTTTTACTATTTTGCTTTTCAGGAGCGGAGAACTGGCCAATATCAACCATTATATTTTAAATGATTTCATGTCCGGACAGAAAAGATTTGTGGAATTGAGCTGGCCTGGCGATATCGGCCAGGTTGATAGAGTGGAAATAGTTCCGGAGATTAATATCATGAAAGATGATATTTACATTAAGTATGAAGGCGGAGTCGGGCAGGAGAAGTAACTTAAAATGACAAATGACCAATTTCTAATGACAAATAGAATTTCAAACCTAAATGTCAAAAGCATATTTAAAATTTGTCATTTGACATTGATTTGACATTTGTCATTGGTAATTTAGATTGATGTTCAACAAGCTAATACTCTACTTCAAAAATTTTGATTGGATTCTTTTTACCGCTGTTATTCTATTGGTTTGTTTCGGTTTGGCGGAAATTTATAGCGTGGCGCTTGGCAGCTCACAACTGGATTTATTAAATTTTAAGAAACAGATTGTTTTTGTTATTTTAGGCGTGATACTGCTTTTTTTATTAGCCGGTTCGGATTATCATAGCTTAAGAAGCTATAGCAAGCATCTTTATGTTTTGGGACTGGTTTTATTAATTGGGGTTTTATTTTTTGGGCAAACTATCCGCGGCACTAAGGGTTGGTATAGTTTGGCCGGTTTTAATCTTCAGCCGGTGGAATTCATAAAATTTATTTTAGTTTTGTTTTTGGCAAAATATTTTTCCTCGGCTTCGCCTAAAACCGAAGAATTCAAGCGCTTGTTGATTTCCGGTAGCGGCGTTTTATTGTTCATCATTTTAGTCTTAGCTCAACCCGATTTCGGCTCGGCTTTTATTTTATTTTTAACCTGGCTGTCCCTGATTGTTTTAATCGGTTTTAACAGAAAATATTTTTTGATTATCGGCTTGATTCTGGCTGTAGTTTTTTCCGGCGCCTGGTATTTCGCCTTGCAGGATTATCAAAAAGAGCGAATCGTGACTTTTCTAAATCCTTCCTTTAATCCTTTGAATCAAGGCTATAATGTCTCGCAGGCGATTATTGCCGTTGGCGCCGGCGGTTTAATCGGCCGCGGTTTGGGTTTTGGCTCGCAATCACAGTTGAAATTTCTGCCCGAAGCCCAGACGGATTTTATTTTCGCCGTGGTGGCCGAAGAGCTCGGGTTTTCCGGGGTCTTGCTAATTTTATTGTTTTTTGGTATATTTTTTTATCGCTGCCTCTATCACCTAAAAAGAGTTAATAATGACTTTGGCATTTTTTTTATTTTGGGCTCCCTGAGCTTGATTTTTATTGAAATGTTTATTAATATTGGTATGAACCTGGGCATCTTGCCGGTTGTGGGAATTTCTTTGCCTTTCTTAAGTTATGGCGGCAGCGGCCTGGTTTCCAGTTTGATGTTAGTCGGCGTTATAGAAAGCATAGCTATTAGATCAAAAATAAATTATTAATAAGACAATTGCATGAAAACTAAAGTACAATTGAAAGCCGAACCGCGCAATCAAACTAATGGTAAGCCCAAGGCCGTTAGAGAGAGCGGTTTTATTCCGGCGGTTATTTATGGTTCCGGCGCGGTCAATAAGAGCATCAAAGTGAAAAAACACGATTTTGCCAAAGCTTTCCGCATAGCCGGCGAGTTTAACCTGGTTGATTTGTCGATTGGCAGCGATCCTGAGGTTAAAGTTATTGTTAAAGACATTCAGCGAGACGGTTTGACTGATAATATTATCCATATTGATTTCTATCGGGTGGATATGACCAAGAAGATTTCCGCGGAAATTCCTTTGCATTTTGTCGGCGAAGCCAAGGCGGTGAAGGATTTGGGCGGAACCTTGGTGAAGAATATGGATATGGTTAAAGTTAGCTGCTTGCCCGGAGACTTGGTCAGCCACATTGAAGCTGATATTTCTAAATTAGAAAATTTTGATCAATTTATCAGATTGCATGATTTAATCCTGCCTCAAGGCGTAGAATTGGCCAGCGCGACTAACGAAGCCGTGATTGGCGTGGTTGAAACTAAGGTTGAAGTGGAAGCGCCGAAGCCGGTTGAAGCCGCGCCGGCCGAAGGCGCGCCAGTAGCCGAGGGCCAAGAGCCAGAAGTTAAGAAAGAAGCCAAACCAGGAGATAAGCCGGCTAAACCCGCGGAAGCAAAGAAATAACTTTATCGCCGACTTGATATAATAAAAAGTCGTTCTGAATTCAGAGCGACTTTTTATTATAATTAGCCGGCCCTTTTACTATAATTTTAAAACTGGTATAATAATGACAGGTTATTAAAATTACCCCAGGGAAACTGTAATTTAGGGGCGTAATCAACAATAATATGAATAAGTTATTAATCAGGGTTAAGGGCTTCACTTTGATTGAGTTGTTAGTAGTTATCGCGGTTATCGGTTTATTGTCAACTTTGGCCGTAGTAGCTTTCAACGGCGCCAGAATGGGCGCCAGAGACGCGGTTAGGGCGCAGGATATTAATACCATCAAGAAAGCCCTGGTGATGTATTTGAATGATTCTCCAACCGGTTATCCGCTGTCAATCTCCGGCGAGTGTTTAACAGCCGATGATAGTACTGTTTATGTGGGAAAAGCATTATTGGACGATGGCGTGTTGGTGAACATACCGGTAGATCCGCTTTGGCCAGCGATGGAGCCAGCGCATGATGCTAATGGCGTAGTTACCGCTGGTCAGACGAATTTTTGTTATTTTTATTTTTCCAACGATACTACTCAATATAAAATCAGCTACTTTCTAGAATCAACCTCCAAAGCTGGCACTGCCGGAATTAATACCACAACTCAATAGGCGATAAGCCGGATTTAACGTTATCCGTTCATTAGCAAGATAAAGTTATAATTGCTAGACGATTAAGACCGGCCAGGTCTTTTTTTATTTGCAAGCAAGCTTCAGGTAGTTCGCGTTGGATAAGTCGTTTGATGGCCGTGGTTTGCCGCGGATCGAATTCGCATAAGACGCGGATATCTCGTAACTTGCAACTCGCGGCTCGCAACCCCTTAATTTGTCGAAATAATTTTTCATAAAGCCCCAGTCCTTGCTTATTAGTAAACAGCGCGATTTTAGGTTCAAATTTCAAGCCGATAGTATTCAGGGAGTAATTATTTTTCCAGGCCGGCCAGCCATAAGGCAGGTTAGCCAGAATTACGAATTTAGAATTACTAATTACGAATTTTGAATTATCAATAATTGGTTTTAGTAAATTGCCTTTGAGGAATTTTATTTTTTTGCCGACTCCGTGGATTTTGGCGTTTTGTTTAGCCGCGGCTAAAGCTTTAGCCGAAATATCAATTCCCCATAATTCATGATTCATAATTCTTAATTCTTGACCCAATAATTTCGCCAGAGTAATGATAATACAACCTGAACCAGTACCGACATCAATTAGAGTTGCTGGTTGCCCGTCTCGCTCGCCTCGTTTTCGACGCGTCGAAGCGGGCCTTCGGCTTGCCGAGGTTGACGAGCTACGAGTTATGAGCTTTAATGTTTCTTCCACCAGTAATTCCGTTTCCGGGCGGGGGATTAAGACATTTTTGTTGACTATAAAATCCAGTCCGTAGAATTCTTTATGTTTGATTAGATAAGCGATCGGCTCGCTCTCGAACCGTCTTTTAAGCAGTCGCTGGTATTTGGTGATTTGTTTTTTTGACAGTAGTACTTCTCCATGAGCCAGAATAAATTCGCGCGGCTTCTTTAAAACAGCGGATAATAAAATTTCCGCCTCAAGATGCGGATTATTAATGTGGCCTGTCTTTAATTGGCTTGAGGCCAACTTAAGAGATTCTGATATAGTCATGGAATAATTGAAAATGAAAAATGCAAAAATAAAAATGACAATTAAAAATGTAAAATTATTTTAACTTTTAATTTTACACTGTCATTTTACATTTTGATATTTACACTTTTAACTTTATTTGATTATTTCGTCACTTTTTTAAGCGCTTTAATAATTTCCCCAATATCGCCGTCCATAATCCTCCTGAGGCCGTGCCAATTCTGTTTCAGGCGATGATCGGTAAAGCGATCCTGGGGGAAATTATAAGTGCGAATTTTTTCGCTGCGATCGCCCGTACCGATTTGTTGTTTTCTTTCGGCCGATTCCTTGGCGCGTTTCTCTGCCTCCATTTTGGCTAAGAGCCGAGAACGTAAGATTTGCAGGGCTTGTTCACGGTTTTGATGCTGTGATTTTTCGTCTTGGCAGGTAACGACTAAATTAGTTGGCAGATGGGTGATTCTGACAGCCGAATAAGTCGTATTAACGCTTTGTCCGCCCGGCCCGGAAGAGCAAAAAGTGTCAATTTTAATGTCTGGCGGTTTTATTTCCAGATCAACTTCTTCGGCTTCGGGCATGACCGCGACGGTTACGGCGCTAGTATGGACGCGGCCGGCTTTTTCCGTTTCCGGCACTCTTTGCACGCGGTGCGTGCCGGCTTCATATTTCAGGTCGCCATAGATATGCTGGCCGGCGATGGAGAAAATAATTTCTTTGTAGCCGCCGATGCCGATGCGGTTGGTTGAGAGGATTTCCAGTTTGGCGCCCTGCCGTTCGGCGAATCTTGAGTACAGCCGGAATAGTTCGGCGGCGAATAGAGCCGATTCATCGCCGCCCGCGCCCGCCCTAATTTCCATAATGACGTTCTTTTTATCATTCGGGTCGGCCGGGTGGAGTTCGGCTTCAATTTGATTGGTTAATTCTTCGCTTTGCCGTTTTAATCCTAGAATTTCCTCTTTGGCAATTTTTACTAGCTCGATGTCGGACTCATATTTAATCATTTCTTCATTTTGGCTTAGTTGGATCTGTTTTTTTTCCAATTTTAAAATTAACCCAATCATCTCTTTGAGCCCATTATACTGTCTGGAGATTTCTTTAAGCTTTTTCGGGTCGGAGATTACAGCCGCATCGCTTAGCCGGTTCTCTAAATCTTTAAATTTTTGTTTAATAGCCGAATACATAATTATCATTGTCATTGCGAGCCGTCCTTGTACTCAAGACGGCGAAGCAATCTCTGGTCAAAATATTTTAATAATTTTATTACCGCTCAAATTTTTAGTACTTTTTAACCAGAGATTGCCGCGTCGTCGCTGTCGCTCCTCCTCGCAATGACATTAAAAAACGGTTATTCCTCCGGCTATGCTATAAGCATATTATAGCACAACGAAAAGAATAACCGTTTTAAATGGCTACTTTTTTTCGGTTTTTCTATCTGCTTTAGCTTTGGTTTTGGCCACGAGTTTGGCTCGTTTGCTCTTATGGGTAGTTTTAGTTTTGGCTTTGGCTTCAACTTTGGCTTTAAATTTCTCCACGCGGCGGGCGCTATCAATTAACTTTTGTTTGCCGGTGTAGAAGGGATGGCAGATTGAACATATTTCTACCTTAAGCTCCGGCAAGGTTGAGCCGGTGGTGAACGCGTTACCGCAGGCGCAAGTTACTTTGGCTTCCGAATAATATTTGGGATGGAGGTCTTTCTTCATAAAATATAAAATAATTTTTACGATTTTTCGGCTTGAAAATTTTATAGAGGAGGCGAGCGCTGAATCAAACTACTTCGTCCTCGCATGTTGCGCACCCTGTCCTAAGGACATAGTGTCTGCTTTTCAACGCTCGCGAATGGAACAGGCAAGAGCAAGTGGCGGTTATCCATCGTACATGCCCGGGCGGCCAAGCGCCGTTTACTACGACAGACAGTTCGACATCAATACTCTTGCCTGAAATTAAGGCAACGGTGAGACTGGCAAGCTCCGTTCTTTAGATTTTTTCGGCGAGAACGGTTGGATGTCACACGAATCACCGTTGCTGAATTTTGGGTAGCCACATGACTACATGCCACATGAGGCAAACGCGTGCTAACCTGTCGCGATGGTTTCTTTGTTTGCCTTCGGGATTATCCCAAACTACCCAAAAATTAGGATCGACGCGCGTCGGGATTTGAACCCGAAACCTGCTTGTTAGAGAGGGATCCGGCGTTTCAGCCATTTCGCGCGCCATTCTAAAAGAACGAAAAATCCTCAATGAAATTTTCAAGCTATTATATTCAACAGATTTTAGATTAACATAAGAAATAATTTTTGGCAAGCCCAGTTAGAAAATATTTTCTAACAGGTTAAGAAATTTTAGTTGACAGATTTAAAATAATGTTATAATCTATTTTAATAGCTGATGTAGCTATTTTAAATAATTTATTAATCTCTCATTACTTCATAAATTTCCTTGTCTCGCATCCGCCGGCTGGCGGACGGGGCGATTTGAAGTAGAGGCTAATCCAGCCCCAGTTTTCGTGGAAAAACGATAAACTAAAAATTAATGTCCAAACAGCTTAAATAGAAGTTAATTTATTTTTTTCCGCAAAAACTGGGGCTGGAGAAAAGGAAAAAAACTATGAAAACACCTTCAATTGAAGAGATGCTTAAGGCCGGTATGCACTTTGGGCATCGCACTTCAAAATGGCACCCGAAAATGGAGCCTTTTATTTTTGGTTCAAGAAAGGGCATCCACATCGTTGATTTAAGGAAAACTCAAACCAAGCTGGCTCTAGCTTTGGAATATTTAAAGAAGCAGGCCAGCGAAGGCAAGTCAATCTTATTGGTTGGCACTAAGATGCAGGTTAAGAACGCGCTGAAGAAAATCGCGATGGAGATAAACATGCCGTATGTAAGCGAGCGCTGGCTGGGCGGCTTTTTAACCAATTTTGCCGTCATCAGAAACCTAGTTAAAAAATTCAAGGATTTAGTGGAAAAAAGGAGCAGCGGCAAGCTGGATAAATACACTAAAAAAGAACGGCTGGATTTTGACCGCGAGATTGCTAAGCTGGAAACTAATGTCGGCGGTTTGGTAAGTTTAACAAAAACTCCTGATGTTATCTTCATCTGGGACATTAAAAAAGAAAAAACCGCTTTTACCGAAGCCATCAAGAAAAAGATTCCGGTGGTGGCGGTTTGCGATACTAATGTTAATCCGGACGGAGTTAAATATATAATTCCGGCTAACGACGACGCGACCAAGGGCATTAAGCTGGTAATGGAATTAGTAAAAGAGGCGATTCTAGAAGGCAGGGCCATGAGCGCGAATAAAGAAAATAAATAATAATACAGCTCTGTCGTTGCGAGCGAAACGAAGTGGAGCGAAGCAATCTCACATATAGCGAATTGCAACAAAATTTTCCATTTTAGCTTAAACTTCTTGTCCGTGAGATTGTTTCGTCCCCCGGGTCAAGCCCGGGGCTAAAGGCGCTCCTCGCAATGACAGCTTCATATTATGGAGAAATTAAAATTATTACGCGAAAGATCCGGGGCCGGCATGGTTGATTGCCAAAAAGCTTTGGCAGAAGCCGGCGGCGACATTGAAAAAGCCCTGGAAATTTTAAGGAAAAAAGGCATGGCTAAGGCGGCTAAGCGGAGCGGCCGCGAGGCCGGCGAAGGCCTAATTAAAGTTGCTTTAAGCGGCGACACTAAGACCGGTTATATCGTAGAAATAAACGCCGAAACCGATTTCGTGGTTAGAAATGAAAAATTTCAAGAGTTTGCCGAGCGGATCATGAAATTAATCATGGCTCAACAGCCGAGAGACTTGGCCGAACTAATGGTTTTAAACATGGGCGGCCCTACGGTTAAAGATACTCTTGACGCTTTAAGCGGCGTCATCGGCGAGAAATTGGCTATTAAGAAATATGAGATGCTAAATTCAGCCGGTACGGTAGCGGTTTATTCGCATCTGGGCGGAAAAATCGGCGTAGTAGCGGCGCTCGATAAAGAAGGCCAAAGCGATATCGCTTATGAAATAGCCATGCAGATTGCCGCCGCTAATCCAAGATATATCAGACCGGCAGACGTTTTAGTCGAAGAGTTAAATAAAGAAAAAGAAATCTATAAAGCGCAACTCGTAAAAGAAGGCAAGCCGGAGAAGATGATTGATAAAATTATGATTGGTAAGTTAAATAAATTTTACGAAGAAGTTTGCTTGGTTAAACAGGAGTATATTAAAGATGATGAAAAGAAAGTTCAGGATATTTTAGGCGAAGTGAAAGTGGAAAAGTTTATCAGGTATAGTCTGTAAATAATGATAGAGTTTTTTGTAACCGATAGGCAAGCGGCTGAAATAAATAATTTTTTCGCTACGGATATGAACAGAGAAAAGGTCGGCCGAACGGTCAGTCCTCGCTTCAAAAATTATTTATTTCAGCCGCTTGCCCCTGAGAATTATCATATGAAAGTAGTTCAGGTACAATTTGCCTCTTGGGATAAAAAATATAATTTTGATCCGGCCGATTTGGCTTTGGGCGTTGGCGATCAAGTTATTGTTAAGACCGAATTGGGTCTGGAATTGGGCAGGGTAATGGGTTTTATTGATTTGCCGGCCATGGATGAAACAGCCAAAAAAGCAACGGCCGGCTCCGCGGATCCGGCCGCCGTGGCCGTAAAGAAAGTTATAAGAAAGGCGGCAGCGGCTGATTTTGAGAAACTGCCCGACGCCAGGCAAAAGAAAAATGATTTTGCCTATTGCAAGGGAGTTATTGAAAAATATCAACTGCCAATGAAATTAGTGGATGTGCATTATTCTTTTGATAATCTAAGAATTACTTTCCCCTTTATTGCCGATTCCCGGGTTGATTTCAGGGATCTAGTAAAAGATTTAACTAAGCATTTCGGCCGGAGTATAAGGTTGCAGCAAATCGGCATTCGCGATGAAGCCAGATTCTGCGGCGATTTTGGCCATTGCGGCCGGCCGCTTTGTTGCGGGCGGTTTTTAGGCTGCAGCAATGCGCGCATCGCGGCTCGGAGAGAATTTCCGGCATTTGCGGCCGCCTGATGTGCTGCTTATCTTTTGAAGAAGCCGGCTATAAGAAACTAGCCGAGAAACTTCCGCCCCTGGACAGCGAAATTAAGTTCGAGGGCAGGAAAGGCCGAGTGGTGGCCCACCATATTTTAAAACAGACGGTCAGCGTTTATTTTGAGGCGGCCAACGGCGAGCCCGGCGGCGCGGTTGAGGTGGAGGCGAATAGAATTAAGAATTAAGAAGTTTACCCCGTCAAATAGCGCTTCGCGCTAATTTTGCAGATGCAAAATTATTTGACGGGGTGAAGAAGTAAGAAAATTGATTTGTCTTTGCGAGGAGCCTGCCTACCGGACCGCTTTGCCGGAATTTCAGCGAGGCGAGCAGGCGCGGCAATCTCACGAACGGTGAACTAAAGAAAAAAATAGGTATTTATTTTAAGCAGTTTAGAGCTGTTTTTTTGTTTTATTTAGACTCCCTTTGTTAAAGGGGGCTTATTTATGATATAATAATTTCATAATTATTAACTTGAAAACAATATGAATGTTGCCATTAACGGCTTCGGCCGGATCGGCCGAGCCGCTTTTAAAGCGCTGTTAAACAAGAAAGGCGTTCACCTCGTCAAATCCGGCTCTGCCGGTGCGAAGCAATTTGACGGGGTTAACATCGTAGCTATCAATGATTTGACCGACACCAAGACGCTAGCGCACTTACTCCAATATGATAGTTGCTATGGGATTTATGAAAAGAAGGTCGGTTTTGAAGCTGATAATTTAGTGGTTGGCGGGAAAAAGTATAAAGTTTTGGCCGAGAAAGAACCGGTTAAGCTGCCTTGGCGCGAAATGAAAGTGGACATAGTTCTGGAGTGTACCGGAAGATTTTTGGACGCGGCTGGCGCCGAACAACATCTACAAGCCGGAGCCAAGAAAGTTATTTTGTCCGCGCCGGCCAAGGATGACGGCATTAAAACTATTGTTTTGTCGGTTAATGAAAAAGATCTAGATAAATATGATAAAATTATTTCCCTGGCTTCTTGCACGACTAATTGCTTGGCGCCGGTGACGAAAATAATCTCGGATAATTTTGGCATTAAAAAAGCCATCATGTCCACGATTCATTCTTATACGGCTGATCAGAATTTAGTGGACGGGCCGCATAAGGATTTGCGCCGCGCTCGCGCCGCGGCCGTCAATATCGTGCCCACCACCACCGGCGCGACTAAAGCCGTGATTAAGACCATACCGGAGCTCTCCGGTAAATTTGACGGTTTGTCTTTTAGAGTGCCGACGCCGGTCGTGTCGCTTTGCGATACGGTCTATATTACAGAAAAGCCGGTGACGGTTGAAGCCGTTAACGAGGCGCTGAAAAAGGCCGCGACTGGCGACTACAAGGGTTATCTAGCGGCGACCGAGGAGCCGTTGGTGTCGTCCGATTTTATCGGTAATCAGGCCAGCGCGATCGTGGATTTGCCTTTAACCAAAGTCATCGACGGCGACATGTTAAAAATTATTTCTTGGTATGATAATGAGTGGGGCTATTCCTGCCGCTTAGCGGATCTATGCGAGTATATTGGAAAGAATCGGTTAATTTAGTTAATTTTTTGGGAGTATATAAAATTTTCAATTTGCAATTTGCAATTTTCAAACAATGACCAATTTTCAATTGAAAATTAGAGCATTGAAAATTCATTAAGAATTGAAAATTGCAAATTGGAAATTTTATTTTTTTAATTTGGCAGTAAAAATGAAAATTAATTATTTATGGACAAGATTCTAGACAAAATTAGGAAGGCCAATTTGGTCGGGCGCGGCGGCGCGGGGTTTTCCGTGGCCAAGAAGTGGTCCGCCGTGGCCGAAGCTTTGGCGGATAAAGAAGTCGGCGGAAGAAAATGCTATGTCGTTTGTAATGCGGCCGAAGGCGAACCGGGGTTAACCAAGGATGGCTATATTTTGGAAAATTACGCGGAAAAAGTAATTGCTGGCCTGAAAATTGCCATTGATTTTTTTTTGGCAGAAAAAGGCTATTTATTTTTGAATTATAGTTATAACAAAAAGTATAATAAAAAATTAGCCGCGCTGATCAAAGACTCGGCCATTGAAATATTTGTTAAGCCCATCCAGTCCGGTTATGTCGGCGGCGAAGAAAGCGCGGTTTTAAACGCGATTGAAGGTAAAAGAATTGAACCTAGATTAAAGCCACCCTTTCCGGTGACGGCCGGCCTCTGGGGATGTCCAACGCTCGTAAATAATGTTGAAACTTTCTATAATATTAGCTTGGTTAATTCCGGCCAGTATGACAATAAGAGATTTTATGATATAGCCGGAGACTGCCCGTATGAAGGGGTTTATGAACTACCAGCTAGTTTTACCATTGAAAAAACGCTCAAGCAAACTAAAAACTATCCGAGCTTTCATTTTTTTGTTTTAGTCGGGGGCGATATGTCAGGCGAAGCGCTAAATAGCCGGCAGTTAAAAAGGCCGGTAGAGGGCGCCGGCTCAATCACGATTTATAGCTTAGCTAAAAATAATTATAAAAAAATTATTGCCGGTTGGCTCGATTTTTTTATTGATGAGTCTTGCGGTCAATGCACTCCTTGCCGCGAGGGGATATATCGACTGCGCGAAATTTTTTTGGCGGAAAAGGCAGATTGGACTTTGTTTAATAATTTGTTGGACAATTTGGCCGATACTTCTTTTTGCGCTCTGGGCAGCTCGGTGGTTATACCGATCAAAAGTTTTATGGAAAATGTTTTGCCGGAGATGGAGGCGAAAAGTAAAGCGATGTAATATATTTATCTCTAAGGATTCGAGAGCTTTGGCTAAACTTGTTTAAATTTTCTCCTGCGGAACTCGTCCGCCTGTGGCGGCCTCAAACAGTCCTCGTTCGAAAATTTAAACAAGCTTAGCCAAGGCAATTTGTTTTATGTTCGTATGAGTAAAAAGATTAAAATAAATTTAAATGGCAAGGGAATAAGTTGTCAGTCCGGTAAAACCATTATGCAGGTGGCGCGCGAGAATGGCGTGATTATACCCGGCCTTTGCCAGCATGATGATTTTCCGGTTAAGGCCAATTGCCGGATTTGCGTGGTGGAAATTTCCGGCTGTAAAAATCTAGTTACTTCCTGCTCAACTGAAGTTTGTGATGGCCTGATTATCAGGACCGACACGGCCAGGGTTAAACGTTCGCGCAATTTAAATATTGAATTGATCTTCGCCGAACATATTGAAAGATGCCCGACTTGCATCCGGCGTTTTAATTGCGCGCTCTTAGAGTTGGCCGATAAGCATAAGATTGAAATTACTACTTTTAAAGATCGCAAGAGCAAGAGAAAAATCTATAAATTTGCCAACGCCGTGGAAATCGACGGCAGCCAATGCATTGATTGCCGTAATTGCGTGGAAGCCTGCAATACTTTACAGAAAATAAATTATTTAGAACTTAGGGGCAAAGGAATTACGCAAGAAGTCGTGCCCGTGACCGAGAGGGATGGCTTCGCTTTAATCAACAAGCGGAAAAAGAAATCTGACTGTATTTATTGTGGTCAGTGCGCCTTATATTGCCCGGTCAGCGCGGCGCAAGAGCAAGCCCATTGGTCATTGGTGGAAAAAGCTTTAAAAAATAAATCTAAAATATTGGTAGCGCAATTCGCGCCGTCAATCAGGGTTAGTATTGGCGAAGAGTTCGGCGCTAAAGGCGGCGAAGTCATGACCGGCCAGGTAGTGGCGGCCTTAAAAAAATTGGGATTTAATTATGTTTTTGACGTGAATTTCGGCGCCGACATTACTACCATGGTTGAAGCCGAAGAATTAATTGGGAGAATGAAAGAATTTCGTCTTGGTCTCCCTAGTCCCAGTTTAAAAACTGGAGTTATGGAGAACGGCTTGCCCATGTTTACTTCTTGCTGCCCGGCCTGGATAAAATATGTGGAATTTTTTCGGCCGGATTTAATACCCAAATTAACGACGGCGAGGAGTCCGCAGATTCATAGCGCTGGCATTATCAAAACTTATTGGGCCGAGAAGATGAAAATCAAGCCAAAAAATATCATGGTCGTTTCCATCATGCCCTGCACAGCCAAGAAGTTTGAAGCTAGCCGCCGAGAATTAAAAATTGGCGGCAATTGGCCGGTTGACTATTGCTTAACTACCCGTGAGTTAGTTTATTTGATTAAAAAGAATCGGATTGATTTTATGGATTTAAAGCCCTTGCCGGCCGATAATCCTCTGGGCGCGGCTAGCGGGGCCGCGGTCATCTATGGCGCTAGCGGGGGAGTGATGGAATCGGCCTTAAGGACGGCTGAATATTTAACGCAAACGGCGCAAGATTCGGTTTGCCGCAGTTTTACTAAAGCGGAAAAGTTAAAAACAAAATTTTGTAATTCTCGGATTAAATTTAAGGAGGTGCGTGGTTTAGCCGGCGTAAAAAGAGCGGAGCTGATGATGGGCGATAAAAAATTCAGAGTGGCGGTAGTAAATGGCATTGGTAATATTAAATCGGCGTTGGATAATTTGCGGGATTATGACTATATTGAAGTGATGGCTTGTCCGGATGGCTGTATTGGCGGCGGCGGTCAGCCGATTCCCACCACGGCGGCGATTAGAAAGAAAAGGTTAGAGGCGTTATATAAGATCGACGCTAAGAGTAAGATTAGAAGAGCGCATGATAATAAAGAAGCGGTTGAAGTTTTACGCTGGTTTAAAACCAAAGGCAAATTGGAAAATCAAGTTTTATATACGAAATACAAGAAGAGGAGTTAGGTATGATTTTAAAATAATTATATTATTAAAAATCGCTGGACAAGGATATTGGTTTTTCACTTAAGACGAAATTTGGGTAATTTTTGATTACAAAAATTACTACAATTTCGTATGCGCTCAAAACCAATATCCTTGTCCAGCAAGTTAAGCCAATAAATTATTTTTTATGGAAATTATCAAAGAAGAAACATTAGCAAGAGTTAATGTTCAGAGCTTAACGCAGTTTGTCGGTTTGGCCGGCCTAGCTACGGCTTTGCCGTTTTTTATTCATTGGCAATGGTTGACCGGCCCGATCATCAACGCGATTTTGATTTTAGTTTTGTTTTTAGTGGGCATCAGGAGCGCTTTAGTCGTGGCTCTAGTTCCCAGTTTAATGGCTTTAGCCGGCGGGCTCTTGCCCGCAATCCTGGCTCCGGTCGTACCGTTTATTATGATTAGTAACGCCATTTTTATTTTAACTATTGATTGGTTTTATAACCAAGCCAAAAACAGCGGCAAAGGTTATTGGCTGGGGGTTATGTTAGGCGCAATTTTAAAATTTGTTTTCTTGTATTTAAGCGTGAACTGGATAACAAAATTGCTTTTAAAGAAGGAACTGGCCGCGGCGGTGGCCAATATGATGAGCTGGCCGCAATTAGCCACGGCGGTCTTAGGCGGCCTGATCGCCTTCGTGATTTTAAAGTGGTTAAAGAGATTTTAATTTTGTATAAAATAACCATAAAAATAAGGGCGGTTAAGTTCCGTCTTTTATTTTTGACTTTTTGTTTAATATTAGCATAAATTACCTAAAATGCTGGACATAAATTAAATTTTATGGTATATAATAAGGTTTAGTTTCGTACCTTAAATTTAGCCAATATTTTGGTGATCATCGTGGCTTTTAGGAAATTTGAAATAAGTTTTCTGTAAGCTGCGATGATGGTCGTCGCGGTAAAAAACAACAACCAAACAAATAGAAAGATGACGCTAATGAATACATTAACCCCATCGGTAAATGGACCCTCCGACCCGCAGGTCGCAAAACTCGGCGACCGCATTAACGCGGCCGCTCGCAAAGCCGGAATAGACACCGCTCTGTTCCAAGTCGCCTTGGCTTATCCGGGTACGGAGCTGGAAGACGAGATGATCGCTCTACTCGTCCGATTCGCCAAGAAAGCCAGCGGTATTGTCACCCCGGTTCGCGCTCAAAACTCCGGTCTGGTTCCCAGCGGTTGGCAGGTAACGAAGGACGATCCGGAAGGCGACATCAACCTCGCCAATCTGGATTATTCTTCCGGCCCGGTTCAGGCGGGTGAAACTTACATTAGCGGCGACACCATGCTCGCTCGCAAGGGCAACGCTTACGGCAGTTTGGGGTTTGCTGCAGCCAAGCTTAAGCAGCAGGAAGAGGGAAAGGAAATTTTCCCGGTTGAGTCTCGTGGCAAGCACTACTTCATTATGCCGCGCACAGTTTTGCTCGACGGTGGCCGTGGCCGCCGCGTGGCTTACTTCTACTGGGATGGCCGGCGGTGGGTGCTCTACTTCCGTTACCTCCACCGCAACTTCCGCGGCAGCGATCGGTTCGTTCGTTCCAGCGAGTTGCCCTCGGTTGCTTGAGCCCTTTGTCCTTCTTGGGTTCTGGCCCCTCGGCACTTCGCATTTCCCCGCATTTAGGCTTCAAGTCTGGATGCGGGTCTTTTTTATGTTTAAAATTTTGATTTTTTGATATAATGCCAGCAGATGGGCATTATGCTTGCGGCCACGGCTTCAGGCAACCGCATCTCGTATTGCTAAGAATTAGAGTATCGGCGGCCACGGCTTCCGGTAGAGTATTTTTAGTAAATCCGAAAAAGAAGATACTCGGTGCAAAGTATTGGCGGGCTAAAGGCCCCGAATAAAATACAACCCTAAGAGTATTCAAGGGGTGGTGGACTGGACGATACTTTGCATAATTTTGCTCGACGATAACCGTAACCGCCGCGTGGCTTACTTCAACTGGAATGGCCGGCGGTGGGTGCTCAACTTCAATTACCTCGACAACAACTTCAACGGCAACAATCGGTTCGTTCGTTCCCGCTACTATCTTCTCACTCCTCCTGTAATAGGGGGAGTTTCTTTTATGAGCTGTTTTTGCCAGCCGCCCAGCATTCGACCGATTTCAACCAAGAGCGCCGCCAATTCGGCGAATTTTTTATTATCAATCGCTTTTAGCTCCCAAGCG